>NZ_JAUCBZ010000015.1:2865000-3196250 GCF_034676545.1 Pararhodobacter sp.
ATAGAGGCGCGGCGCGGTCTGGTGCGGCGTGATCTGCGCCAGAACCCAACCCAAAGGGTCATTGCCGATGCGTTCCGCGTCACCCGGTGCGGCGCCCAAGCCAAATCGGTTGAGGGCGATGAAACTTGCAATATCCCGCATGGCACGCCCCTTCGATCCCAAAACCCTGTCGCTGACCCAGCCGTCGCGGATGATTGCGCTCAGTTCTACACCACACCGTGCCATTTGTGATCTGCGAATGCCTCAACTCGTTGTGACGTCTCCCAAAGGCCGGGCTGGCGCGATTGGCCCGGTACGGGTATGCTTTGCGAAAATCGGCTGAGATGTCAGGCACCTGTGATGCGCAAAACGATCTATATCCTGAACGGACCCAACCTCAATCTGCTGGGGAAACGCGAGCCCGAGATTTACGGTCACGAGACCTTGGACGATGTGCGCGCCGCCTGTGTCAAGGTCGGCGCGGCCAGCGGGTTGCAGGTGGAGTTGATGCAATCGAACTGGGAAGGGCAGATCGTGGATTGGATCCACGACGCCCGCGATCAGGCTGCCGGGATCATCATCAACCCCGCCGCGCTGACGCATACCTCGGTGGCGGTTCTGGATGCGTTGAACAGCTTTTCGGGGCCGGTGATCGAGGTTCACATCAGCCAGGTCCACAAGCGCGAAGCCTTTCGCCATCACTCCTATGTCAGCCAGCGCGCCGACGCGGTGATGGCCGGGTTTGGTGTGCATGGCTACGCTTTGGCCATGCAGCATATGGTAAAATTGCTGGCCTGAGCCGGCCTCGCCCGAGGTTGCTCGATCGACGCGAGCAGCAGCGCACCCGTTCCAGCGTGGCGCGGGTGTTGCGGTAAACCCTCGGTGGCCGCCAGCGGTTGCATAACGCCGCAATCGCGTCAGCCATCCTGCAATCAAGTGCCAAGATTAGTTTACATGGAAACAGTTTGCGAGATACTAAGCAGGGAATCACGAAAGGCGGATTGGGGTTATGATGGAGTATGTGACGCTGGAGTATCGGGGCGATGTGGCGCTGGTTGGATTGAACCGGCCGCAAAAGCGCAATGCGATTTCGGATGCGTTCATCGAGGAACTGGATCAGGTCATCACCGAGGTCGAAACCCGTGCCAGGGCGGCGGTTATCCATGGCCATGGCCCGCATTTCTGCGCGGGGCTAGATCTGGCCGAGCATGTCAAGAAAACGGCCTTCGAGGGGGTGCATGGTTCGCGTCGCTGGCACGCGGTGTTTGGCCGCATTCAGCGCGGCAAGCTGCCGTGGTTCGCGGCGCTGCACGGTGCGGTGGTCGGCGGCGGGCTGGAACTGGCCTCGTCGGTGCATGTGCGTGTGGCCGATGAAACCGCGTTTTTTGCGTTGCCTGAGGGTCAGCGCGGCATCTTTGTCGGCGGCGGTGCCTCGGTCCGGTCGGCGCGCCTCATGGGGGTCAGCCGCATGACCGACCTGATGATGACCGGCCGGTCCATTGATGCCGCGACCGCCGAACGCTGGGCCATCGTCAACTATGTCGTCCCCGAAGGTCAGGCGCTGGAGCAGGCGGTCAAACTGGCGGCCCAGGCGGCGACCAACGCCGAATTGTCGAATTACGCGATCATCCACGCTCTGCCCCGGATCAACGACATGGCCTCGAATGACGGGCTGTGGGTGGAAAGCCTGATGTCCTCGCTGACCGCCACCAGCCCCGAGGCCGAGGAGCGCCTGAACGCCTTCTTGTCCAAACGCGTGGCCAAAGTCACCCGCCCCGCGGCACAGGATGGCCCCGGATCATAAGATGAACGCACCGCGCCCCATCACCACGGACGATGACGCCCTTGATATGGGCACCTTGAGCCACTCCCTGGGGCTTCTGGTCCGTCTGGCGCAGGTGCGGATGTATGATCTGTTTTTTGCCGCGTTCGAGGGCACCGATGTGCGGCCCGGCGAGATCAGCATGCTCTGGATGCTCGACCTCAACCCCGGCGTGCGCCAGGGGGCGGTCGCGCGGGCGTTGCAAATCAAACCCGCGCATATGACCAAGCTGGTCCAGCAGCTGGTCAGCGCGGGCCATATCACCCGGCGCATCCCACCCGAGGACCGCCGATCTGTGCGGTTGTCCCTGACCGATCCGGGCCGGCAACGCCTTGAAGATCTCAAGCCGACCTTCCTGGCACTCCACAGCGCCGAAAGCGCCGACCTGACCCCACAAGACGCCGCGCAGCTGCGCCTGCTGTTGCACAAACTCGCCTTCCCCAAGGACCAGCCATGACCATCAACCTTGACGAGATCATCGCGATCGACTTTCACACCCACGCCGAAGAGCCCTGCGACGCGTGCCGCGATGACGGATACAACGAATTTCAGGCGGGGATGGCCAAGTATTTCAAGAACCCGGCGGGGGCCTCGGGCATGTTGCCGACCATTCAGGAAACCGCGCAATATTACCGCGACCGCAAGATCGCGGCGGTGATTTTCCCCGTGGATGCCGAGCGCGAAACCGGGTTCCGGCGCTATCACAACGAGGACGTCGCGCAAATCGCCGCCGAGAATGACGATATCCTGATCCCGTTTGCCTCGATTGATCCGCACAAGGGCAAGGCCGGGGTGCGCGAGGCCCGGCGTCTGGTGCGCGAGTTCGGCATCAAGGGGTTCAAGTTCCACCCGACGATGCAGGGCTTTTACCCCAACGACCGCATGGCCTATGATCTTTACGCGGCGATTGCCGAGGAAGGCGGGATCACCCTGTTCCACACCGGGCAGACCGGCGTCGGATCGGGGATGCGCGGCGGCATGGGGATGCGGCTGAAATACTCGAACCCGATGTATCTCGATGACGTCGCCGTCGATTTCCCCGACATGCCGATCATCCTCGCGCATCCGTCCTTTCCCTGGCAGGAGGAGGCCCTGTCGGTCTGCCAGCACAAGCCCAACGTCTATATCGACCTCAGCGGCTGGAGCCCCAAGTATTTCCCTGAAATCCTTGTGAAATATGCCAACACCATGCTGAAGAAAAAGATGCTGTTCGGCTCGGACTGGCCCGCAATCACCCCCGACCGCTGGCTGGCGGATTTCGAGAAATCAGACTTTCGAGACGAGGTACGCCCCCTCATCTTGAAGGAAAACGCAAAGAGATTGCTGAAACTCTGAGCACATCGGCAGGACGTCAGGACGAAGCGCCCATAGCACAAACTTATGCCGCGACACGGCTTTCGCATTTGATATGTTGCGCCGGAACCTTCACACTCGGCGCAACGTTTCGGAGGGAATCCATGTCTGCCAAGAAAACTGCACTGATCGTCAGCGCCCACGCCGCTGATTTTGTCTGGCGCTGCGGCGGTGCCATCGCCCTGCATGCCGAGATGGGCTATGACGTCACCGTTGCTTGCCTGTCGTTCGGCGAGCGCGGCGAAAGCGCCAAGCTTTGGAAACAACCCGGCATGACGCTGGACAAGGTCAAGGCCGCGCGCCGCGATGAGGCTGAAAAAGCCGCCGTCGCGTTGGGTGTGCACGACCTGATCTGCATGGATCTGGGCGACTATCCGATGGATTTCACCCGCGAGAGCCGTTTTGCCTTGGTCGATATCATGCGCAAGGTTCAGCCCAGTTTCATGATGAGCCACTCCAAATGGGACCCGTATAACTCGGACCACATGCAAACCACGCAGATCGTGCTGGAGTGCCGCTCGACGGCGCAGGCCTGGGGCCACAATCCGGGCGAAAAGGTCCTGGGCGCGCCGCAGGTCTATCTGTTCGAGCCGCATCAATCCGAACAGATGGAGTGGAAGCCCGACACCTTCCTCGATATCACCCCCGTCTGGGACAAGAAACGCGCCGCCATCGAGTGCATGCAGGGTCAGGAACACCTGTGGGATTTCTACACCCGCGTCGCGCAAAACCGCGCCAACCATTTCAAGCGCAACTCGGGCGGGCAATCGGGCGGACGCGATTGCAAATACGCCGAAGGGTTCCAGTCGATCTTCCCGCGCACGGTTGACGAGCTGTAAACACCACACCCAGAAAGGCCACCCCTATGCCTGTTGTTGTCCAGAACATCGAACGCGCCGACCCGGCGATCATCGAACGGCTTGGCCGGGCCGGGGTGGCCACGGTGCACGAATCCCAAGGTCGCAGCGGCCTGATGCGCGCCAACATGCGGCCCATCCAACAAGATGTGGCGATTGCCGGATCGGCGGTCACCATCTCTGCCGCACCCGGCGATAACTGGATGATCCACGTCGCGATCGAGCAACTCAAGGCGGGCGACGTGCTGGTCCTGGCCCCCACCTCGCCCTGCGACATGGGTTATTTCGGCGATCTGCTGGCCACCTCCGCGATGGCGCGCGGTTGCCGCACGCTGATCATCGACGCCGGCGTGCGCGACACCCGCGACCTGCGCCGCATGGGGTTCAGTGTCTGGTCCACCGCCGTCTCCGCGCAGGGCACGGTCAAGGAAACCTTGGGGTCGGTGAATGTGCCAATCGTTTGCGCCGGTGCCCTGGTCAACCCCGGCGATATCATCGTTGCCGATGATGATGGGGTTTGCGTCGTGCCACGGGCGGAGGCGGAAACCGTGATGGCCGCCGCGCAAAAACGCCTCGATGCCGAAGAGGCCAAGCGTCTGCGCCTTGAGGCTGGCGAATTGGGTCTAGATATCTATGACATGCGGGGCAGATTGGCCGAAAAAGGCCTGAAATATGTCTGACCCGGCGGTCGATGGCATTCCCTGCCTCTGGATGCGCGGCGGCTCGTCCAAGGGCGCGTATTTCCTCGCCTCGGATATGCCGTCGGACCCTGCGGCGCGCGACGCCTTATTGTTGTCGATCATGGGCAGCCCCGACCCCCGCCAAATCGACGGCATTGGCGGCGCGGACCCTTTGACCTCCAAGGTGGCGATCCTGTCGCCCGCGTCGCGCCCCGATGCCGATGTCGATTATCTGTTCCTTCAGGTTTTTGTGGATCAAGCCTTGGTCAGCGACGCCCAAGGCTGCGGCAACATTCTGGCCGGGGTCGGCCCCGCCGCGCTGGAGCGCGGCCTGCTCGCGGCACAAGGCGCGGAAACCCCGGTGCGCATTCACATGCTCAACACCGGCGAGGTCGCCCTCGCACGGGTGCAGACCCCCGGTGGCCGCGTGCGCTATGATGGCACCGCCTCGATTGATGGCGTGCCCGGAACCCATGCCCCTATCCCCTTGATGTTTCAAAACATTGCCGGTTCCATGTGCGGCAGCCTCTTGCCCAGCGGGAACGCCGTCGACGTCTTTGACGGCATCGCCTGCACCTTGATCGACAACGGTATGCCCTGCATCATCATGGATGCGGCCGATTTTGGCCTGACCGGAACCGAAAGCCGCGAATATCTCGACGCCGATACGGCCCTCAAAGCCCGCCTCGAATCGATCCGCTTGCAGGCCGGACCGATGATGAACCTCGGCGACGTCTCGGACAAATCGGTGCCCAAGATGACGCTGGTCTCGGCCCCGACCCAAGGCGGCGTGATCAACACCCGCAGCTTCATTCCGCACCGCTGTCACGCCTCGATCGGGGTTTTCGCGGCGGTCAGTGTCGCGACGGCCTGCACCCTGCCCGACAGCCCGGCCGCACGCGTGGCGACGATGCCCAGCGACGGCAAATTCCGCATCGAGCACCCCACCGGCGCCGCTGAGGTCTTGATCGACATGGACGCCACAGGCACCGTCATTGGCGCGGGCACACTGCGCACCGCGCGCAAACTTTTTGACGGACGCGTCTTCTCCGGACAGTAATCCACGACTCTGCATGGAGTGTGGGGGCGGGCCGAGGTATCGCCCGAAACGCTCAATTCGCAAGAAGCCTTGCGTTTCTTGGTCGCCCGTCATATTTGGTATCTTGAATATGTTTTATACGAGATCACGCCACCTTCCCCGGTGCGCCTGCTTGATTCATGCCGACCGGCGCACATGAACTGCGCCTCATAACCCGCTGAAGGGTCTAGAGATGTATGATCGTCTAACAAAATACCTGCCAATTTTCGACTGGGGCCGCGATTACAATCGCGAGACCTTGTCAAACGACCTGATCGCCGCCGTGATCGTCACCATCATGCTGATTCCACAATCGCTCGCCTATGCGCTGCTGGCCGGCCTTCCGCCAGAAGCGGGCATCTATGCATCGATCGTGCCGATCATTCTTTACGCAATGTTCGGAACTTCGCGCGCCCTCGCCGTCGGCCCGGTCGCGGTTGTCTCCTTGATGACGGCGGCCGCAATCGGACAAATCGCCGAAACCGGCACCATGGGATATGCCATCGCCGCCTTGACCTTGGCGTTCTTGTCGGGCGCGATCTTGCTGATCATGGGGGTGTTCCGACTGGGTTTTCTGGCGAACTTCCTCAGTCATCCGGTGATCGCCGGGTTCATCACGGCCTCCGGGATTTTGATCGCTGCGAGCCAGCTCAAGCACATTCTGGGCATCTCGTCCCATGGTCATTCCCTGGTCGACGTGGTGTGGACATTGCTTCAAAATCTGGGCGACACCAACGTGATCACGCTGGTCATCGGTGTCTCCGCCACCGCATTTTTGTTCTGGGTACGCAAGGGGTTAAAGCCTAGACTTCGCGCACTTGGGCTGGGGCCGAAACTTGCTGAAGTGCTCACCAAAGCCGGGCCGGTCGCCGCCGTTCTGGTCACCACTTTGGCGGCATGGGCCTTTGGCCTTGATGCGTGGGGCGTCGATGTCGTCGGTCAGGTACCCCAAAGCTTGCCCCCCTTGACCGTGCCGTCGTTCGAACCGGATCTCATCGCTCAATTGTTCGTCCCCGCGCTGCTGATCTCGATCATTGGCTTTGTGGAATCGATTTCCGTCGCACAGACACTCGCCGCCAAAAAGCGCCAACGGATCGACCCGGACCAAGAACTGATCGGGTTGGGCGCGGCCAATATAGGCGCTGCCTTTACAGGGGGTTACCCGGTGACGGGTGGCTTTGCACGGTCGGTTGTGAACTATGATGCCGGTGCCGAAACACCCGCCGCCGGAGCCTATACGGCGGTCGGCCTGGCCATTGCCGCCGTGGCGCTGACGCCCTTGGTGTTCTACCTGCCCAAGGCAACGCTGGCCGCGACAATCGTGGTTGCGGTTCTGTCTTTGGTCGATTTTTCGATCCTGAAAAAGACCTGGAACTACTCGCGCGCCGACTTTTTCGCGGTTGCCGCCACGATCTTGCTGACCCTGACGTTCGGCGTGGAAACCGGCGTTTCGGCGGGGGTGATCTTGTCGATTGGTCTGCATCTTTACAAGACATCGCGGCCTCATGTCGCCGAGGTTGGTTTGGTCCCCGGAACGCAGCATTTCCGTAACGTCTTGAGACATAAAGTAGAAACGGACGACACCTTGCTGACTCTGCGGGTCGATGAGAGCCTGTATTTCGTGAACGCGCGTTTTCTCGAGGACCTGATTCAAGATCGCACGGCCAAAGGATCACCGATCCGGAACGTTGTCTTGATGTGCTCGGCGGTCAATGAAATCGACTTTTCCGCCCTCGAAAGCCTCGAGGCGATCAATCTGCGGCTGACCGAGTTGGAGATCGGGTTGCATCTGTCCGAGGTGAAAGGCCCGGTCATGGATCGGTTGCGAAACTCTCATTTTCTTCAACACCTGAACGGACGGGTTTTTCAGGCTCAATATGATGCGTGGCAGGCACTTGTTCCGGCCGCAAAGGCCGTATGACCCGCGCTTTGGACGCGTGCTGGAGGGCGACGCTCGCCCGCTTCGGGTTTGCCCGAGTTCGTTATTCAAAGAGCGGCTTCATGACCCGTGCAAATTTGTCAGACAATAGCCAATCATGCACAACTTCAAAGGCTTGGCGCGCGATCCTCTCTCGTGTCGGCTCATCAGCGACCAAGGCACGGACCGTCTCGTCAAAATCGGAAAGGTCCCATTTCAAAGGGACATAGGTTTCCCAGGGCACGAAGATATCGGGATTGGTTTCAAGATGGCTCATGTCCGGCTTGAGCAAGACCGCCCCCGCCATGACGGATTCGTAATCGCGCCAGCACACTTCACCATATCCGAACGGGCTGAACCCGATCTTGGAGCGCCGCATTTCAACCATGAAGCGCGGCAAAGGCACGCCTTCCCCCTTGAGCACGGCAAGATCCGCGATATGCGTGAGCGCGTCTTCGGCCTCGGCGCGCATCGCCTGATACCACGGCGTCCCGCCCACGGCGAAACGCCCATGCAGATCAAACGGCCGATCCGTGACGGGCGGTCTGGACCCCGTCAGCGCTGGCAGGATCCCCGGTGCCGTCGCAAAGGACGGACCGATCAGCAGCTTTTCCATGAATCCGGCAGGAATTTCAAAGCACTGCTCCGGTTCCTCAAACCCGAAACGCCGATTGTAGGCGTCGGTCAGATTGGTGTCGCCGCGTGTCGGTTTGCCGTATTGCGCCCGGTCACGCAGCACATGCTTTTTGATGTAGAGATCCACCAACGGGTTCATCCGGGCGGCGTTGCGAAGGTCGGTCGGTGCGAACCAGTCCAGACAGCCGATTTTCGCGCCCGGGTTCTCGGCTTTCAACCGCTCGATCAGGCGGAACAGGTCGGCATCGGCAATGTCGAACGGGGTCTGAAACAGGACGACGCTTGCCGCCTTGGCTACCTGCGGTTTTCCGGCCAGAACATCCCAGAGATCAGCCTCGCGCACCTCGGCGCCATAGAGGCGCTCCAGGTCTGCGGCGTAATGGTGAAACGGGAAAACCTGACTTTGCGGGATGCGTTCGGGCTGGGTGACCAGCAAAAGCCGCTCTTTGGCGCCAGCCGAAAACGGCCGTCCCATTGCCTTGGCACGCAGCGTTTCTGCGCGCCGCTTGCGCGCGAAGATTCGCAGCCGGTTCAAGAGGACTTCAGCGGCCGAGATGGACATGACTGACCACTTTCTCGCCTTTTGCGGCGGATTTTGACAGCGTCGCACCCAATGCAAGCAGCCGTTTGGCCTCGGCGCTGTCCATGTTACTGACAAAATCACGATGCAGGCGGTAAATATCGGACGGGCCGCGCCGGAGCGGGGTGGCTTGCAGCGCCGCCGCAATCCCGCTTGCACGACGTCCCTGCCCTGCCATTGCGGCAATTCGCACCGTATCCAGTGCATTGGCAAACCGGCTGGCCCGCAGACGCGGCATCGGCTGACTGGTAAAGCCCACGGCAAACGGGATGTCAGCAATTTGCGGATAGGCGCGCGCAATCGCATCATCGTGCAGCATTTGATCGCAGGTCACCGACCAGGGCAGCGACAGGCCCAGATCCACGAAATCCGGGTCGAGATAGGGGCAGAACACCATTGCCGCGCCGCCCATAACCGCCGTGGAAACAAAGGAAATTTCGCGGCGCGTGCGATGATAGAACCAGAACGCCTGATACGGGTCGGGCGCGGCGTCATAGGCCCGGACGGCGGTGGCGATGCGGTCGATTGCGGCGGCCTCCAACGCGGGCGAGAACACCGCGCCTGCGCCGCCGTGATGGCCGTGACGGCTGATCACGCCACCATGGCCGTCGGCCATGCCGCGTGCGATTCCCTCATAGTCGTCGCGGCGCGCGCGTTCCATGAAGCCGGCCGCCCAGTCATCCGGGTTGGTCAGAATATCCCCGCCGATGCCGTCGATTGCCGCCGCGGCGCTGCCGCTCAGATAATCGTGCATTGGCATCATCTGGGCGTGTTCATCGGCGCAAAGCTGGGTCATCAGAAGGCCACGCAGGCTGTCACGCAGACGTTTGCGCGGATGGCCGAGGATCGCATGGCGAACGCCGACCCGGTCCGCCACGGCGCGAGCGGCCTGAACCTCGTTGTTCAGCGCGCGCCCACCATGATGAAAGGTCAAACAAGTGTCCGGCTTGCGCCCCTGGTAAACCATCTCCATCAGGATATGACGCGAGTCGCGCCCCCCCGACAAAGGCAGCGCAATCGGCCCATCCCAGGCGTGCAAAAAGCGGCGAATGGCGGCGCGGGGCACCTCGATAAAGGCCTCGACGGCATTCTCGCGGCTGATCTTCTGTGCCTGCGGCACGGGCTCGCCGCCCTCGATGCGGGCGCGACCGTTTTGCCAGATCAAGCGGCCATTCGGCGGCAAGACCTTGATATGCTCAAAGGGTGTATCGTTGCCGACAAAGAAGCCCACGCGGTGAAAAACCGCCATGGCGACCTCGTCAACCGTGGCGTCGGCCCCCTGCGCCAGAAGCTGAACAAGCGATGGCGAAACAGCGACTTGATCGCCTTTGACATAGACAAAAAGGCTGAAATACCCCAAGGGCTCAACCTGCGCCGTCAGCGTCGCGCCGTCCCATGTCCATTCGCCCCACAGGCCCCGTGGACGCGCATCGCCGGGAACCGCCATTCGGTGACCGACAAAAGCTGACGGCTGGCCGGAAACCAGCGGGTACCCCAGGGATCGGTCAATAAAGACGAAGGGCGCATCGGCGCCGTCATCAATCCACGGCCGCGATTGTGTGCTTGTCGCCATTGCACCGAAACCGGCACCATGATGGGTTTGAGAGTTCACTGCTTTGGTCCCCAAATCTACGCCGGGTAATACATCGAAATATGCCCGCCCGTTGCGGGCAGCAACTGCTCTGGTCAGGATGACCATTGCCCAAACCGGCCGCCATGAAAGAGCAACGGTGCGCCAGGAGTATGCTGCGCGGCCAAAACCCGGCCCACGACAATGGCATGGTCGCCACCCTCATGGACGGCTTCTTGCCGGCATTCAAACACGGCCAGGCATCCCTGAAGGATCGGCACACCCTGGGCGTTCATATGCACATCTGGCAGGTCAAAATCATGGCCTTGCCGCGCAAAATGCCCGGCCAACTCGGCTTGCTCGGCGCCCATGACGTGAATGGCGAAATATTGCGCGCTGGCAAAGGTGGCAAACCTGCGCGAGGCGCGGGCGGGCGACCAAAGCACCAATGGCGGATCAAGCGACAGCGACGCGAAACTGTTCGCCGTGATCCCCAAGGGGCCACGCGCGCTTTGTGCCGTGACAACCGTAACGCCGGTCGCAAACGCCCCGAGGGCATCGCGAAACTGACGCCCGGTTCTTGGGCCGGGTATGAAAACATCAGGGGGCATGGCGTCTTTCATCCGAGGCACGCGTGCAAAAGTCATAGTGGTGTCCATATGCGCTATTTGCCCCAAATTGCCAGCAAAACGCGGCCATTTTACGGCAAGATTTCCATCATGCCGTGTTCCGCGCATGATGGCTCGACAAAGGATCAGCGTCAGGCTAGCGTCGCGCCATCCCCCAATTCCTCAGTCAGAGCCCTCAAATGACGCGCAAAATCATCATCGATACCGACCCCGGCCAGGACGACGCCGTCGCCATTCTTCTGGCATTGGCCTCGCCCGAGGTCGAGCTTTTGGGTCTGACCTGCGTTGCCGGAAACGTGCCTCTGGCCTTGACCACGAAGAACGCGCGCATCGTGTGCGAATTGGCCGAGCGTCCCGACGTCAAGGTGTTCGCCGGCTGTGACCGCCCGCTCAACCGTGACTTGGTGACCGCAGAATATGTTCATGGCAAAACCGGGCTTGACGGGATCGAATTGCCGGACCCGACCATGCCGTTGCAAGAACAACACGCGGTCGATTTCATCATCGACACCCTGCGGCAGGAACCCGGCGGCACCGTGACCCTGGTGCCCATCGGGCCATTGACCAACATCGCCACCGCCATGCAGCGCGCGCCCGACATTATCCCGCGGATCGCTGAGATCGTGCTGATGGGCGGCGGCTGTTTCGAGGGTGGCAATGTCACGCCCGCCGCAGAGTTCAACATTTATGTCGACCCGGAAGCCGCGGACATCGTGTTCCGCGCCGGTGTCAAGCTGACGGTCATGCCGCTGGATGTCACCCACAAGGCCCTGACGACCAATGCCAGAATCGACGCATTCCGCGCCTTGCCGGGACGTGTCGGCCCCGCCGTGGCCAGTTGGACCGATTTCTTCGAACGGTTCGACATGGAGAAATATGGCTCAGAAGGTGCGCCACTACACGACCCTTGCACCATTGCCTATCTGATCCAGCCCGACCTTTTCTCAGGCCGCCAGATCAACGTCGAAATCGAGACCACCAGCGCGCTGACCTTGGGCATGACGGTTGCGGATTGGTGGGGCGTGACCGATCGCGCGCCCAACGCGTTTTTTGTGAACGATCTCGATGCGGACGCTTTCTATACCCTCCTGACCGAGCGGTTGGCCCAGTTCTGATCGCACGCCATCGACACGCCATCGACACGCCGGGGGCGCGCGCCATGGGGCCGCGCCCTTTTTGCGTTGGTCTGGTTCTCCTGGGCGTCGGCATCTGGCAACCAACCCGCGCGCTTTCCCCCAACGTGTTCGAGGCCCCGCCTGACCTGGAAAAATCTCGCGCGCCTCTCATTTTTACCAGTTGATAAAATTTGCAACTGTGCCACTCTGGGGAAAACACCAGCCAACCCCGGAGGTAGCCCGTGACCAACTCTCCACAGACCGAAGGCATCGTGCCGTCGCGTCTTGATCGCGCGACTCTGGACGCGCATTTCGATGACCTCTATCCAATCCTCGACCCGCATGAGGCGCGTGTGGCGTCGGACCGGTGCTATTTCTGCTACGATGCCCCCTGCATCACCGCCTGCCCGACGGCCATCGACATCCCCTTGTTCATCCGCCAGATCCAGACCGGAATGCCCGAGGCGGCGGCACGGACGATCTTTGCGCAGAACATCCTCGGGGCAATGTGCGCGCGGGTTTGCCCCACTGAAACCCTGTGTGAAGGGGCCTGTGTGCGCCAAACCGCCGAGGGGAACCCGGTCGAGATCGGCCGCCTGCAACGCTACGCCACCGACGGATTTCTGCTCGCCAATGAGCACCCGTTCACCCGCGCCAATGCAACCGGCAAACGCATGGCGGTCGTCGGCGCTGGCCCGGCAGGTCTGGCCTGTGCGCATCGCCTGGCGATGAAGGGGCATGACGTGACCCTTTACGATGCGCACGCCAAACCCGGCGGACTGAACGAATATGGCATCGCGGCCTATAAAGCCGCCAACGGCATCGCCCAGGCCGAGGTCGATTGGCTGCTGCGCATCGGCGGTATCGACCTCGTCACCGGCACCACACTGGGCAAGGATATCTCGCTTGAGGAGCTGTCCGAACAGTTTGACGCCGTGTTTCTTGGCATGGGTCTGGCCGGGGTCAATGCCCTGAGCATTCCGGGGTCAGACCTTGAAGGCGTGCGTGATGCGGTTGATTTCATTAAGGATTTGCGTCAATCTGACGACCTGAACCAAGTTGCCATCGGGCGACACGTCGTGGTGATCGGCGGCGGCATGACCGCCGTGGATGCCGCCGTGCAATCGCGCCTTCTGGGGGCCGAACACGTCACCATGGTCTACCGTCGCGACCGCGAGGCGATGGCGGCTTCGGATTATGAACTCGACCACGCCGCAACCGAAGGCGTCAAGATCATCACCAACGCCATGCCCGTCGCCATTCATGGCAAGGGCAAGGTGCAGGAGATCGAGTTTTCTTATACCCGCAGCACCAAAAAAGGCCTTGAACCGACCGGCGAAACCTTCCGCTTGCGCGCCGATCAGGTGTTCAAGGCGATTGGCCAAACCCTCAGCGGTGCGCCTGCGGTCCTGAAATTGGATGGCGGCAAGATCGCGATCAACCCGGCCGGGCGCACCAGCCTTGCGGGCGTTTGGGCGGGCGGCGATTGCGCAACCGGCGGCGAGGATCTGACCGTGACCGCCGTTCAGCAGGGGCGCGATGCCGCCGAGGATATTCACGCGACTTTGACAGGGGCAGCGGGCTGAGGCTCGCGCGACCGAGGACATCATCATGGCAGACCTGACGACCAATTTCGCCGGAATCAAATCACCCAACCCGTTCTGGTTGGCCTCTGCGCCGCCAACGGACAAGGAATACAACGTCGTACGCGCCTTCAAGGCGGGCTGGGGCGGCGTTGTGTGGAAGACCCTGGGCTCCGAGGGGCCGCCGGTGGTCAACGTCAACGGCCCGCGATACGGCGCGGTCTATGGCGCGGATCGGCGGCTCTTGGGGCTGAACAACATCGAGTTGATCACCGATCGCCCGCTGGAAATCAACTTGCAGGAAATCAAGAAGGTCAAACGCGAGTGGAAAGATCGCGCGATGATCGTCAGCTTGATGGTGCCCTGTGACGAGGAAAGCTGGAAAGCCATCCTTGCCCGCGTCGAAGAGACCGATGCCGATGGTGTCGAGTTGAACTTCGGCTGTCCGCACGGCATGGCCGAACGCGGCATGGGCAGCGCCGTGGGCCAAGTGCCTGAATACATTGAAATGGTGACGCGTTGGGTCAAGAAACACTCGCGGATGCCCTGCATTGTGAAATTGACGCCCAACATCACCGACATTCGCGCACCCGCCGCTGCTGCCCACCGGGGCGGGGCAGATGCGGTCAGTCTGATCAACACGATCAACTCGATCACCAGCGTCAATCTCGACATTTTCGCGCCCGAGCCGACGATTGACGGCAAGGGCACGCATGGCGGTTATTGCGGCCCGGCGGTCAAGCCCATCGCGCTGAACATGGTCGCCGAGATCGCGCGCAACCCGGAAACCGCCAATCTGCCGATATCCGGCATTGGCGGCGTAACGACCTGGCGTGATGCGGCGGAATTCCTGTCGCTGGGGGCCGGTTCGGTCCAGGTCTGCACGGCGGCTATGACCTATGGCTTTGATATCATCAAGGAATTGACGGCAGGCCTTAGCCTCTGGATGGATCAAAAAGGGATTACGTCAGTCGATCAGGTTGTGCGCCGCGCGGTTCCGAACGTGTCCGATTGGCAGTATCTGAACCTCAACTATGTGGCAAAAGCCAAGATCAACCAGGATCTCTGCATCGAATGCGGCCGTTGCTTTGCCGCGTGTGAGGACACCTCGCACCAAGCCATCGCCATGTCCGAGGACCGGGTCTTTACCGTCAAAGACGACGAATGCGTGGCCTGCAACCTTTGCGTCAATGTGTGTCCTGTAGAGGATTGCATCACCATGGAGCAGCTACTGCCCGGCACCCTGGACGAAAGAACGGGGCAAATCGTCTCTGATACGCCCGCCGATTGGACGATGCACCCCAACAACCCGATGGCAAAGGCGGCCGAGTAGGGTTCTCAGCGACAACGGACAGGCGACTTCTTTGGCCGGCACGTTCACTCCCGACGTGCCGGTCTTTTTTGCGAGCGTCACCGACAAGGCCCGCCTCTTGGCATCTGCCGGGAAGGACACCTCACAACCCATCGCCAAACCGCAGTAATTCCCGATCAGACCTTGCGATCCAATGTGGCATCGGCACCGGGGTTGCGGTCCGTATTTTTGTACATTGTGTGGTATGTATCCGCCTCACTCCGCGCGCCAGCGTCCTTGCCGGGCCCGGCTTTCGTGGCGTCGTCAGGCGTCTCAACATCCGCTGTTTCCGCGTCGTGCACGGGCGTAGGATCAAGCTGCGAGGCGCGGATATCCTGCAGAACATTGATCTGGAATGTCGGTGGCGGTCCGACAGGCAGATCGCGTTGACGATCCATGCGGGCATCGCGCGCGTCCCGCGCCGGGTCGACGGGCCGCACCGCCGCCGCGCTTTCGGCCCCCTTGGGATGCGCGGCAAAGCTTCCCGCGTGGCCACCGACAGACACCTCTCGCGCCGAGCTTCCCGCGCCGACCGAGGATACGGGTGACAGTAGATCAGACATGACAGCCCCCTTTTGGATATGCTGACCCCAGTGTGCCACCGCTCCCTTAATGCCTGCTTAACTTTTAAAATTGTCGACAAAAAGGGCGCAGCAATCGCCACGCCCCTCAGGAAATCTTCATCGCTTTCGGTCAGCGCGCCCTCGCAGGCACGTCAGCCGCGCAGAATTGAACGTCCGGCATAGATCGCCGTCTCGCCCAGCATTTCCTCGATACGGATCAACTGGTTATACTTGGCCAACCGGTCCGAGCGCGCCAGCGAACCGGTCTTGATCTGCCCGCAATTCGTGGCGACTGCCAGATCGGCAATCGTGGCATCCTCGGTCTCGCCCGAGCGGTGCGACATGACGTTGGTATAGCGCGCGCGGTGGGCCATATCGACGGCCTCCAGCGTTTCCGACAGGGTGCCGATCTGGTTGACCTTGACCAGCATCGAGTTGGCAACACCCGCCTTGATGCCCTGAGCCAGGCGAACCGGGTTGGTGACAAACAGGTCGTCGCCCACCAATTGCACCGTATCGCCAAGCGCTTCGGTCAGCAATTTCCAGCCGTCCCAGTCATCCTCGGCGCAGCCGTCCTCGATGGACAGGATCGGATAATCGCGCACCAGATCGGCCAGATAGGCCACGTTTTCCGCCGCGGACAGGGACTTGCCCTCGCCGGTCATGACGTATTTGCCGCCCTTGTAATACTCGGTCGAGGCACAATCGAGCGCGAGATAGATATCCTCGCCCGGTTTGTAGCCCGCTTTTTCAATCGACTTCAAAATGAAATCCAACGCATCGCGGGCCGAAGACAGGTTCGGCGCAAAGCCACCTTCATCGCCGATTCCAGTCGATAAACCAGCGGCTTGCAGCTCTTTCTTCAAGGTGTGGAACACCTCGGAACCCATGCGCACCGCCTCACGAATGCTGGTGGCGGACACCGGCATGATCATGAATTCCTGAATGTCGATCGGGTTGTCGGCGTGCTCGCCGCCGTTGATGATGTTCATCATCGGCACCGGCAGGACCCGCGCCGAAGTGCCGCCAATGTAGCGGTAAAGCGGCTGGCCGGTGGCCTCGGCAGCCGCCTTGGCGACGGCCATCGACACGCCCAGAATGGCATTCGCCCCCAGGCGCGCCTTGTTCGGCGTGCCGTCCAGCTCGATCAAGGCGGCGTCGATGGCCTGCTGTTCCGTTGCATCCACGCCAACCAGGGCTTCATAAATCTCGCCGTTTACCGCAGCCACGGCGTTCAACACGCCCTTGCCCAGATAGCGTGACTTGTCGCCGTCGCGCAGCTCGACCGCTTCATGTGCGCCGGTCGACGCACCCGACGGCACCGCGGCGCGCCCCAGTGTGCCATCCTCCAGGATCACATCGACTTCGACGGTCGGGTTGCCGCGGCTGTCGAGGATTTCACGGCCGATAATATCCAAGATGGTGGTCATGAGGTGCCCCTCTCCTATGGCTGATTTCGCGCCTCTATACCGCCTGCCGGACGCCACTTAAAGAGCGTACCCTCGGGATATTGCGCCCGATCGCCGTTTAACGCGCTCGCTGGCGTCGGATCCGCATTTCGCGCATCAACGTATAGAGCCCCGCTGCCACGATCAACGCGGCTCCGACCAGGGTCAGCATTGCGGGACGCTCGCCAAACATGATCACCCCGATCATCATGCCGAACACCAATCGCGAGTAACGAAACGGGGTTGTCACCGCGATTTCGCCAGTGCGGGTTGCCAAAACCAGAGCAATATAGCCCAGAATCGCGGTCAACAGGGTCAGGGCCTGAAGCCCCCAATCGGCGGCGGCGGGCATGATCAACCCCTCGCCCCGCATCACCAGCAGGATCACACCGCCCGGGATCGCCGCGGCAAACCCCCAACCCGAGACCTGAATGGAGGCGATGTTTGCCGGCACGCGCCGCGTTGCCAGATCGCGCAGGGTCAGCGCCAAGACAGACCCCACAGGCAGCAACACATAGGGGTCGAAACCACTGGCACCGGGGCGCAGGATCATCAGGACGCCGATGAACCCGACAAGGATCGCGCTCCAGCGTCGCCAGCCGACGGGTTCGCGCAGAAACACAGCCGCCGCCAGCGTGACGGTCAGCGGCATCGCCTGCAAAACCGCCGTCACCACGCTCAGCGGCACCAAGGCAAGGCCCAGCAGCATGAAAACCACCGCACAGGCTTCCGCGAGGGTCCGCACCAGGACCGCGCCGCGCAATGCACGTCGATCGAAAAGGCTATGGCCCTGAATTTGCGCCACGATTCCGAACACCAGAATGCCGCCGACGCCCAGAAACAGACCAAGCTGCCCGATTGGAACCCGGTCCGTCAGGCCTTTGATCAGCGCGTCTTCGGCGGCGAATGCCGCCATGGAAGCCACCATGAAAAGCGGCCCGTGCAACGTATTCATGTTGTGCCCTTAAATTTGACCTTTTGGTCATACCCGGACCAGCGGGCCACCGAAAGGGGGCTCAACGCGGAGCCTTGACGCCATACAGCTCCAACCGGTGCCCTTCCAGCCGATAGCCAAGACGCCGGGCGATGGCTTCTTTCAGGGCTTCGATTTCGGGGTCGCAAAACTCTATCACCTCGCCCGTCGCCACGTCGATCAGATGATCATGGTGATCGCGGTCGGCGTCCTCCCAGCGCGCGCGCCCGTCGCCGAATTCGCGCCGCTCCAGCAAGCCGACCTCCTCAAAGGCCTTGACCGTCCGGTACACGGTCGCGATGGAAATCCCCGGATCCTTGGCTGCGGCGCGGGCATGAAGCGCCTCGACATCCGGGTGATCCTCGGCGGTTTCAAGGATTTGTGCGATGACCCGGCGCTGCCCGGTCAGGCGCAAACCCTTCGCCTCGCATCGCACTGTCAGCCCTTGCCGATTGTCGTCTTTGGTCATGTGATCGCCATTCACCCGAACTTCTCTAAGTCAACCTAAGGCAAACACCGGATTGGCGAAAGACCAATGAGGGGCTTGACCTGACCCGCGCATGTTGATTCACTTGTGCAGCAATTTCAAGTCACAGGATGTCCATGTCACAACCCCTTCGTCGGCCACTCGATCTTCAGGGGTTTTGGATGATGCTGGGTCTGGCCGCCCTGTTCGCGGCCAATAATGTCTTGATAAAACTTGGCAATCAAGGCCTTCAACCGGCGTTTTTCGCGGGCGCGCGGTCCGCGGTGGCAGCGCTGGCGCTTGGCGGCTGGATGGCCTGGCGCAGGATCTCACCGCGATTGGATCTCTGGCGTCCGGGCCTCGTGATGGGGGTGCTGTTCGCGGCGAATTCCTGTTTCTGTTCCTGGCACTCGACAACACCAGCGTGGTGCGCGCCTCGTCGATCTTTTATGCGATGCCGATCTGGCTGGCACTGGCCGCGCATTTCCTGTTTCCGGGCGAGCGCCTGACCCCGATCCGGTTTCTGGGGTTCCTGATGGGGTTCTCGGGCGTCGTCCTGACCTTTGCCGGGCGTGCGGATGCCGTGGAAGCGGGCAATATCTGGGGCGATCTGGCGGCGTTGATTGCGGGCGTGTCCTGGGCCGGAGTTGTGGTCGTTTCGCGCAAATCCCGAATGGGGCTGGCGCGGCCGGAAACGCAGATTTTCTGGCAGCTTCTGGTCTCGGCGGCGCTGCTATGCGCCGTTGCGCCGCTCTTTGCGGGACCGCTGGTGCGGGAGTTCGACGGGTATCAGGCGGTGATCTTCCTGATTCAGGCGCTCGGTGTCGCGGCGACCGGCTATGTGCTGTGGTTCTGGCTCCTGGGCCAATATCACGCCTCGGTTCTGGCCAGCTTCAGCTTCTTGACCCCGGCCCTGAGCGCCCTGCTGGGTTGGATGATGCTGGGCGAACCCGTCACCAGAGCCACGCCGATTGCGCTGGCTTTGCTGATCTCGGGGTTGGTGCTGATCAACCGCCGCCCGCGCAAATTGCCGGTTTAACGCCCGGCCAATGCCTCGTCGAGCAAGGCCGCCAAGGCCGCGCGCGGCACGTCGGCGGTGACGAAACTGTCGCCGATATCGCGCGCCAGGATAAACCGCATCGCCCCATCGACGACCTTTTTATCCTGCGCCATCAAGGCAATAAGCGCGTCGCGGCCGGGCAACTCTCCGGCAATATCCGCCAGGCTGCGCTTCATGCCCATATCGGCGAGATGTTCGGCAACGCGGACCGGGGCTTCTTGCGCGCACAGGCCCAGCCGCGCCGACAGATCGAACGCCAACTGACAGCCGATGGCCACGCCCTCGCCATGCAAGAGCCGGTCGGAATAGCCCGTCGCCGCCTCCAGCGCGTGCCCGAATGTATGGCCAAGGTTCAACAAGGCGCGGTCGCCCTGCTCGGTTTCGTCGCGCTCGACGATATCGGCTTTCATGCGCACGGCCCGCTGCACGGCCTGCTGACGCAGCCCCTTGTCACCCGCCGCCATCGCCGGACCATGCGCGCCCAGCCAATCGAAATACGCCGCGTCGCCCAGCAACCCGTATTTCACCACCTCGCCATACCCGGCCAGAAAATCGCGCGGGGTCATCGTGTCAAGCACGTCGATATCGGCCAGCACAAGGCTGGGCTGGTGAAACGCGCCGATCAGATTTTTGCCCTGCGGCGAGTTGATCCCGGTTTTGCCGCCGACCGAACTGTCAACCTGCGCCAAAAGCGAGGTCGGAATCTGCACGAACCGCACGCCGCGGCGCAGGATTGACGCGGCAAATCCCACCAGATCGCCGATCACCCCGCCGCCGAACGCCACGACCACATCACCACGCTCGACTTTTTGCGCCAGCAGCCACTCGACCGTCTGCTGCAAATGCTGCCAGCTCTTGGTCGCCTCGCCGGGCGGCAGGATCAGCGCCTCCAGTGTGATGCCACTGATGGCAAGCCCCGCACGCAGGGCCTCCAGATGCAAGCCCGCAACGGTCGCTTCGCTGACCACCGCCACCCGCGGACGCCGCAGCAACGGCGCGATCTCAGGCCCGGCACGCGCGATCAGCCCCTGCCCGACGCGCACGGTGTAAGAGCGCTCGCCAAGGCTAACGGCAACATCATCAATGGCGGGTCGCACGATATCAATCATTGGCAATCCTCGTTCATGGTCCAACCGTCAGGGGGCACCCAGCACATCCACGCGCGCGGACAGCGCCTCAACCACTTTTTCTGCTGTGGTTTCAATGGAGTATTCTGGCGTCGTCTGCACGATCAAATCGGCCTCGGCATAGGCGGGTTCACGGATCGTCATCAACTCCGCCAAGGTTTGACGCGGGTTCGGGGTGCGCAGCAATGGCCGCGTATCCTTGCGTTTCACCCGGTGCCACAGGGTGCTCAGATCCGCCTTGAGCCAAACCGAGACGCCTCGCCGCGTGATCAAATCCCGCGTCGCAGCCCGCAAAAACGCGCCGCCACCGACCGACAGCACGCAGGGCTCGGCGTCGAGCAGCCGGGCGATGACCTGCGCTTCCTTGTCGCGAAAAAAGGCCTCACCGTCGCGCGCGAATATCTCGGCGATCGTGGCATTGGCGGCGGTTTCGATCTCGGCATCGGAATCAAGGAACGGAACCCCGAGAAGCCGCGCAAGTTCCTTGCCGACGGCGGACTTTCCCGCCCCCATCATTCCCACCATCACCACGGTTTTCTTCAGCTTGGCCGTCATTACCCTGTCCTCGCCACATCACAGATGGGCGATATTGTGCTTTGTGTCCTTGAATGGCGTGATCTTGCGCAGAGTTCCAGTTATAAAACGCCTGAGACGCCTACACTACCCGACCATCTGCGGGTAGAGACGCAAGAACAAAAGAGGATTGAGCACCCATGTCTCGATATGATGACGGCCCCGGACTGTTTGGATATCTGTTTCGGCTGATCGTGATTCTGGCGCTGGTCGGCGGGATCGGGTTCCTGGCCTATGCCTATTTCGGCGATCTCAGCCAAACGCCAGAGCCGCGCAGCATCCCGATCGACATCAACGAAAGTTAAGCATTGTGGCCACGCGTTTCCGGTTTTTGTTCCAGTTTTCCGGGGTATCCACCCTGATATGCGGTATGGCCCTTTCCCTGACCTCGGCCGCCTCCGCGCAAGACCGAGCGCCGCTGTCGGCCATCGACTGGCTGCGCACGGATGACACGGTGCCGACCCCGGGGGCCTATCCCTTGACCCCGCCGCAACCCACCGCCGCCGATTCGGGGATCTCGGTACGCGCGCTCGATGCCCTGCGCCCTGAGGCCGCCGGTCTGTTTCCAGCGTCGCGCGTCGGCCTGCCCGCGACCTTGTGGGGCACGTCTTCGGCCAATCAATTGGCCGATCTGATCAGCACCCTGCCCACTGACATGGTGCCCGCGCTGCGCGATCTCAGCTTGCGTCTGCTGCTGGCAGAGTTCACCGCCCCGCTGCCTGAACCCGGCGTGACGCAAGACCGCACGCCCAGGTTTTTGCTGGCCCGCATCGACAAGCTGATCGAATTTGGCGCACTGGATCAGGCCGCCGCCGTGCTTGATACGCTGGACCCGGTGGATCCGGTTCTGCGGCTGCGACGGTTTGATATCGGGCTGTTGTTGGGGGATGAACATCAGGCCTGCATCGGCGTTCTGGCCCAGACGCCACCGATCGACAATGTCCCGGCGCTGGTGTTTTGCCAGGCGCGCGACGGCAACTGGGACGCTGCCGCCGAAATTCTGAACGACGCCACCGAGGCGCAAGCGATTTCCGACTATGACGCGGAGTTGCTGCTGCATTTCATCGAGGGTCACGAGGGGTTACCCGGCGCTTCGACCTTGTTACCGCCGCCGACCGGCACCCCCAGCCCGCTGGTCTGGCGTTTGCTCGAGGCCTCGGGCGACCCGGTGTCGACCTTGGGGTTGCCGGTTGCCTATGCCCATGCCGATTTGCGCGGCACGATTGGCTGGCGCGCGCAACTTGAGGCGGCGGAACGTCTGGTGCGGATGGGCGCGCTGTCGCCAAATCGTTTGCTGGGTCTTTATACCGAACGGCGCGCGGCCGCCTCGGGCGGCATATGGGAGCGTGTGCGTCTTGTGCAACAGCTCGATGAAAGCCTGCGCACGGATGATCCGGCCGTGATCGGTCCGGCGCTTTTGCAGGCCTGGCCACAAGTTCAGGCGGGCGAGTTGGAAGTCGCCATGTCAGAGCTTTATTCTCAGGCCTTGGGCCAGGTGCAGTTGACCGGGCGCGCCGCTGATCTGGCCTTCCGCATCCGGCTGCTGTCGGACAGCTATGAAACCGTGGCGCTGGGCCTCGACGCCACCCGGGCGAGCCCGGAACAACGGTTTCTGGCCGCCATCGCGCGCGGATTCGACCCGGCGGCGGCTGGCGCCATGCCTGGCGAGGTCGCGCAAGCCGTGGCGCTGGCCTTCGGGCCTGATGCCTTCGTGCCGCAACCATCCCTGGATGCCTTGGCCGAGGGTCGCCTTGGCGAAGAAATGCTGCGCATTCTCAACCGGATGGGCGGCCCCGGTGATCCGCGCGCCTTGTCCGAAGGCCTGGCGACCCTGCGGCATATGGGGCTGGAGGACATCGCAAGGCGGACCGCGCTGGAAAGCCTGATGCTGGAACGCCGTGGCTGACCCGATGCCGGAAATTTCCGACGCGCGCAGCATTTCCACCTTTCTCGATGCCATCGCCGCCGAACACGGTGCGGCGCGCAACACCTTGCTGGCTTATGGCCGCGATCTGGGCCACGCCGCCGACTGGTTCGCAGGTCACGCGACCGCGCTTGGCCGGGCAAAGTCCGACGACATCGAGGCCTATCTGGTATCGCTGGATGCCGAAGGTCTGGCCCGTGCGACCCGTGCGCGCCGCCTCTCCTCGCTCAAACAGTTCTATCGATTTGCCTATGATGAGGGTTGGCGCAAGGACAATCCGACGCTGCGCATTGATGGGCCGGGGCGTGCGGTGCGATTGCCCGGCACCCTGACCGAGGCCGAGGTTGCCGCCATGCTGGAGGTCGCCCGCGATCACGGCGCGGACACCGCCACCAAAGCCCGCAACGCCTGCCTTTTCGAATTGCTCTATGCCACCGGCCTGCGGGTGACGGAACTGGTCAGCCTGCCCGACAAGGCCCTGCGCGGCGCGCCGCAAATGTTGATGGTGCGCGGCAAAGGCGGCAAGGATCGTCTGGTTCCGCTGTCGGACCCGGCCCGCGCCGCCGTGGCGGTCTGGTTGCAGCACCGCGACAAATCCGAGGAACTGGCCCGCACCAGCGGCAAAGCCGCCTCGCGGTTTCTGTTCCCGGCACGCGGCGCCAAGGGCCACATGACCCGCGAGCGGTTTCACGGCTTGGTCAAAGAGGTCGCGCTGCGGGCCAATCTGGACCCGACCCGCGTCAGCCCGCATGTGTTGCGTCATGCCTTCGCCACGCATCTTCTGGCCGGCGGCGCGGATTTGCGGGTGATCCAGACGCTTTTGGGCCACGCCGATCTCAGCTCGACCGAGATTTATACGCATGTTCTGGATGAACGCCTGCGCAGTCTGGTGATGCAACACCACCCTCTGACCCGGGGCCCAAAAACCGCGGACTAGGAATGTTCCTCGGCGGCAATCGCCGCCAGGGCCTGATTGAACGCCTGCAACGCCTCGACATGGCTGATGCAACCGACTACCTGCACACCGTCTGCACCCGTCGTGGTTACCGCCAGATGCGACGCCCCCGAGCGTTTGAACCGCCACAATGCCTCCTTGAGCAGCGCATGCGCGTCAATCGCCATGCCATCCGCCGCCAGATCCTCGAGCACCGATCTGGGCAAGGCGCGCGGGCTGCCGGGGCGCTGGGTGATCCGCATGATCCCCACCAATTGCAGCAGATAGGCCTGCGGACCCTGCGCAATCGGCACCCCGCGCCGGGAAAGCTGCGACAAGAAGAACGAACGGTTCACGAACCGGCTGGCCACCGCCGTGGCCGTCGACACCGCCGCCAGCACCGCGATCGCAATTTGCCAATCCCCGGTCAGTTCAAACACGATCAGTGACGTGGACACCGGCGCGCCCAGTACCGCCGCCGACACCGCGCCCATACCGGCCAGGGCATAGGTCGTGGATGACCCGGAATAGGCCGGGATCAAGGATGTCGCGATCAGGCCAAAGGCCAGCCCGGTCAGCGCCCCCACCACCAGCGCCGGCGAGAATATGCCGCCGCCCATGCGCCCGCCCAGCGTGATCGACACCGCAATCACCTTGGCCACCGCGATCAGGATCGCCTCGGTCAACAGCATTTGCCCGGTCAGGGCCAAGGTGGTGACCTCATAGCCGATGCCGATGACCTGCGGCGCGACAATCGCGATGGCCCCCACCATCGCCCCGGCGATTGCCGGACGCAGCCAGCGCGGAAACCCCAGCCGCGCCTGAACTGAGCCGAACAGATCCTCGGTCCAGAAAATCGAGCGCATCAGCGCCAGCGCCACCAGGCCACAGACCAATCCCAGGATCAGGAAGGCCGGGATTTCCCAATAAAACGCAACCGTATTGAACACCGGCAAGGTGAACTCTGCGACATTGCCGAAATATAGACGATTCACCACCGTGCCCATGACCGACGCAATCGCGATGGGCGCGAAGGCGTGCAGCGCGTAGTGGCGCAGAACGACCTCCATCGCAAAGATCGCCCCCGCCAGGGGGGCGTTGAACGACGCTGAAACCGCCCCCGCCACCGCGCAGCCCAACAGATCGCGCCCGGTGACGCCACTGGCATCAATCCGCGTCGCCATCCAGGTCGAGATCGTCGCCGCCAGATGCACCACCGGTCCCTCGCGGCCCGACGATCCACCCGATCCCAACGTGATCAACGACGCCGCCGCCGAGGCCAACCCCTCGCGAAACTCAACCCGGCCCCGGCGCAGCGCCGCGCCCTCGATCACATCGGCCACCGCGCGCACCCGGGCGTCGGCGGTGAATTTGTGCAAGATCACACCCACCACCAGCCCGCCTGTGGCCGGGATCAGGATCAGCAAGAACCACGGCATCTCGGAGGCCGCGCTGAAGACATTCTGATCATCGGCCCCATACAGCAGGCTTTCCATCGCCCCGATCCCGGCCCGAAACCCCAGCGCCGCCAGACCTGCCGCAATCCCCAGAAAAAACGCCATCACCCAGAACAGCACTTGTCCCGGCCCGCGTTTGCGCACCCGCATCAAGCCCAGCCGATACAATCTGTGCAAACGAGTCTGCTGTGATATGGGTGTCTTGGCCACGCCCTGCCCCTATTTGGTTCTCCACGAAAACCGCAGATCGCACCCGGTTGCAAGGACTACGAGCCACTGGAATTGCCGAACTGGCCGCGCTAGGCTCAAGGTCCAGCACCCGAGGAGACCAGGATGACCGCCCAAACCGACGCCTTCGAGGCCCTCGAAGCCCTGCTTGGCGCGCGCTTTACCCGCGCAACTGCCGACCGCAACCTGCATGGCCAATCGGAAAGCCATTTTGCGCCGATGCCCCCCGATGCGGTGGTCTATCCGCAGACGACGCAAGAGGTCTCGCAGATTGCCAGGATCTGCTCTCAGGCCGGTCTGCCGATGATCGGCTGGGGGGCCGGCACCTCGCTGGAGGGGCACGCCATCGCCCCGCGTGGCGGTGTTACTGTCGATTTCAACCAGATGAACAAAGTGTTGGAAATCGTCCCCGAAGACATGGTCGCAACCCTGCAACCGGGGATCACGCGCGAGGCCCTGAACACCGAATTGCGCGCGACGGGGCTGTTTTTCCCGGTTGATCCGGGGGCCAATGCCAGCCTTGGCGGCATGGCCTCGACCCGCGCCTCGGGCACCACGGCGGTGCGGTATGGCACGATGCGCGCGAATGTGCTGGGGCTCGAGGTGGTGCTGGCCGATGGGCGCATCATCCGCACCGGCACCCGCGCGCCCAAATCCGCGACCGGCTACGACCTGACGGCGCTGTTTGTCGGCTCCGAGGGAACCCTTGGCCTGATCACCGAATTGACCGTCAAGCTGCATGGCCAACCCGAGGCCATCCGCGCGGCGGTCTGTGCCTTCGAGACGTTCGAGGGCGCGGTAAACGCCGTGATCGCCACGATCCAGTCCGGGATCCCCATGGCGCGGATCGAATTCGTGGACCGTGCCAGTGCCGCCTATTTCAACAAGGCCACCCAAGCGGGATGGCCCGACGCGCCACATCTGATGCTGGAGTTTCACGGCACGGACGCGGGCGTTGCCGAACAAGCCCAGCGATTCAGCGAGATTGCCACGGATTTTGGCGGTCTGGGTTTCCGCTGGGCCGAGAAAACCGAAGATCGCACCGCGCTTTGGGCGATGCGCCATAATGCCTATCGTTCAGCGTTGCAGGCCTATCCCGGCCGCGACCCGATCACCACGGACATTTGCGTGCCGATCTCGCGGCTGGCCGAAGCGGTCGAGGAAACCGCCGCCGAGATTGCCGCCTCGGGCGTGCCGGGGCCGATTGTTGGGCATGTGGGCGACGGCAATTTCCACGCGCTGCTGCTGCCCCGGACGGGTGATGCGGTGGAATGGGAAAAGGCACAAGTGCTGGCGGCGAATATGGCCGAGCGCGCGCTGCGCCTGGGTGGCACGGTCAGCGGCGAACACGGGATCGGCATGGGCAAGATGAAATACATGGCCCGCGAGCACGGCGACGGCTGGGCGGTGATGAGTGCTATCAAGGCGGCGCTTGACCCGGATGGCGTGATGAACCCCGGAAAACTGGTGCCCGGCAATTGAGCGGGTGAACGAGAGCGTGCCGTCGGGGCATCGAGCCCCTCGGCCCGCGTGGGGCCAGCCCCTAACACCCCGTCAAAGGGGTTTTCCACCCCTTTGAAAACCCCGAGGATATTTTTGCGAACAAAGACTCAGGCGTTGAACAGGAAGTGCAGGACATCGCCGTCCTTGACTTCGTAGGTCTTGCCTTCGACGCGGAATTTTCCGGCTTCCTTGGCACCTGCTTCGCCGTTGCCAGCGATATAGTCCTTGAAGGCGATGGTTTCCGCGCGGATGAAGCCTTTCTCGAAATCGCCGTGGATCACGCCCGCCGCACCTGGTGCCAAGGTGCCTTTGGCGATCGTCCAGGCGCGGGCCTCTTTGGGGCCGACGGTGAAATAGGTTTGCAAGCCCAGCAATTCGTAGCCGGCACGGATCAGGCGATCAAGCCCGGCCTCTTCGAGACCCATTTCCGCCAGGAACAGGGCCGCTTCTTCGGCGTCGAGCTGGCTGATTTCCTCTTCGATCCGGGCGGAAATGACGACCATGCCCGCGCCTTGACTTTGCGCCATTTCGGCCACGCGCGCGGTTTGGCTGTTGCCGTCGGCGGCCGAGGATTCCTCGACGTTGCAGACATAGAGCACCGGCTTCGAGGTCAGCAATTGCAGCAAGCGCCAGGCCTTCTGGTCATCCGCGGCAATGGTCACGCTGCGGGCCGGGCGCCCCTCTTCGAGGGCGGCTTGTGCCATGGCCAGCAGACGGTCCTGATCGCCAGAACTCCTTGTCACCGCCGCGCATCTTGCGCACGAGGTTCGCGCGCCGCCGCTCGATGGATTCAAGGTCGGCCAGCATCAATTCGGTTTCGATGGTTTCGGCGTCGGCGACCGGGTCGATCTTGCCTTCGACATGGGTGATGTCGCCATCCTCGAAACAGCGCAGCACATGGGCGATGGCGTCGCATTCGCGGATATTGGCGAGAAACTGGTTGCCCAACCCCTCACCCTTGGAGGCGCCACGCACAAGGCCGGCGATATCGACAAAAGTCATGCGCGTGGGGATGATCTGCTTGGAGCCGGCGATCCTGGCCAGTTGGTCCAGCCGATCATCGGGCACCGCCACGTCGCCGACATTGGGCTCAATGGTGCAAAACGGGAAATTAGCCGCCTGCGCCGCGGCGGTTTTCGTCAATGCGTTGAACAGGGTCGACTTGCCAACGTTCGGCAGACCCACGATCCCCATTTTAAAGCCCATCATTCCCTCCGGCGCTTGGTCGTCGCGCTTCTAGGACAGGCCGGGGGGCGAGGCAAGCGTCAGAACGGTTTGACGACTACAACCCAGAGGATCGCAATGACTCCGATCACGCTGATCTCGTTGAAAATGCGCAAGAACAGATCGGATTCGCGAAACTCGCCGCGTTTGGCACGCACCACCATGACCCCGGTCCAGACATAATGCGCGGCCAGAACCGTGACCATCGCCAGCTTGACATGGACCCAGGGGGCAAAGGCCCAGACCTGCCAGCCCAGCCACAGCCCGGTCAGCAGCGCGATCACGCCCAACCCGGCTGAAAAGCGGTAAAGCCGCACGGTCAGGTCGCCGGTCGGACCAAATTCGCCCAAGCGGGCAAATTCGCGCTTCCAGTAGATCAGCGCGCGCGGCACGGCAAAGATGCTGGTCATCCAGCCCATGACGCATAGAATATGTATGATCTTGATCCAGTCCATGCCCGCTGGATGCCGAATTGCTCGCACCGATGCAAGCCAATATCGGGCTTGATCTGCAGGGTGGTGCGGCTCAAACTGCGGTTTTTATACCCGAGGTTTCCATGCCCCTGTCCCCCTATCTGCATTTTGACGGCACCTGCGCCGAAGCCCTGCGGTTTTATGCCGAGGTCTTTGGCGACCCAGCACCTGACATCCGAACCTTTGGTGACATGCCCGATATCCCCGACGACTGGGACAAATCCCGCGTCTTGCATGGCATGGTCCGCATCGCAGGTGGAGAGCTTATGGCGTCGGATTCGCCGACCGGGATGCCCACCGAGCCGCAGGCCGGCGTGTCGATCAGCGCGACTTTGCCCGACGACGCCAGCGCGCGTGCCGTCTTTGATCGCCTGGCCGAGGGCGGCGCGGTGGTGATGCCCTATGAGAGAACCTTCTTCTCGACAGGGTTCGGCATGGTCAAGGACCGGTTCGGCACCCATTGGATGGTGTCGATCGACGAGCCCCTGCCCGCCTGAAGGCTTGGCCCGCGTGAGGTCTTGATTTTCCCGGCCTGACCGTGCAAGTCGATGGTTGATCAAGCCGGGGACCGCCATGACCAGAATTGACGACACTTTCGCCCGCCTGCGCGCCCAGAAGCGCAAGGCATTCGTGACCTATATCATGTGTGGCGACCCGGATCTGGAGACCTCGCTGACGGTGATGAAGGGTTTGCCGGGTGCGGGGGTCGATATCATCGAACTGGGCGTGCCGTTCACCGATCCGATGGCCGATGGCTCGACCATTCAACTGGCGGGTCAGCGGGCGCTCGATCAGGGGATGACGGTGGATAAGGTTCTGGACGTGGTGCGCGCGTTCCGGGCGGGTGATGATGTGACGCCGATTGTCTTGATGGGCTATTACAACCCGATCTATTCGCGCGGCGTCGACCGGTTTCTGACTGAGGCTGTCGAGGCGGGGATCGACGGGTTGATCATCGTCGACCTGCCGCCCGAGGAGGATGCGGAACTGTGCCTGCCGGCGCAGAAAGCGGGGCTGAACTTCATCCGGCTGGCCACGCCGACGACCGATGATAAACGCCTGCCGAAGGTTCTGACGAACACCTCGGGGTTCGTCTATTATGTGTCGATCACCGGGATTACCGGCGCGGCGGCGGCGCAGGCGGCGGATGTGGCCCCAGAGGTGGCGCGGATCAAGAAACAGACCGAACTGCCGGTGATCGTGGGGTTCGGGATCAACACGCCCGAGGCGGCGGAAAACATCGCGTCGGTGGCGGATGGATGCGTGGTGGGCTCGGCAATCGTGGCGCAGATCGGCGCCGGAAAACCGGTTGACGAGGTTCTGAAATTTGTCGCGGGGCTGGCCGAAGGCGCGCATCGGGGATGACGGCTGTCCCCCCGTGGGACATCTGCACAACCGTTGAATATCAAGAGCTTGACTTGCAGGCTTAACCTGTTGGCAAGGACGTCTCACGGGGTTTCGCGCGCTTCAGCGCGGCTGCCGACCGTTGACACCTGACGTCAAACCATCACCATCGCGCCCCCTTGTTTGGCGGCGCGCCGCGCCATGATCGGCGTCTGGCCATGCGACATTCCATCGCGGCACCGGGCGCTGGTTCGGGTGTACCATGGTCCTCACTTGCCTGAGTCGTTCTGCGTGCCTTTCACTCCGACCAGACCGTGCGATTTCAAAGTCGGGGCCAGCCAAAGACGACGGTGTTTCGCGTCTCGATCCTGTTCGAGAGAAAGGAAGCCCAATGTCACAAGATTTCACGACCACGCGGGACCGCCTCTATTTCCCGTTCCTTTCCGGCTTCTACAACAGCTTTGCGCAGCCGGTCGGATGGCTCGCGTTCCGGATCATCATCGGCGGAATGTTGGCATATGAGGGCTGGAACAAGGTTCAGAACCCAATGGGGCTGGCGGGCTTTGTCGAAAACCTTGGCATCGGCCCGGGCTGGTTTTTCTCGCCGCTGATCGCGGTCACGAATTTCGTCGGCGGCTTGCTGATCGTCTTCGGCGTCCTGACCCGGCCTGCGGCCCTCGCCAATGCCATCATGCTGCTGGTAACCTATTGGTTTCATGTGACTCATCCCTATGGCGATGCGTTCCTGACCCCGGCGGGGATCGAATACCTGAACGCCAATACCGACCTGCTGACCGGCGCCGGACAGCGACAGTTGCTGGCCGATGGCGGCGCGCGTTTCTTGTCCAGCCCGACCGGCGTGCAGCTGAAAGCAGAGCTGAACTCGCTGTTCTGGACGGCTGGCGCGGCGATCATCGCGGCCCTGGGCGGTGGCAAACTGTCGGTTGATCGGATGATGCGCAAGGAATTCTGAAAGCCGGGCCGGTCAATGGCCTTGCCCGGCCCCCCTTGACACCCCTCCCCGAGATGCGCAGTGCGCTTGCCAGAGCCCCGAGCCAGTGGTAAACAAACCTTACCAATTCGCGGGAAGGGAGCCCTATGCCAGTCATCACCACCATCGAGGATTTGCGCAAGATTTACGAACGGCGCACCCCGCGCATGTTTTACGACTATTGCGAATCCGGCAGTTGGACGGAACAGACTTTCCGCGAGAATACCAGCGATTTCAGCAAGATACGGCTGCGCCAGCGGGTCGCGATGGATATGAACAACCGCTCGACGGCCTCGACGATGATCGGCGAGGCGGTGTCGATGCCGGTCGCCTTGGCGCCGGTTGGCCTGACCGGGATGCAATGCGCCGACGGCGAGATCAAGGCCGCGAAGGCCGCCGAGGCGTTCGGCGTGCCCTTCACCCTGTCGACCATGTCGATCTGTTCGATCGAAGATGTCGCAGAAAACACCTCCAAGCCGTTCTGGATGCAGGTTTATACGCTGAAGGACGATGATTTCATGCGCCGCCTGTTCGACCGGGCCAAGGCCGCGAAATGCTCGGCGGCGGTGATCACGGTCGATCTGCAACTGCTGGGACAGCGCCACAAGGACCTGAAAAACGGGTTGAGCGCGCCGCCAAAACTGACGGTGAAAAGCGTCGCCGACATGATGACCAAGGTGCATTGGGGCCTTGGCATGTTGGGCACCAAACGGCGGTTTTTCGGCAATATCGTCGGCCATGCGCATGGGGTGACGGACCCTGGGTCGTTGCATACCTGGACGGCCGAGGCGTTTGATCAATCGCTGGATTGGAACCGGATCCGCGAGTTCCGGGCGATGTGGGACGGCAAGCTGATCATCAAGGGGATTCTGGACGCCGAGGACGCCAAACAGGCGCTGAATGTGGGCGCCGACGCGATCATCGTGTCGAACCACGGCGGGCGGCAGTTGGATGGCGCGATGTCATCAATCCGCATGTTGCCGATGATCATGGATGCGGTCGGCGACAAGATCGAAGTGCACCTGGACAGCGGCATTCGCAGCGGTCAGGACGTGCTGAAAGCCTTGGCGATGGGTGCGCAGGGCACCTATATCGGGCGGGCCTTTGTGTATGGTCTGGGGGCCTATGGCCAGCAGGGCGTGACAAAGGCGCTGGAGGTGATCCGCAAGGAGCTGGATGTGTCGATGGGGCTTTGTGGCGTTCAAGACGTCAACGCATTGAGCCGCGACAATCTCTATGTGCCGCAAGGGTTTGAGGACCCGACTGTGCAGATATAGCACCTGGCGCAATTGTCAGACATATATTGTAAGACATTAAAAGGGGTTGCTGGCGCACCCCTTTTTCTTGTTTTACTTCAGTCGGTTATTCGGCGGCTTTCACCATGAACCCACGTTCGATCATATCCGAAGGGGCAATCGGATAATCGCCCGAAAAACAGGCGTCGCAGAATTGCGGGCAAGCCGAGTTGCGGCCCTTGGCCTCGCCGGCCGCGCGATAAAGCCCGTCAAGCGAGATGAACTTGAGGCTTTGCACGCCGATATAGACGCGCATCTGCTCCTCGGTCATGTTCGCGGCCAGCAGCTTGGAGCGTTCGGGCGTATCCACACCGTAAAAGCACGGCCATTGGGTCGGCGGGCTGGCGATGCGGAAATGGACCTCGGCGGCCCCGGCTTCGAGGATCATTTCCTTGATCTTGAGGCTGGTGGTGCCGCGCACGACGCTGTCATCGACCAGCACGATCCGCTTGCCCTTGACCAGCGCACGGTTGACGTTGAGCTTCAGCCGCACGCCCATGTTGCGGATCTGCTCGGAGGGCTCGATGAAGGTGCGGCCCATATATTGGTTGCGCACGATGCCCATGGCATAGGGAATGCCGGATTCCTGGCTGAAACCGATCGCCGCGGGCGTGCCCGAATCGGGCACCGGGCACACCAGATCCGCCTCGACCGGGGCTTCGCGGGCCAGTTCCACGCCGATCTGGCGGCGGGTTTCATAGACCGAGCGCCCGCCCAGAATCGAATCAGGGCGGCTGAAATAGACATGCTCGAAGATGCAGAAGCGCGATTGCGCGCGCTCGAAGGGCCGCGAGGAGGTCACGCCCTTGGCGTCGATGACGACCATCTCGCCCGGCTCGATCTCGCGGATGAATTCGGCGCCGATGATGTCCAGCGCGCAGGTCTCGGACGACAGGACCCAACCGTCGCCCAGCTTGCCCAGAACCAGCGGGCGCACGCCCAGACCGTCACGCGCGCCGATCAGCTTGGTGCGGGTCATGGCCACGATGGAAAACGCCCCCTCGACCCGGCGCAGCGCGTCTTTCAGGCGCTCGGCGATGGTTTTCTGGATCGAGCGCGCCATCAGGTGAATGATGCATTCGCTATCCGAGGAGGATTGAAAAATCGACCCGCGATCAATGAGTTCGCGGCGAATCGCGGCGGCGTTGGTGATGTTGCCATTATGGGCAATCGCCGCCCCGCCCATCGCGAATTCGCCAAAGAAGGGCTGCACATCGCGGATCGCGGTGGCCCCTTTGGAGCCGGCGGTCGAATAGCGCACATGCCCGAGGCCAATCGCGCCGGGCAGCGTTTCCATCAGCTTGGCCGAGGTGAAGTTGTCGCGCACGAGGCCGAACCGATGCGCGGATTGGAACCCCTGTTGCGGGCTGTGGGTGATGATGCCCCCGGCCTCTTGCCCGCGATGTTGCAAGGCGTGGAGGCCCAGAGCAACGAAATTGGCCGCGTCGGCAACGCCGATGACGCCAAAAACGCCACACTCCTCTTTCAGCTTGTCATCGTCGAATGGATGGCTGAGCCAAGGCTGCATGATCGGACCCTTTGGAATGGTGCTGACGCTGCGATGCGCTCCGTTTAGGCATTTGGCCCGGTCGGGGCAAGAGCCTAGACCTGTGATTCCGCGATTCCGCACAGATGTGTGACCGTCCGGTCAATCATTCGCGCCACGCCCGACGCATCGCCGCGCTCATGGCCGCATTGCCGTGCCGCGCGAACTCCTCGGCAACGGCCTCGGAATCGGCGCGCGCGCGGTTTTGGCTGAGCTTGGATTTCGCATCAAGCCGGGTGACGATCAACCGAAACGCGACAATCGCATCGAGCCGGTCCTGCAGGAATGCCGCGGGCGCATCCCCCATGCGCCATGCGCGATCACCATTGGAGCGGACCTCGAAATGCCGGGTCAACTGATTGAGAATACGACGCTTTTGCGCGTCGTCATGGGTGAACTCCAAAACCCCATGCACATGAATTGCCTGATAATTCCACGTTGGCACGGCCTCATGAGTTGCCGCTTTTGACGGGTACCAATTGGGGCTGACATAGCCATCAGAGGCGGTGAAAATCGCCACAACGGGCGTATTGGCGACATACGCGCGGTGCAGGTCATTGGCCAAGGCGATATGGCCGATGAACTCCGCGCCGTCACGCAACACGGGGATGTGGTTGACCACCAGACCCGCGTCCGTATGCGCGACCAAGGCGGCCAAAGGGTGCGCAAGCAGCAGGTTTTCGATCTCGGCGCGGTCAGCTTCGGCGAAATGAGACGGGGTGTACATGGGATGCCTATGGTCTTGAGTTTGCGTCAGAATAGAGAGAACCCGCGCCGTCGCAAGGGCGGGTTGCTTTCTGGACAGTCGCCCCACCGCCGACTATCGTCGCGCCGTCCCTGCTGCAGGAATTGGAGCGCCGCCGTGAAACCGCCCCCCGCATTGTCTGTGTTGACGGGTTTGCTGGCGCTGCCGGCGCTGGCGAACCTGTGGATATTCTCCCGCTTCACCGTCGATGATGCTTTTATTACATGGCGTTATGGGCGGAACCTGATGTCGCATGGCATCTGGGGCTATAACCCCAGCACGTTTGACCTGACGCAGGCCTATACCAACCCGATCTTTGCGGCGCTGTCGATTGTGCCCGCGGCGCTGGGGCTGGATGTGGTCCTGGCGTTCAAGCTGGTGTCGTTGATCACGCTGGCGGTGCTGGGCGTGCTGTTGCTGCGCGAGGCGGGCGACAAGGCCCGGTTGCTGTTTGTCCTGATGGTGATTTTGGTGATCCCGGCCAGCGTGGCGCATACCTTTTCAGGGTTGGAAACCACGGTCTATTGTGGCGCCCTGGCGCTGTTTTTCATCTATGCCGAGCAGCAGAAATGGCGGGCCGCCTTGCTGTGCGTGCTGTTGCTGGTGCTGACCCGGCCCGAGGCGTGGCTGTTGTATGGCCTATATCCGGCGATGCTGATCGCGGCGCATCTGCGCCCGCAGGACCCGGCATCCGGGCTGCCGCGCGCGGTCATGCTGCGCCAGATCGCCGTGCTGGGCGGCGTGGCGCTGGCCTATTTCGGGTTTCATCTGTGGCAATTTGGCGAGTTGTTGCCAAACACCTATTTCATCAAGTCCGGCGACGGAATTACCGTGGCACAGGCGCTGACGATCCTGCCCTATACCCTGCCCGCCTTGGCGGTCCTGGCGTTTGGCAACCGGCGCACCGGCGTGGCGATGGTGCTGTATTTCGGGGCGGTCGGCTACTCTTATGCCTCGTCTGACCTTTTGATGAACTACCTGCAACGATTTCCGTTTCAGATCGTGTTGCCGTTGGCGCTGTATTGGGGCTGGGCGGTGTCGCGTCGTCAATCGGGGCGCGGCTGGATCACCTTGGGGATCGTCGCGTATCTGGCAGGGTTCGCGGTGCATGCGCGGGGGTTGGGCGATCATCTGGGGATCGCCAATTATTACCCGCGCCTGCTGGACAGTCATGTGGCTCTGGGGCGCACGCTGAACCATTTGGCGCAGGACGGGCGGGTCAGCGCCCTTGCCATGGGGGACGCGGGCGCACCGGCGTTTCATGCGGGTATTCCGGCGTTGGACACCATCGGGCTGGGCAGCCGGATGGTGGCGCGTGACGGGCTGACGCTGGATGTGGTGCGCGCCTATGCCCCGGATGTGGTGACGTTTTTCGGCAATGCCGAGGGGATCCGGGATCTGCCCGATCGCCATGCGGCACTGTGGGCGTATGTGGCCGAGCAGGGCCTGAGCGAGCGTTGCGTTCTGATCTGGGCGCAGCATTACACGGTGTGGATTTACGCGCGCGGCGATTTGCCCGAGTTGGATCAGGTTTGCGCCCGGAGTGCGGTGGCGAATGGCGCGGATGAGTTGCGCTATGCGGTGGAGAACCTGCGTCAGCCGCCTTGGGTCTATTGGCACGAGTAAACGAAAAACGCGGCCCCGAGGGACCGCGCTTCGACGTTGTAGGGTTCGCAATCAGCGCTTCGAGAACTGGAAGCTGCGGCGGGCTTTGCGCTTGCCGTATTTCTTGCGTTCCACAACGCGGCTGTCGCGGGTCAGGAAGCCAGCGGCCTTCAGAGCCGGACGCAGCGAGGGTTCATAAAGCTGGAGCGCCTTTGAAATCCCGTGCTTGACCGCACCTGCCTGGCCCGAGAGACCGCCACCGACAACGGTGGCCATCACGTCGAACTGGCCTTCGACATTGGCAATCTGGAACGGCTGCTTGAGGATCATTTGCAGCACGGGGCGGGCGAAATACGCGTTGATTTCCTTGCCGTTCACCGTGACCTTGCCGGTTCCCGGCTTGATCCAGACGCGTGCGATGGCGTCCTTGCGCTTGCCGGTGGCATAGGCGCGGCCCAGCGCGTCGCGCATGGGTTCACGGGGGGCGGCGGCTTCGGAACCAGCCGAGGAGGTGGCGGCAGCGGCGGTCGATGCCGCACCGGCGACGGCGTCTTTCAACGCGTCGAGTGATTTGATCTCGTCAGCCATTATTGAGCGCTCCGGGTATTTTTCGGGTTCATCGCCTTGACGTCGAGCACGGTCGGCTGCTGGGCTTCGTGCGGATGTTCGGCGCCGGCATAGACGCGCAGATTGGTCATCTGCTGGGCGCCCAGGCTGTTGCGCGAAATCATGCGCTCGACCGCTTTGGTGACGACGCGCTCCGGGTGCGCGCCTTCCAGCACTTGCTCTGCCGTGCGGAACTTGATGCCGCCCGGGTGGCCGGTGTGCCAGTAGTAACGCTTGTCAGCGCGCTTGTTGCCGGTCATCTGCACCTTGTCGGCGTTGATGATGATCACGTTGTCGCCCATATCCATGTGCGGCGTGAAGGTCGGCTTGTGCTTGCCGCGAAGCAAGCTGGCGACGATCGTGGCGAGGCGGCCCAGAACAACGCCTTCGGCGTCGATCAGGATCCACTTCTTTTCGATCTCCGCTGGTTTTGCGGTGTAGGTTTTCATGGTCTACCCTGAAAAGAGAAATGAAGTCGGACGCAGACCAGATGCCCACGTCGGATGCGGGTGTTCTAGCGATTTGCTTGGGCAGGTCAAGAGGGTTGGAGTTGGAATAAGCATTGCAAAACAATGGCTTATAAATTGGGTATTATATTACCCCAGTTTTTCCATCGGCTCTTGGGTCCCGTTTGCCCGGTCGGGACCGGACTCGGTGGACGATTCATCCTCGGCGGCCCAGGGAATGCGCCGAAAATCGAAGCCGCGGCGCAACGTGGGTTTGACCACCTCGAAAAACGGCGAAAGGTCGAAATCACGCGGCATGAACATCGAATAATGCCGGATGTGCCAGACCTCCTTGTGGTGCCAGTGGTTGCCGCCCGAGGCGCTGATCATCTCGATACTGGGCAGGATCGGGAAATTCACCGACTGAAAAGCCTGCGCGATCAGTGACGAACAGATCGCCCGGGTCGGATCACCCGAGCCAAAGGTTATCATGCGCCGCCGCCAGCGAATCGGAATCGGCGGGGTCGGGAACAGATAGCGCAGCAGATCGTAAATGTTGCGCATGTCATATTGCAGCCCGATCCGGTCCAACGCGTAATTCGCGACGATCAGACGCTCTTGCTCGTTCAACCCCCAAGCCCGGCAGATCCGCGTGTTGTAACCCCGGTATTTGGCCAAGGGCAGCCGATGACAGCCATCCTCCAGCGTGACCTCGACCAATTCCGCCGGCAAGCCATTTGTTGAATCCTGCACACAAAGTGCGGCATGAGACCATGTGCTTTGCGTCAGGTATTTGATCCCGGTCGAGATTTTCGCCCGCCCCTCGACCAGCAGCACGTCGCCCACGCGGATGGTGCTGCACAAGGCGTCGTAGTCTTGCGAGATATAGGTCTGTTTGCTGGGGCGCTCGAACTCCAGGTAATGTCCGAGAAACTGCCCGATGCGTTCGAACATGACGATCTCCAAGCCGTTTCAGGGGTCCATTCGCGCAACGGCGGCGCGGTGTTGCCGGGTTCCGGTCTATCTAAGCTTTGGCGGCCGGGTCGGGTCAAGGCCGGGATTGGCGCCGGGCTGATCGTTGGGCGAAATGATCTGCTCCTCGGGCATGACAAAGGGCGCAGGCGTCAGGGCAAGGCCCACGGCGGCAATCGCCGGCATCGAGGCGGCGGGCGGAAAGACCACATCCAGCGCCCCGGCCTCCAGCCCGGACAGCGAGAGGGCCTCGACCACGGCGCGGGCGATGGGGGCCTGCGCGTTTTCGGGCAAACCGGTCAGGGCCAACACATGCCCGCGCGCCCCACCCTGCCATTGAGCACCCGCCAGAATAACCGATTTCGAGCCCGGGCAGGCCGGACAGGCGGCGCTCCAAGGCCGGGATCAGCAGCGACAGGACAGAGCCGGGCAGGTCCGGCGCGGTGAACCGCTCGGGCGTGGCCTGCGCCTCGTCCGGGGGCGGGGCCGAGAGGGTCTGGTCGAGCCACCGCAGGGCTGCGGGGTCCAGAAGTGCGGCGTGGTCCACATCGGGGCCGATCAACAGCGACAACGGCTCGGCCCCGGCGGCCAGCATCGACACCAGCACCCGCCCCGGCAAAGCGGCGTAAGCCGCGGCATCGCCCGCAAAATCGGCCAATTGCATCTCGGAGCCAAAGGCCAGCACCGCGCGTCCGTCGGACAGATCGAACACACGCGGCCGCATCCGGTCACCGCTGATCTCGGCGTCAAGCAGGACAAACAGCTCTGCCCGGCTGAGTTCGGCGTGGAAGGTCAGGCGCGCGGTGGTCTCGTCGGGCGCGGCGGCCATGCGGCGCATCGCGTCATCAAGCCCGGTCTGCGCCGAGCGGGTTTGCGGTTCATCTGGCATCAACGGCCCCTGGTTTGCGCGGTTCACGGCCCGGATTTGGGCGTTGTTGCGCGCAAAGTAAACCCGTCGCCCCACCAAGCACGGCTGAACACAGAGTTTTCACTACCGTCGCGGCCCGGATTGCGGCATAGTTGGCGCTTGATCCTGACCTTGACGGCCCCAGATATAAGAGGTTGCAAGCAAACTCCCGTTAAGCCCTTTGTGCGATGATGGCATCGGCGGGCCGGGACAATGAGGCGTATCGATGCTGGAGTTCTACAACGTCAGCAAATCTTTCTGGACGGGCAGGACCAACAAGGTGATCCTGCACCAAGCCTCATTTCGCATCGAATTGGGGAATTCGATGGGGATATTGGCCCCCAACGGATCGGGCAAGACGACGATCATCAACATGATGGCCGGGCTGGAAAAGCCCGATGACGGCACCATCACACGGGCCTGCCGGGTGTCGTTTCCGCTGGGATTCATGGGCGGTATCAACCACCGTCACACGGCCACCGAAAACGCCCGCTACATCGCGCGGCTGTATCAACTCGACGCCGATGAAGTGGAAGCTTTTTGTCGCTGGTTGTGCGATATTGGTGACTACTTTGATATGGCGGTCGGAACCTATAGTGCCGGGATGCGCGCGCGGTTCGCCTTTTCGCTGATGCTGGCCATCGAATTCGATCTGTATCTTGTCGATGAGGGGATGCCGGCCACCACGGACGTCAGTTTCAATCGCCGTGCCGGGGCGATCCTGAAGGAACGGCTGGAACAGGCGACCGTGTTGATCGTCTCGCACCAAGCCGAAACCCTGGAACGATACTGCAAGTCGGCCGCTGTCCTGCGTGAAGGCCAGTTGCAATTCTTTGACACGCTGGAAGAAGCAAAATCCATCTATGACTACGAAACCCAAAGCTAGACGGTTCCGCCTGCGCCTCGGCGATGACAGCAGCGCCGCGCTGCGCACCACGGTCGCGCCGCAACGCGCGCCGACCTCTGGGCCTGCGGCGGCGCGGCCCACGCCCGAGCGCACGCTGGCGGCTTCGCCCGAGGCCGAGCGCGCCGCCCGGCGGGCGGCGGCCGCGCAACCGGTCGAGACCACACGCGCGGCGGCTACGGGGTCGACGGCGCTGTTCGATGAGGAAGCAGGCCCGGCAACGCCCCCCTCGGCAACCCCGGATACGGCGGCTCGCCAAGCCGCCCGCCCGACCGGTGCCGAAACATCCGCGCACCCCAAGCCCGCAGCACAGGAAACGCCCCGCACCACGCGCGCAACGCCAGAGGATCATGCCGCCGATGTTGGCGGCTCACCGCGCGCCGAGGCCGAGATCGAGGCGATCCGCGCCGAAGAATTGACCGGGCGGCAGCTGCGCATGGCGATGCGGGTCGCGCAGCGCAACGGGATCAAGGCCACCAGCGGCCTGGAGGCGGTGCGCATGTTGCGCGCACGCGGGATCGACCCGTTCGAGGCCTCGACGCTTCTGGACATCGTGCGCGATCAAAGCAAAGCCAGCAACAGCCGCGCGCTGACCACCACCGACCAGCCGCAATTGCCAAAAGCCTACCGCCAGGCCCCGCCACCCGCCAAGACCGAGCCCGAGAAACCCGGCGAGAGCACACGCAAGGCCGAAATCTCCAGAATTCAGGTGGATATCGCGCGGCGGCGGCGGCGGCGCATGGCGCTGCTGGGCACGCGGCTGCTGGTGTTCGTCGGCCTGCCGACGCTGATCACGGCCTGGTATTTCTATGTGATCGCGACGCCGCTTTATGCCACCAATTCCGAATTCGTGATCCAGCAAGCCGATAGTCAAGGTGCCGCCGCGGGCGGTCTGGCGGGCATGATGGGGGCCAGCCCGATCAGCGGGCTGACCGAAAACGGCACGGTGCAAAGCTATCTGCAATCGCGCGATGCGATGCGGCGGCTGGATGAAGAATTCGGCTTCAAAGCCTATTTCCAGCAAAGCGAGATCGACCCCCTGCTCCGTCTGCCCGAGGATGCCACCAATGAAGCCGCCTACCGGCTCTATCAAGACATGGTGCGCGTGGCCTATGACCCCACCGAGGGGTTCATTCAGATGGAAGTTCTGGCCGCCGACCCCGCAACCAGCGAGGAATTCGCCCGGGCACTGGTGCGCTATGCCGAAGAACAGGTGGACCAACTGACCCAGCGGCTGCGCGAAAACCAGATGACCGACGCCTCGGAAAGCGTCGAAATGGCCGAGGCACAGATGAACGCCGCGCAAATGCGGGTTCTGGAACTGCAAGAGCGGTATCAGATCCTGTCGAGCGAGGTGGAGGTCACGCTGCTGACGCAACAGATCACCTCGCTTGAGACGATGCTGAACCAGGAGCGGTTGAGCCTCGATGACATCATGGCCAATGCCCGCCCCAACCGGGCGCGACTGGCACAGGCAGAACGCCGGATCAACTCGCTGGAAACGCAGATTGCCGCGCTGCGGGCGGCCCTGACCCAAGGCGGCGCGGATGGCACCTCGCTGGCCCGGGTCCAGCGCGAACTGGTCATGGCCGAAAGCGATGTCGCAACGCGTCAGATGTTGCTGGCGCAAGCGATGCAAACCATGGAAGCCTCGCGCATCGAGGCCAATCGGCAGGTGCGCTATCTGTCGCTTGGCGTCAGCCCGATCGCCCCCGACGAGGCCACCTATCCGCGCGCCTTCGAGAATACGGCGCTGGCGTTCCTGATCTTTTCCGGGCTGTACCTGATGATCTCGATGACCGCCGCGATTCTGCGCGAACAAGTCACCGGCTGATCAGATTTCGTCCCGGGGGCGGGCGGGCCTTGTGCCCGCCCCCTCTTTGCGCACCCCGTCAGACCGCGCGGCGCAATAAGATCAGTGATCGCCCTCGCCCCGGCTGGGCGGCAATGACTTTCCAACTTGGGCCTCGATCGCGGAACGCCTGTTCGCAAGACCCGGCACCGGCCGGAAATCGCGTCGCCTCCGCACCGCGTCACGGCCGCGCCTGACGCTTGCCCAGCGCCGCCGCCAATGCCAGATCCCCGTCAGACAGGCCCGAACCCGCCTTGGGCCAGCTTTGATGGAGACACGCGATGATCCGGTTTGACGCCTCGAATTTCACGCCCGCCCTTGCCCTTTCCGCCGCGCTCAGCGTCACCTTGGCGCCGATGGCCGCCAAGGCCGAAGCGCCCGAAGGCTGGTCGCCGCTGCTGGAGCCCGCGCAATTGGCCGGCTATCTGGACACCTATGGCGACGAGATCCGCGTGGTGCATATCACCGGCGATTACGCGCAGGGTCATATCCCCGAGGCGGGATGGTCGCCCTATGCCTCGTGGCGCTCGGATATGCCGAACCCCGGCGCGCTGCGCGATCTGGAGCATCTGCAACTTGTCGTGCAGGAACTGGGCATCGACACCGACACCCCGGTCGTGGTGGTGCATTCGGGCCGCGACGCGACCGATATGGGCGCCGCCGCGCGGGTGTATTGGACGTTGAAATCGCTGGGAATCGAGGATCTGGCGCTGCTGAACGGCGGCTTTGCCGCCTGGACCGCCGCCAATCTGCCCGTGCAAACCGCGCCGGCCACGTTCTTTCCCAGCGACTATCAGGCGCAGTGGAGCGAGGATTGGCGGGCCTCGACGGCGGATGTCACAGCACTGGCGGAAGCGGGCGACGCGCGTTTGCTGGACGCACGCCCCGCCGCGTTCTTTGACGGCTCGACCTGGTCGGTGGCCGCACCCGGCACGATCCACGGCGCGCAAAATCTGACCTATGAGCAATTCTTTGATGGCAGCCGTCTGGTCGGGGCCGAGCAAATCCGCCAGATCGCCGCCGAGGCCGGCTATACCGGTGCCACGACCGCCGTGAGCTTTTGCAACACCGGGCATTGGGCCGCGATCAACTGGTTCGCGTTGAGCGAATTGGCGCAGTATGACGACGTGCGCCTCTATGCCGAGAGCATGGCCGAATACACCGCGCTGAACCTGCCGCGCGACAATGCGCCGAACCGTCTGGTCTATGCCTATCGCGCCTCGACGCGGTGGGTGTCGAGCCTGTTCTGATGCGCGCGCGTCGGTTGGGACTGGCCGCGCTGGCGCTGGCGCTGGTCGGCGCCACGGCGCTGGCGGCAGGACCACGCGCGGGCGTCTTGCTGGCGATCGGCATCGGCTTCGGGCTGGTGCTGGAGGGGTTGCGGTTCGGTTTTGCCGGGCCGTGGCGCGCGATGATCGTCGAGCGCGACGCACGCGGGCTGCTGGCGCAACTGCTGGCGATTGGCGTGACGGCGGCGGTGATCTTTCCGCTGCTGGCGGCCAATCCGTTGGAATTATCCCCGGCGCATGCGCCGATCGGCATCGGCATGATCCTGGGCGCGTTCGTGTTTGGCGCGGCAATGCAGGTGGTGATGGGCTGTGGCTCGGGCACGCTGGTCAATGCCGGGTCGGGCAATCAGATCGGCCTGATGGCGCTGATCGGTTTCGTCGCCGGGGCGTTTCTGGGCACGCTGCACACGGATTTCTGGGCTGGCCTTGGCCGGTTGCCACTGGCCTCGGCGCAGTCGCTGGCCGGGCCGATGGGCGGTTTGGGGCTGACGCTGATTGCCTTGGCGCTGGTCGCCGCGGGCATCACGATGCGCGCCGCCCCCGGCAAGCGCCGCCCGCCCGCGCGGTTGCTGCTGGCGGCGCTGCTGCTGGCGGCGCTGGCGGTGGCCAACCTGGCGGTCGCGGGGCAGACCTGGGGCATTGTCTATGGTCTGGGGTTGTGGGGGGCCAAGGTGGCGCAGGCCGCGGGCGCTGATCTGGGCGGCGTGGCCTTCTGGGCCAACCCGGCGAACGCCAGCCGCCTCGAGGCCAGCATCCTGACCGATGTGACCTCGTTGACCGATATCGGGCTGATCCTTGGGGCCTTTCTGGTGATGCGCGCGCGTGCGACGCCCGGTGCGCCGAGTATGGCGCTGGCGTGGCGTGGCTGGGGCTTGGTGTTGCTGGCCGGGATCGTGCTGGGCTATTCCAGCCGTGTCGCGCTGGGGTGCAATGTCGGCGCGTTCTTTTCCGGCATTTCCAGCGGCAGCCTGCATGGCTGGGCCTGGTTCGCAGCGGCCTTTGTCGGCTCGGTGCTGGGTTTGAAACTGCGCCCCTTCGTGCTGATCACACCGCGCGCAATGGTGACGCCATGAGCGTGATGTCCCGCCCCCGGATCGGCCTGATATCACTGGCGCTGATTGGTGCGCTGGTGGTCTGGGATGCCCGCGCCACCGGCCTGCCCGACCCATTCCAATTCCCGGCGGCTTTTGCTCTGGGGTCCGGTGCCGCGCCCACCGGGGCGCATTGCACCGCGAATTGAGCAGGGACGTTTCCACCGGATTCAACGTCAAATTGAACTTTCAAGCCCGCCATTGCGACGGATTATCACTGGCACCCAACCGACCGCGTGGTAGGTTGGGCCAACGGATTTCGCACAAGGAGATTGCAATGCGTTTGATGAAATACTCCGCCATCGCGGCGGCACTGGCGCTGACGGGCTGTGTCGATGTTGATTTGACAGCCACCGTCACCGGCGCAGACACCGCGCGCCTGACCGGCTACATGGAGGTTCAGACCGAGATTCTGAACATGATGGGCGGCGCGGAGTTGTTCTGCAATGCGGAAGAAGGCGGCACGCTGGAAATGACCGACACGACGGCGCGCTGCAACATGCTGGTCGAAGGCACATTCGCCGAAGTGTTCGAGGGTGAACCCGGAGAACCCGTGCCAACCGCGATCGATCTGGGCAACGGCACCGTGCGCGTCGCATTCCCGCTGGGTGAGATGACCGCCGACAGCGCCGAGATGCGCAACGATCCGCAAGCGGCGCAAATGATGGGTCCGATGCTGGCCGGGCACAGCTTTACGATCCGCATCGCCGGTGCCGAGATCGTCTCGACCAATGGCACCATCGACGACGGCGGCCAGAGCGCCTCCTACAGCTTCCCGCTGGCCGAAATCCTGAACCCGGACTTCGTGATTCCCGAGGTGTTCGAAGCGGTCGTGCGCTACTGATCCGACGCTTTTGTCACCATGTCCCGCAGGGCCGTGGTGATGTTTTCAAACGAGCGGCGCGCGCCATCCGCCATGGTGCGCGCCCGTAAATAGCCGTGGATCAACCCCGGCTCTTCGGTGAATGTGACGGGCACGCCGGCCTCGGCCAGACGCGCGGCGAATTCCACGGATTCCGAGGCGAGCGGGTCGCATTCCGCGGAAAAGAGCGCAGTCGGCGGATAGACCGAGAAATCCTCGGCGTCCATCGGAACGGATGTGACGTCATGCTCGGGGCGGCCCTTGGCATAGCGCAGATCGGCATAAAATTCGATGTCGGCCAGGGTCAGGCCCGGCGCGAAAGCGTGGCGCGTGAAGCTGGGCAGCGACAGATCGCGGCCAAAGCCGCCGTAGATCAGCACCTGCCCGACAATATCGTCACGCGTTGCGGCGACGCTGGCGGCCAGATTGGCCCCGGCGCTGTCACCGACCAGAATTTTCGGGCCGGCGACCGCCTCGGCGACCGCGATGCAATCGTCATAGGCGGCGGGGTGTTTGTGCTCGGGCACCAGCCGGTAGTCGACGGAAATCAACGTGGCCTGCGCGCCCTCGGCCAGTTCGGCGCAAATGGAATCGTGGCTGTGCAACCCGCCGACGACAAAGCCGCCGCCGTGGAAATAGAGGACGGTGACGCCCTCACGCGGGGCGGTTGGCGTATAGCGGCGGCAGGGCACACCGTTGAGCGACAGATCCTGCGCGCGCAGCCCCTCGGGATGGGGTGGGGCAAAAGCCGCGCACATCTTGTCATAGAACGCGCGTTGCTCGGCGATGGTGAAATTCACCGCATCCGGCGGATAGGCCGCATCGGTTTTGGCAATGAACGCCAAGACATCCGCCGGCAGCCATGAATAATCTTTGGGGTCATGCTTGGTCATACTGGCTCTTTCAGGTTCAGTCGCATCGCGTCGATCAGCCGACGCCACACCGCGCGATGCCGGTTGCGATAATGGATGACAGCCAGAACCGGCTGCGTCAATTCCGGCGCGTCGAGGATCCGCGTCATCAACCCGTCGGCGATGAGCGTCGCGGCGACCGGTTCTTGCAGATAGGCCGCATGGCGATACGAGGTGATCAACGCCTGAACCGCAACGCTTTGCCCGGCAGCGAGCCGCGGCATACTGAGCTGCGGCAACAGCGCCGCATGGGTGCGCTCCATCGCGGCGGAGATATTGGCGAAAACATAGGTCTCGGCGGTAATGTCCGACACTTTGGTCAAGCCCGAGTCGCGCGGCGCGACCATGCAATAGGTCAACTCGCCCAGGGTTTCAAAATGCAGATCCGGCGCGGGATAAGGGGTGAAGATCAGCGCCAGATCCAGTTGCCCGCTCTGCACATCACGGCACATCTGCGCGGAATAATCAGCCTCGATATACAGCGCGGCCTGCGGCAGATGCGCGTGCACCCGTTTGACCCAGCGCGCCGGGTCATTGGCGGCCAGATCATGCTGCAACCCCAGCCGGATGGTCATCGCATTGCCGCCAGAGCCACGCGCGGCGGCGCGGGCCTCGGTCATGGCGTGGCGCAGGCTGCGGGCGTGAGGCTCGAACCGCAAGCCTTCGGTGGTCAATTCGCACCCGGCGCGCGACCGCCGCAACAGGCTGACGCCCATCGCGCGTTCCAGCGCCGCGACCCGGCCCGACACGGTGGATTGCGTCACGCCAAGACGCTCGGCGGTGCGGTTGAAGCTGTGGGTCTCGCACAGGTCGAGAAAGGTGTCGATCTGTTCAGAACGCATGGGCGCGCCCGGTTTGTGGCGGACGATGACGGCGGTTCATAACGTCCCCTTGAGCGCAATCGGCAACCCGGCGGCCACGAACACCACCCGCGTGGCCTGAGCGGCCAGATCCTGATTGAGCCGCCCCGCCGCATCCCGAAACCGTCGCGCCAGAGCGTTGTCGGGCACGATGCCCAAGCCGACCTCATTGGCGACCGCCACAATCGGCGCCGTGCGTGCGGCAATCGCCGCGCCGAGGGCGCGGGATTGGTCGGTCAGATCGCTCTCGGCCAGCAGGTGGTTGGTCAACCACAGCGTGAGGCAGTCAATCAGGACCGGCGTGTCCGCGGGCAGCGCGCCAAGGGTTGTGGCCAGATCCAGCGGTGCCTCGAGCGTGTGCCACCCCTGCCCGTCGCGGGCGGTTTGGTGGTCCTTGATACGGGCGCGCATCTCGTCATCCCAGGCCTCGGCGGTGGCGATATAAGTGGGTGCGCGACCGGCAGCCGAATGTCGCAAAAGCCGTTCCGCGACGGCGCTTTTCCCCGACCGCGCGCCCCCCAGAACCAGTGTGAACCCGTCGTCACTCATCCCCAGGAAACCTGCCGCCACTGGCCAAACTCGGTGTTGGCCTTCCATCCTTTCGGGTCGCCCCGTGCCGCCAAAGCCGCGCGGATAACGCCCGAATGCGTCACCGCCAGAACCGGGCACGCGCCCTGCACCAGTCGATCGAGCGTCGTGCGCACCCGGCCGGCCAGATCCGCGACACTCTCGCCGCCGTGGGGCTTGGCGTTCTGAAAATCCTCGGCCCATTGGTCGATCTGAGCACGCGGAAGCTCCGCCCAGGGCCGATTTTCCCACGCGCCGAAATCCATCTCGATCAGGCCGGGGTCGATCTCGACCCGGTGTTGACGCGCGCGGCCAATCGCCTCGGCCAGTTGTCGGCACCGCGTGAGGGGGGACGAAACAATACGCATCACGGGCGGCAATTCGGCCAGCAGCCGCGTGACCTCGACATCAAGACCCGGTGCCAACGGCAGATCAGTGCGGCCATAGCAGACACCCTCTGCCCCCTGCGGGATCGTATGTCGCAGCAAAATCAAAGACATGCCAAGAGCCCCAGCAAAAACCCGACGTCACCCAAGACCTGCGCCGCACCAAAGGCGTCTCCGGTCAGACCGCCAATGCGCCGCATCATCCACAGGCGCACAAGCCAGACGGACAGGATCAACCCGGCCAGACCACCGAACACCGCCCAGCCCGCATGATACCCCATCAGCGCCAGGGAAACCAACAGCGTTGCGCCCAACACCGCCGCCCCTTGCGGGCCAAAGGGCCCGGTCATGCCGGTGGCCGCGCCCGAGGCGCGCGCGTAAGGCCCGGCGCGCAACAAAAGCGCCATCATCACGCGGCTCAACCCCTGCCCGGCTATCAAACTCACAACCACCAGCGGACCAAGCGCCGCCAGCGCCAGAATCCGCGCCGCCAGCGCCAACCCGAGCGCCAGCGCGCCGAAACTGCCGATCCGGCTGTCGCGCATGATCTCCAGCGCGCGCTCTTTCGGTCGGCCAGAGCCGAGGCCGTCAAACACATCCGCCACGCCATCTTCGTGCAAACCGCCGGTGATCAGCAGGCCAGCCGCGACCGTCACCAGCGCGGCAAGGGTCGCGGGCCAGAGCGCGTCGGCCACAACAAAGACCAACGCCAGGAGCGCGCCGATCAGCAGGCCTACCACGCCAAACCACGCCGGAGCGCAGGCGAAATCCTCGGCCTCGAGCCGCCCGCTGGGAAGGCGCGTCAGAAAAGCCAGGGCCGCGCGCAGTCCGCGCATCCGTCAGTCCAGGTTCGAGACGCCAGCGGCCTCGAAGCTTGCCATGTCGGTCATCATCGCCGCCGCGGCCTTCAACAACGGCCAGGCCAGCAACGCACCCGTCCCTTCGCCCAGACGCATTTCGAGATGCAAAAGCGGTTTGGCGTCAAGATAGGTCAACAGCGCGCGATGCCCGGATTCGTGCGATTGATGCGCGAACACCATCGCCGCCCGGGTCTCGGGCTGCAACGCCACGGCCAGAACCGCCGCCGCCGTGGCAATGAAGCCGTCAACCAGGATCACCCGGCCCGAGCGCGCCGTTTCCATCATCGCGCCGGCGATCATCACGATCTCGAACCCGCCATATTCCGCCATCGCCTGCTCGGCGCTCAAGGCACCGGTGCGGGCGGCCGCCTTGGTCAGAATGGCCAGTTTGTTGGCCAGTCCCGCATCATCCAGACCGGTGCCGCGGCCCACCAGCTCCGGCAAGGCGATGCCGGTCAACTTGTGGGCCAGCGCAGCCGCGGTGGCCGTGTTGGCAATGCCCATTTCACCAAAGGCCAAGGCCTCTCCGGTCGCGGATTGCGCCACGGCGGCGCCCCGATCGAGGGCCATGCGGGCCTGTTCGGGTGTCATTGCAGGCTGGGTCAGGAAATTGGCGGTGCCCGCGGCAATGCGATGATTGATCAGTGCCGGATGCGCAATCGCCTCGCCCGCGACACCGGCGTCCACAACCTGCAACGTCACGCCGTTCACCTTGGCAAACACGTTGGCCGCCGCCCCGTCAGACAGGAAATTCAGCACCATCTGCCCGGTGACCGCCTGCGGGAACGCAGACACGCCCGCTTGTGCAATGCCGTGATCCGCTGCGAAAATCGTCAGCGTGCAGCCGCGCATGACCGGCGCCACGGTTTTCTGAACCTGCGCGATTTGCGCGGCTAGGTCTTCGATGCGCCCCAGCGCGCCGAGCGGCTTGGTTTTGGTATCAATCGTCTGGCGAATCTGGGCGTTCAGGTCGGCGGTGTCAGGCATCGGTGCATCCATTCAAAAGGTTGCGACCTTCCTAACAGCCCATCTTCCGGGTGCAAGACCGACCGCGACACGCGGGCACCGAGACACGACACGATGGGCGATGATCATGCCACGAGTTGCGTGTCAATTGCGTCGCACAAGTCATGAAGGGAAAACGGTTTTCCCAAAAACAGCGCATGCGGGATCCGGGACAGGGCCTCGCTGAGCGTGTCCTCGGTATAGCCCGAAACGAAGACAACCGGCGTCCCCTGCCGGTCAATCAACGCCTGCGAGACCCAGCCGGGGCCGTCGATACCGGGCATGATGACATCCGTCACAAACAGGTCGATGCGCAGCGCCTGATCCTCCAGGAACTCCAACGCCTGTTCACCGTCCTGCGCCTCGAACACCTGATAGCCCTGGAGCCGCAGCGCCCGCGCGGCAAATGCGCGCACCGGGGCTTCGTCTTCGACCAGCAGGATTGTCCCGCCCCGCAAGGTCTGAACCGGAGGAGTCCTGGCAGGTTCTATTGGGGTTGGCGCAGGGGCGTGGTCAATGATTTCGGGGAGCCGCTCATCGGATCGCGCGTGTTCGGCCTCTGTCGTCGAATCGCTCTGCTCTGTGTGCCTCGGCTCGGCGTGCCGCTCTTGGTGCGGCGTTTCTTCGGTTCGCTCCGCCGCGGTCGCGCTGGCAAAATACAAGGTGAAAACCGTGCCCGACCCCTCCACACTTTGTGCGAAAATGTAGCCACCCATTTGTTTGACAATGCCATAGGCCGTCGACAACCCAAGCCCCGTCCCTTCGCCCAGGCGTTTTGTGGTGAAGAAGGGCTCGAAAATCTTGTCCATATTTGAGGCAGGAATACCAACGCCCTGGTCAATAACGCGAATGATCGCATACTCCCCCGCGGGGATCCGCGCGCGACCGATTTCAAGTTCTGCGTCGAACTGCTGCGCTTCGGTCTCTACCCGAATAGTGCCGCCCATCGGCATCGCATCACGCGCATTCACAACCAGATTTATGATCACTTGTTCAAGCTGGCGGCGGTCCGCACGGATGCTCGTCAACGCGGGATCATGGGACAATTCAAGGTTGATCCGCTCGCCCACGAGTCGCGTCAGCAAATGGGTGAGTTCTTCAAGGAGGCTCTCAAGACTCAGCGTTTCGGGCTTCATGGTCTGCTTGCGCGAAAACGCCAGCAGTTGCCGCACAAGCGCCGCCGCACGGTTGGCGTTCTGATGAATTTGCAAGAGATCGTCATAGTCCGGATGAAAGCGATCGCGATTTATCAAAAGCAGATCGCAATGCCCCGAGATCGCCGTCAACAGGTTGTTGAAATCATGTGCAACACCGCCTGCAAGCTGCCCAATCGCCTGCATTTTTTGACTTTGTACAAACCGCGCCTCGAGGGATTTGAGCTCGGTGGCATCCGAAATGACGGCAACCAGGTTGCCTTTCTCGCCCGACGCCCCAACCCGGCGCAGGATAATCTGGACATAGGTCTCCACCCCCGCCAAGGAGGCTCGAAGCACTTCGGGTCGCCCAAGCGCGCGACCGGCCTGGGCATCCGCCAGCCAATCCGCGACGGGGCGCCCCAAGCCCTCGACAATTTGCCAAAAATACCGTGTTTCGTCGGCGCTGAGCGCCAGGAGGGAGCGCGCGAGACGATTGGTTCCGGCGATGCGCCCCTCCGAATCGAGCTGCAACAACGCGACCGGAATCTCTTCGAAATCCGTGACATGCGGGGCTTTTACCTCAAATCCCAGCGCGTGTGGTGAGACCAGCAATATGTCTTCCAATCCGTCGCTGGCGACACCGCAGATTGCGTGCATGGCTTTTCCGGACGGCAATGTCACCAGCGCGCCCGTTCCATCCATCGCCTGTGCATGGGCAGCATCCTGAGCGATCGCCACAAAGGCGCAATCGTCCGCCAATGCCCGCGCCGCGGCATTTGCGCAGACCAGATCACCGTCCAACGTCAGAATGGGCAGACCGACAGCATCCAACCCTCGCAATGTGCGGTTGTCCTGAGCCATCAAACGCCAGACAATTGCCGCTCCGGCCCCTCCAGAACGATGCGCAACAACCCGTAGTGTTTTGTTTTTACGCGTCAATTCCCGCTTGCTTTGCCCTAGATGCTGAACGTCGGACAGCATGCCTGAAATCAACCTTTGGGGATCAACGCACCATTCCGCCAAATATTCTGCCAACGGTCTTGTTGCACCTGCCGCGATATTCGCGACAACAACGGCGCCCGTCGTATCGGTAACGATAACGGGATCTGGATCTGCTTTAAGTAACGTTGATACAGACTTGGAATCTCTCTGAATATCAATCGTCTGACGTTTATGAATCCAAGCCGAGGTTCCGCCGAGAAGCATGACACTGCCGCCCGCTGCGCCAAGAATCATGGCCCAGAACGAGGCACCCAGCAACGCAATCAAGATCGCAACAATCACCCCGAGCAACCCCCCGAGAAACACGGGCTTCGACACCGGTGACAGACGCAACAAAGGCGCCAGCAACGACTGGGTTTCGATCCGCGCAGAGCGGCGTAGACTTGCTTCCATGGGCGACGACTCAGCGTTTCTGACGGGGGCTGGCATGGTTACCGTTGTGTTCCCAAGGGGTTAAAAGGTGATTAACGATACAAACAGTACCACCTTAGGTTGTTTATGCAACCGGGAAGCGCCACTCTGTCTAATCGTGCTGCAACACCGCCACGAAAAAGCCGTCACCGCCATCGAGCAGGCCAAAGCGGTGCTGCGAAACGCACCGCCAATTCCGATGTGTTGCCAGAAATGCAGTAACGCGATCTTCATTTTCTTCGCGTAGAAGAGAGCAGGTTGCATAGGCCATCAGGCCCGCGGGCGCGGTATGCCCCGCGCAAATGGAAAGGATTTGATCTTGTATTGAGGTGAGTTCCGTCAAGCGCTCCGGCGAAAACACCCATTTTGCCTCGGGGGCACGCCGCCAGCTGCCCGACCCAGAGCAAGGTACATCGGCAAAAATGGCGGACCATTGTCCGACGGGTGTTCCGTGAAGGATCTCGATTTTCGCGCCCGCACGCGCCGCGCGCAGCGGCAGGTCGCGCATGCGCGACGGCGCTGCATCATGCGCGGATACCGAAAACCCCAGTGCGGCAAGCGCCAGGGATTTGCCGCCCCCCCCGGCGCAATAATCCAGCACGGTCGCACCGCGCGGCAGATGTCGTAAAAACTCCTCGACGACAGCTTGGCTGGCCACATCCTGCAACTCCACCCGCCCCTCAAGATATGCAGGGGCGTTGCGCAATCGCCTCGGGTTCTCATGGATCTCCAAAGCCGTCGAGGCCAAGGGGTGAGGCGTTGCGACAATATCAAGGGCGTTCAACTCGGCGATTGCGCGTTCAACACGTGTCTTCGCCACGTTGACCCGCACAAAGACCGGGGCGCGGTCGCGCATCAAGGCCAAAGTGGCGTCCGCAAGGTCGCCCAGGGCGGCGTCAAATCGTGGCAGCAGCCAATCTGGGCAATCGAGTTTTTCGCCGCGCGACAGAGCGGGCAACGGATCGTCAAAGATCGCGCGTTCATCTTCACTTAACCCGACGGGGGTATACATCTCTCCAGTCCAGTTTTCAGGCGCCCCACCGTCACCGCGCACCAGACCCAGCATGAGGGCGCGTCCCGTTTGCCCGCCACCCAGCGCCGCCGCCGATCGCCACTGTCGCACGGCGCGAAACACAAGATCGCGCACGGCCTCGCGGTCTTTGGATCCGGCATAGCGACTGGCGCGGGACCAATTGGTCAGCCCCGCTTCCAGGGGCTGGCCCTCGCGCCAGCGGTCCAGGATATCAATGGCAGCGGCTTGCCGTGCGGCTGGAGTCATGGTTGCACCTCGTTTTGACACCTCATGCGACGGTCACGCCCGCATGGCAAGCCCGCTTGCCCAACGATCATCTCTGCGGCACTGTGATGGCGAACAATCGGATCACGCCATGCCCCTGCCCCTGAATCCCGCCTTTGCCGCAACGTTTTCGCCCCCCGTGCCCGAGGCACGCCGGTGGTTGTCCGAAATCCCTCTCCCCCCGGATCTGCCCTTGATGAACCTGTCGCAGGCCGCGCCAGTCGATCCGCCGCCTGCGGCACTGCGTCAGGCCATGGCCAAGGCACTGGAGGATGATCCCGGCATCCATCTCTATGGACCGGTGTTGGGACACCCGGCACTGCGAGAACGGCTGGCGGCCCGCACGCAAGCGCTTTACGGCGGATCCTGCAACGCCAACCAGATCGCCTTGACATCGGGCTGCAATCAGGCCTTTTGCGCTGCCGTGGCCACGCTTGCGGCCAGCGGCGATCAAGTCATCGTGCCGACGCCGTGGTATTTCAATCACGCGATGTGGTTGTCGATGTCGGGTATCGAGGCCGTCCCGCTGCCAACCGACTCCTCCCTTTTGCCCGACATCGAAACCTGCGCCGCCTTGATCACAAAACGCACCAAGGCCATCGCTCTTGTCACGCCCAACAACCCCGGTGGCGTCGAATACCCAGCCGCCCTGCTGTCCGCATTCGCCGATCTCGCCAGCCGTCACGGCATCGCCTTGATCGTCGATGAAACCTACCGGGATTTCCACACGCAAGACGGACCACCCCATACCCTGTTTGCCAATCCGGATTGGGACCAACATTTCATCCATTTGTATAGCTTCTCCAAAGCCTACCGCCTGACCGGTCACCGCGTGGGCGCCATCGCTGCGGCCCCGGCCCGCCTCGCGGAAATCGAAAAATTCCTCGACACGGTGACAATTTGCGTCTCGGGCCCCGGACAAATGGCCGCGCTGTGGGGGCTTGAAAACCTGCAAGACTGGCTCGCGCAGGAGCGGCGCGAAATCCTGCGCCGCCGAGAGGCCGTGACCACCGGCATCCGGTCGCTCCGCGGATGGGATCTGCTGGGCTGCGGCGCCTATTTCGCCTATGTCCGCCATCCGTTCGACGCCGCCTCACCCGATGTCGCGAAACGGCTGCTGGCCGAGGCCGGCGTGCTGATGCTCCCAGGCACCATGTTCCGCCCCGAAACCGACCGCCGCGGCGATCAGGAACTGCGGATCGCCTTCGCCAATGCCGACCTGCCGCAGATCGCAACGCTCACGGATCGGCTTCGCGCGCTCTCGTAACGTCATCACCGCAAACAATTTCCCCCTGTCTTTGTTCTAAAAATATCCTGGTGGGAGGCGCGTCAGCGCCGTGGGAGGTGAAACCTCCCGGCGGGGCAAAGGGGCTCGATGCCCCTGCGCCACGCTCCCCCCTCCACTGCGCCGATCACAGCCACGCCAGACACCCCAGCAACCCGCTTGCCCCTCGGCGCATGAGGCCATACACAGAGCCAGTCTTATCAGTCAGAGAGGGCCCCGATGGCCACGAAGAAGAGCGCGCAAAGCATCCTGATGTGGATCCTGATGGCCCTGTTGATCGCCGGGCTTGGCGGTTTCGGGATTGATGGTTTCCTCAGCCAACGGGTCACGTCGATCGGGTCCGTCGGTGGCCGCGACATCGACGCGCAGACCTATTCTCGTGCGCTGCAATCGGAAATGCGCGCCTTCGAACAACAGGTTGGCCAGTCGGTCAATTTTTCGCAGGCACGCGCCTTCGGGCTGGATGTCCGGGTGCGCCAGCAATTGGTGACGCAGGCCGCGCTGGAAAACGAAGCCGAGCGGATCGGCATCTCGGTCGGCGATGCCAATGTGCAACGCACACTCACCTCGATCGGTGCGTTTCAGGGGCCGGGTGGCGCCTTTGATCGAGAGACCTATCGTTTCCAGCTACAGAACATCGGCCAAACCCCCGCTGTGTTCGAAGAGGAAATCCGCCGCGACGCCGCACGGGGCATCTTGCAGGCCGCCACCGCCGCCGGGATCGAAACGCCCGGCAACCTGCGCGCCGCGCTGATCGATTTCTACGCGACCCGGCACAGCTTTGATCTGTTCACGATCACCGAAGACCACTTGCCGACCGCCGTCGCAGAGCCGGATAGCGCCGCCATTCAAGCCTATTACGACGCCAATATCGCCGAGTTCACCGCCCCCGAGATCCGGTCGATCACCTATGCCTGGCTGACGCCCGAGATGCTGAACGAAACCGTCGATGTCGATGAGGCCAGCATTCGTGCGCTCTACGAGTCGCGCCTGGAGGAATTTGTCCAGCCCGAACGCCGCCTTATCGAGCGTCTCGTCTATCCCGACGCCGCCGCCGCGCAAGCCGCCGTCGACCGTGTCACGGCCGGATCCGCCACCTTCGAGGATCTGGTCGCAGAGCGTGGCTTGACGCTTGAGGATGCGGATATGGGCGACGTCAGCGAATCCCAACTCGGTGATGCCGGTCCCGCCCTTTTTGCGCTGGAGGATGCCGGCACCGTGGTTGGCCCCTTGCCGACCAACCTTGGCCCCGCCGTGTTCCGGATGAACGCGATTCTGAACGCGCAGGAAACGCCGTTTTCCGAGGTTCGTGACACGCTTCGCGCCGAATTGGCGGGTGACAGCGCGCGCCGCGCAATTGCCGAGCAGCAAGAAAGCTTTGACGATCTTCTGGCCGGCGGCGCCACGCTCGAAGATCTGGCAAACGAGACCTCGATGATGCTGGGCCACATCGACTGGAACCCGGAAATCTCGGAAGGCATTGCCGCCTATACCGAATTTGCCGCCGCGGCGGCGGCCGTCACCGCCGATGACTTTCCCGAACTGGCCGGCCTGTCGGACGGCGGCCTGTTCGCCCTTCGCCTTGACGCGATCATCCCGCCGACGCCCTACCCCCTGGACGAAGTCCGCGCCGAGGTCTCGGCGGCGGCCCGCCAGGTTGCCGTGAATTCGGCCCTGATGGCCTTGGCCCAGGACTGGAGCGCCGAACTGGCAAGCTCCGGCATCGAGACGTTTTCCGAAGCACATGACCTGTCGCCCGACACCTTCGAGGGCATCACAAGGCTTGACCGCCTGTCGCAAATCCCCGCCCCGATGCTCGAGTTGATCCTGACCTCTGACGCCGGGACTCCGGTGGTCCATGTCGATCAGGGGCAAGCGATGCTGGCGCTGGTCACCGGGGCCGAACCGGCCGATCTGGAGGACGAGCAAACCCAGCGACTGGTGAATGCAATTGACGAGCAGGTCGGCTCGGCCTTGGCGCAGGACGTGTTCGAATATTTCGCCCGCGCGCTCGAGGCAGAGGCCGGCATCACCTTGAATCAGGCCGCGATCGAGGCCGTTCACACCAGCTTCCCGTAAACGTCACACCCTTGCTGGTTATCCGGTCTGAAAGGTCACCCGCCCCGTGTCACACTCTGCCCTCTTGATCCCGTCATTTGCCGAATTCGAGGCCGGATGGCAGCGCGGTGAGAACCAGCTGGTCTATGCCCGCCTTGCCGCCGACCTAGATACGCCGGTGTCGCTGTATCTGAAACTGGTCGGCACCAGGCGCGACAGTTTCATGCTGGAATCGGTGACCGGCGGCGAGGTGCGCGGGCGCTATTCGATGATCGGCACGAAGCCCGATCTGATCTGGCAGTGCACCGATGGCAAGAGCCGCATCAACCGCGCGGCGCGGTTCGATGATCTTGCGTTTGTCGCCCAGACTGGCCACCCGCTGGACGAATTGCGCGCCCTTCTGGCCGAGAGCCGGATCACGATGCCCGCCGATCTGCCTGCGGCCTCGGCCGGGCTGTTCGGCTATCTGGGCTATGACATGATCCGTCTGGTCGAGGACCTGCCGCAGACCAACCCCGACCCGCTGAACCTGCCCGATGCGGTGCTCAAGCGCCCCTCGGTGATCGCGGTTCTGGACGGGGTCAAGGGCGAAGTGACCGTGGTGTCGCCGGCCTGGGTCGCCTCGGGGCTGAACGCGCGCGCTGCCTATGCGCAAGCCGCCGAACGGGTGATGGACGCGCTGCGCGACCTCGAGCGCGACGCCGTGGGCGCGGTGCGCACGCTGGGCGATACCGCCAAAGTCGGCGAGGCCACGTCGAATTTCAGCAAGGACGCCTATCTGGCGGCGGTCGAAAAGGCCAAGGACTATATCCGCGCGGGCGACATTTTTCAGGTCGTGCCCTCGCAACGCTGGGCGCAGGATTTCCCGCTGCCGCCGTTTGCCCTGTACCGGTCCTTGCGCCGCACCAACCCCTCGCCCTTCATGGTGTATTTCGATATGGGTGACTTCCATATCGTCGGCGCCTCGCCGGAAATTCTGGTGCGCTTGCGCGATTCCGAGGTGACCATCCGCCCGATCGCCGGCACCCGCAAACGCGGGGCCACGCCCGAGGAAGACAAGGCGCTGGAGGTGGATTTGCTGGCCGACAAAAAAGAGTTGGCCGAGCATCTGATGCTGCTGGATCTGGGCCGCAACGACGTGGGCCGGGTGTCGAAAATCGGCACGGTTCACCCGACCGAGAAATTCATCATCGAGCGCTACAGCCATGTGATGCACATTGTCTCGAACGTGGTCGGGGAAATCCGCGACGACGAGGACGCGCTGTCGGCGCTGCTGGCGGGGCTGCCGGCGGGCACCGTCTCGGGCGCGCCCAAAGTGCGGGCGATGCAGATCATCGACGAGCTGGAGCCGGAAAAGCGCGGCGTCTACGGTGGCGGCCTAGGCTATTTCGCCGCCAATGGCGAGATGGATTTCTGCATCGCGCTGCGCACGGCGGTGGTCAAGAACGGCGTTCTGTATACCCAGGCCGGCGGCGGCGTGGTCTATGACAGCGACCCCGAAGCCGAATACGAGGAAACCGTCAACAAGGCCAAGGCGCTGCGCGCGGCAGCCGAGGGTGCCGGGCTATTCGTGCAGGGCAACCGCTGACACAGGCTTGCCGGGACCTGCCGCGACTGGCACCCTGTCAACCGGGCTTTGAGGGGCAGATATGAAAATCGCGACATTCAACATCAACGGCATCAAGGCCCGCGCCGAGGTTCTGGGCCGCTGGCTGGACGACTCCGCCCCCGATGTGGCGGTGTTGCAGGAAATCAAGTCGGTGGACGAGAACTTCCCGCGCGAGATCATTGAATCCCGCGGCTATCATCTCGAAACGCATGGGCAAAAAGGCTTCAACGGCGTCGCTGTGTTGTCAAAACGGCCGTTGCACGATGTGGTGCGCGGTCTGCCCGGCGATGAGGATGATGACCAGGCACGCTGGATCGAGGCCACCATTGGCGACACCGGGCTGCGGATCTGCGGCCTCTATCTGCCGAATGGAAATCCGACACCCGGCCCGAAATACGATTATAAACTGGCGTGGATGGCCCGCATGGAGACCCGCGCGCGTGCCCTGATGACCGCCGAGCAACCGCTTGTGTTTGCGGGCGATTACAATGTCATTCCACAGCCCGCCGATGCCGCGCGCCCACAAGCCTGGACCGAAGACGCGCTGTTCCTGCCACAAACCCGCGCGGCGTTTCGCCGGCTCGAGGTGCTTGGCCTCTATGACGCCTTGCGCCTGCGCCACCCGGAACCCGGGATTTATTCCTTCTGGGACTACCAGGCCGGCGCATGGCCACGCAACGACGGGATTCGCATCGATCATTTGCTGCTCTCGGCGCAAGCCGCCGACTGCTTGACCGACGCCTGGGTCGAAACCGGCCCGAGAGCCTGGGACAAACCCTCCGATCACACGCCGGTCTGGATTGATCTGGATCTCTAGACAGGGGGCTTTGCCCCCTCGGCGCGTCGCGCCTCACCCCCAGGATATTGAAGGAACAAAGAGGGCCCCTTTACGATTTGGTAACCTTGCCCTGCAATACTTTGGTCGTGGCACAGGCGGCAACGCCTTGTTCCCAGGACAAAGACGGCGATGCGCACATGGCTTGGTGCATCGCTTACCCTTCCGCCCTCCCTGGGGATGGTCTTTGTTCTTCAAATATCCTGGGGGGTGAATGCCCGGAACGGGCAGAGGGGGGGCAAAGCCCCCCTTTCCTCCGCGCGCGGTCGCAGACCGTGCGCACACTTTGGTCAACGCGATCAGCGACCCTGGCGCCGCGCCATGAAGGCCAGGCGTTCGAACAGATGCACGTCCTGTTCGTTCTTCAACAGCGCGCCGTGTAACTTGGGCAACGCGTTCACGCCGTCCCGTTTCAGGTCGTCGGGCGTCAGGTCTTCGGCCAGCAACAGCTTGAGCCAGTCCAGCATCTCGCTGGTGGACGGTTTTTTCTTCAGCCCCGGCGTCTCGCGCAATTCGAAGAATTGCGTGAGCGCGGCCGATAGGAGGCCTGACTTGATATCCGGGAAGTGCACGCGCACGATTTGCGCCAGTGTCTCGGGCTCCGGGAAGCGGATGAAGTGGAAAAAGCAGCGGCGCAGAAAGGCGTCGGGCAGTTCTTTCTCGTTGTTCGAGGTGATGATCACGATCGGGCGCACCTTGGCGCGCACCGTCTCGCCGGTCTCGTAGACAAAGAACTCCATCCGGTCGAGTTCTTGCAACAGATCGTTGGGGAATTCGATGTCGGCCTTGTCCACCTCGTCGATCAGCAGCACGACTTTCGTGTCGGCCTCGAAGGCCTGCCAGAGTTTCCCTTTGCGGATATAGTTTTTCACATCATGCACGCGTTCATCGCCCAGCTGGCTGTCGCGCAACCGGCTGACGGCATCATATTCATACAGGCCCTGATGCGCGCGGGTGGTGGATTTCACGTTCCACTCGATGATCTCGACGCCCAGGGACTCGGCCACTTGCCGCGCCAGTTCGGTTTTTCCGGTGCCGGGTTCGCCTTTGACCAGCAAGGGGCGTTCAAGCGTCACGGCAGCGTTGACCGCCATCGTCAGATCGTCAGTGGCGATATAGGTGTCGGTGGAGGAAAAGCGCATTTGGGTGTCGTCCTGTCGGTTGATCGGCGCGCACACTAGCTCCGCCGGGGCACAGCCGCAAGGCACGCGGCCTAAAGCGTCAGGGTAAACCGGGCCTGTGGTGTGTCCTGCCCGTTGATCCGCAGCGCCACGGCCTGTTCCCCGGCGTAGTGCTTGCGCGTTGTCACAGCGCGCAGGGGCAAGCGGCGGCGAAATGTAACGCGCTCCCTTGGTGCGAGGTCGATCCGGCCGCCCTTGAACACTTTGGGGCGCAGGCTGCCATCGGCCTTTCGGAACCAGACGACGATATCAATGGCCAGGGATTGCACTGTTGCGCCGGTTGATCGCAAGACGCAGGACAGCGCAAGGGTTTCGCCCAGCGCGATGGTTTCGGCACTCAGCACCAGAGGCTGCGCCTCGATTTGCGGCGGCGTCAAGCCAAGCACCGCCAGCGCCGCCGGGTCGCCCGCTTTGATCAGGCTCCGCAGCGCCTGTTTGATCAGGGTCTTGCGCGCGGCGGGGGCGTTTTTCATCCAGTCGGCGGCAAGGTCGATGATCAGGCGCGGGTGATCCTTGGCGATATCGTTGAGATGATTGGCGACCGAGCGGCGCACATAGGCCGAGGGATCGTCGCGCAGTTTGGTGATCAACCGCAGCGCGGGCTGCGGGTTTTCGATCAGCGCGGGCAGCCGTTCCCCCCACGGCAAGCGGGGGCGTGTGCCCTCGGAAATCCAGCGGCGCACATGCTCGTTGGGGTCATCGAGCCACTGGGCAAGGCGCGCCAGCGTGCGCGTTTGCGCGGCGATCAGAAACGGGCGCACGGCAAACTCCGAGGTGAAGCGCATGGTCATCTCGCGCAGCAGATCCAGCGAGCGGTCGAGGTCTTCGAGGCCCAGTTGCGCGACCACCATCGTCAGCGGCCAGACCGCCCAGCCACGCAGCCCCGACGCGTCGCTTTCACCCGATCCGGTACAGTCCGGATGCAGCATGGCGCGCAGCACTGTGGCGCGGTCGGCGGGGTCCGTGGGCAGCACCGCGATCAGGGCCGCGGCCATCGCGCGGGCGCGGTCCTTCAGTTCCAGGGGGTCGAGAGTCTCGACAAGCGGGGGCAAAAAAGCGGCCCGCGAAAACCCCGGAAGATGGGTTTGCAGCTGGTCTGCAATCTGACCGGCGACCTGCGCCGAAAGAGAATTCTTGAAAGGTTCCATTCCCTACACACTATCCGATAAACCCCGCATCAAACAGCATTTCGCGCGCCAAAAAGTGACCAAAATGCCGCGTGACAATCCGGTATTCTTGCGGTAATCCGCCCCGCAGAGGGAACACGGGTAACCAGATCCGACAACGTCGAGACGTCGCGTTTGGTCCACCGGTGCAATAAGGGGATATATCTATGAAACCCGAGAATTTTTTGCCTGACGACTACAAACCTGCCGAAAGCGAACCTTTCATGAACGCACGGCAGTTGGAGTATTTTCGCCGCAAACTTCTGGTGTGGAAAGAAGAACTGCTGGAAGGGAGCAAGGAAACCCTCGTTGATCTTGCGAACAGCTCACGCAATTTGCCCGACGTTGCGGATCGCGCCAGTGAGGAAACCGACCGGGCGCTGGAACTGCGCACCCGGGATCGGCAGCGCAAGCTGGTGTCCAAGATTGATGCGGCCCTGCGCCGGATCGAGAATGGTGAATTCGGCTATTGCGACCGCACCGGAGAGCCAATTTCGCTCAAGCGTCTGGATGCACGCCCGATTGCCACAATGACACTGGAAGCGCAGGAACGCCACGAACGCAGCGAACGCGTGCACCGCGACGACTGACGCAGGTCGCACAACGATGACCTCGCCAACCGCCTCTGCCCTTCTGGCCGGACACCGAGCGCTGGTGTTGGGCGGCGGTGTGGCCGGTCTGGCCGTGTCCTGCGCCTTGCGGCGCTTTGGCATGGCGGTTGACCTGCTCGAACAGGCGCCCGAAATCACCGAGGTCGGGGCCGGGTTGCAGATCAGCCCGAACGGCGTGCGGGTGCTGCGCGCCTTGGGTGTCGACCCCCATGCGGCCGGGGATCGCGCCGCGGCGGTCGAGTTACGCGATCGCGACGGGCGTTTGGTCACACGGCTGGATCTGCCCGCAGACCCCGGGTTCTTTCTGTGCCACCGCGCCGATCTGGTCCGCGTGCTCGAAGACGCCACGCGCAGCGCCGGAACGCATATCCAGTTGTTGCAAAAGGCGGATACCATCTCGTTGAACGCGGATCGCGCCGAGGTCACGACCTCGGTCGGAGCCTCGCATCAGGCCCCTTTGGTGATCGGTGCGGATGGGTTGCACTCGGTCTTGCGCACAGCGCTCAACGGCGCGGCGCCGCCGTTTTTCACCGGCCAAGTGGCGTGGCGCGCGGTGATCCCGGGCGACGGCGGCCCGAATGTGGCGCAAATCTTCATGGGGCCGGGGCGGCATCTGGTCAGCTACCCGCTGCGCGGCGGAACCCTGCGCAATATCGTGGCGGTCATGGAAACCCGGACCTGGCATGCCGAGGGTTGGAATCACCCGGATGATCCGGCGTCCGTGCAGGCGGCTTTTGCCGGGTTTGGCGGGCCGGTCCCGGGTTGGCTGCACGCGGTGCAGGATCTGTGGCTGTGGGGGCTGTTCCGGCACCCGGTTGCGCAGAAGTGGCACGACGGCCACGGCCGTGCGGCGCTGGTGGGTGACGCCGCGCATCCGACGCTGCCGTTCATGGCGCAGGGCGCGAATATGGCGCTGGAGGATGCCTGGACGCTGGCGCAGCAACTGGCAAGGCACGCTCAGGACCCCACCCGAGGACTGGCGCACTATGCCGAGGCGCGCATGGCGCGCACCCGTGCAATCGTCAAGGCGGCAAACAACAACGCGCGGAATTACCACCTGCGCGCGCCGTTTTCACAGGTCGCGCACGGGGTGTTGCGGTTGGGCGGGCGGCTGTCGCCGGATGCCGCCTTGCGCCGCTTTGCGTGGATCTACGACCACGACGTGACGGCAGCCTGAGGTTGGCCCGACCTAAGGCTCTGTTCTGATTGGCAGGATCAGCCGCGCCGCCAACCCGCCGAATCCGGGTGTGGTGCTTTGGTCCAGTTCCAGCTTGCCGCCGTGGCTGCGCATCGCATCGACCACGATTGCCAACCCCAGCCCCGCGCCGCTGCCCTGGCTGGCCCCGCGCGCCGGATCAAGCCGCACAAAGGGCCGGATCGCCATGTCATACTGCGTCGGATCAATGCCGGGGCCGTCGTCCTCGACGGTGACAACCACGCGCGTCGGCTGCACATCGACGCCGACCTGCACCTTGCGGCCATAGCGCATCCCATTGGCGATCAGATTGTCCAACGCGCGACCAAAAAGCTGCGGCCGCAGCTCAAGGATTGGCCCGTCGCCGGGGGTCTTGGCGCTCACCGTACGCCCTGCCCGCGCGGCTTCGGTGACGCGCCGGGTGACCAATGCGCCCAGATCGGTCGGCTCTGTGGGCTCAACCGCCTCGTTGCGCGCGAATTCCAGGAACCGGTCGATGAGCGCCTCCATCTCGGTGACATCGCCCAACAGGGCTGCGGCTTCGGCCTCGTCATCCATGAGCGACAAGGCCAGGCGCATCCGCGTCAGAGGGGTGCGCAGATCGTGGCTGACGCCGGACAACAGCAAGGTGCGCTGCTCGATATGGCGCTCGATGCGTTCGCGCATTTGCAAGAAGGCCGTCCCGGCCGCGCGCACCTCTGTGGCACCCGTGACCCTGAGCGGCACCACTTCGCCGCGCCCGAATGCCTCGGCGGCGCGCGACAACCGGCGAATCGGACGCACCTGATTCTTCAGGTAGATGAAGGAAATCACGCTCATCACCAGCCCGATCACGAACACCAGAACCAACAGTTGATGCGGGTTGCTGGCGGAAATCCGGCGGAGCAGGAAATCCATGCGCACAACGCCGTGCTGCCCGGTCAACCAAAGCGTGACCTGATTGCCGCGCAGGCGGATCGCCGCCAATTCCGGCAAACCGGACGTCAGCTCACGGATCGCCATGCGCCCGGCGATGTCGTAAAACGCGGTGGAGACGTCGACGCGCTCGGTCGGGGCCTGAACATCCGGCATCACCTCCATCGCAAAGGCACGCGCCGCCTCGGCGGCCACCCGCGCCCTGCCCGACGGGTCGTCATGCGCATCCACCCGATGCAGGATATCGCGCGCAACCAGGACGAAATTCCCGGTCATTTGCCGTGTGACGCCCTCATAATGGCGCTGGATAAAGCCGATCGACAGCACCAGAAGCATGGTCACGACCGGCAACAAGACAATCAACGCGGCCCGCCAATACAGACCACGCGGAAAAAACGGTTTGAGCAAGCGGCCTAACATGGTGATACAGTAAGCCCCTGTCCCAGGATTTGCGAGACCCGCCGTGACCGAGCCTGACTTTGCCCCTGTCGTGGGGCGCCCGCTGCTGCTTGCCGAGGATTTGCGGCTGGTTTTGGCGCCCAATCCCTCGCCGATGACCGAGCGCGGCACCAACACCTACCTGTTGGGGCACGGCGCGGTGACGGTGATCGACCCCGGGCCACCGGACCCGGCGCATCTGGCGGCGATTGTCGCGGCCTTGCGGCCCGGCGAACGGATCGCGCAAATCGTCGTGACACATTCGCACAAGGACCACTCGCCCGCCGCACGCCCGCTGGCCGAGGCAACCGGCGCACCCGTGATGGCGTTTGGCGATTCGACGGCCGGGCGATCCCCCCGGATGGCCGCGCTTGAGGGCACGCCGATCGGTGGCGGCGAAGGCATCGACGTTGGCTTTGCCTGCGACGAGCGGCTGCCCGACGGCACCGTACTCGAGGCGGGCGCGAAACCTCTGCGCGCGGTCCACACCCCCGGTCATTTGGGCAATCACCTGTGTTTTCAATGGGGTGACACGTTGTTCACGGGGGATCACATCATGGGCTGGGCCCCCAGCCTGGTGTCCCCGCCCGAGGGTGATTTGACGGATTTCATGTCCAGCCTCGCGCGCATCGAAGCTTTGGGGCCGCTGCGCTACTATCCCGGCCACGGCGCGCCGGTTGCCGACGGTCTGGCGCGACTTCATGCGCTTCGTGCGCATCGCCTGGGCCGCGAGGCGTCGATTCGCCAGGCGGTCGCAGGTGGTGCGACGACCCTGGACGCGATCACCACAGCGGTTTACACCGACGTCCCGCCTGCCCTGCTCCCCGCCGCCGCGCGCAATGTTCTGGCGCATCTGATCGACCTTCAAGGCAAAGGTCTGGTCGAGATCGACGGGGTTATCGGTCCGGATCTGCACGTTTTCCCACGCTGAACGCCGCAAATTCCCCCGTCATTTCCGCAACATCGCATTCGGTGAAAAAATCGTCAGAAACCGCCGCAAAGCTCTGGACCTCGCCGAACCCCCTTGCTATATCGCCCCTGTGTTCCGACGTAGCTCAGCGGTAGAGCAGTTGACTGTTAATCAATTGGTCGTAGGTTCGATCCCTACCGTCGGAGCCAATTTTCAAAAGAATCAATGAAATACCGCGCTACGGCGCTGCTTCACTGAATCTTCAGTGTGCGACACATCCTGCGACACAAAAGTCGCGAAAGGGTCGCACACATGGTCGTACACCCATCCTATAGCATTCGCAGAGACACGACTCTGGTTTTCCGGCGTAGGGTTCCGCCCGTCGTAAATTTTTTCGCGAAATCATTATTTTCATTTTCGCTTCGAACACACCTCATCTCCGAGGCGCGGCGACGGGCCGCGATAGCAGGTCGCTTCACCGACGATCTCATCGGATTGATAGAGATGTACGGAGCGGACATGCTCGACGATAGACATCTGGATGGCATGGTCGACGACCTGATGCGCTTCGAGGTGGCTACCTCGGAGGCACTACGGGAGAACTGTGGCCCGCTCGGCCCGGAAACAGTGACGGCTGCCATCCGGCTGCATGAAGCCACCAGAGAAACTATGCGGGCAGCCCTTGTCTACAATGACTTCCAGTCTGTCACAGAACCGCTCACGAAAACGCTCGACCGTCTCGGGCTACCCGTTGCTCCCGGAAGTGAAGACTGGCTGCGAGCAGCCCGGCGAGCTGCATGGACCTGTCGCGGTTTGGTGCCGCTCCTTTGATAGCATGATGTGCAGCAAAGGAGACGAGCTATGGGCACAGGAAGAACGGATGAATTTCGCAAAGACGCGGTGCGAATTGCACTGACCAGCGGGCTGACACGGCGTCAGGTTGCCGACGATCTTGGTGTTGGGCTTTCGACCCTGGACAAATGGGTGACGGCGCATCGGGATACGGATGTGGTATCGCCCGAGGATCGCGAGCTTGCGCGGGAGAACAAACGGCTTCGTCGTGAGAACCGCATCCTCAAGGAGGAGAAGGATATATCAAAAAAAAGCCACCCAGTGTAGATTTCCACGCGGAAGTGAGCCGGGTTTTCCATCGAGAAGTGAGCCACCTCTAGGTTATGTTTCGGGTTTCAGGCTTTGGTCAATACGTGATTGTCCTCCCTCTTTTTCTGCGCCGCGGTGGCTGCACTGGTTTTGAAGCGGAAGCTGTCGTTGCCGGTCTCGAGGATGTGGCAACGATGGGTCAGGCGGTCGAGGAGTGCGGTCGTCATCTTGGGATCGCCGAAGACGGTGGCCCATTCGCTGAAGCTCAGGTTTGTGGTGATGACGACGCTGGTGCGTTCGTAAAGTTTGCTGAGCAGATGGAAGAGCAGCGCACCGCCTGATGCACTGAACGGCAGGTAGCCGAGCTCGTCGAGGATCACGAGATCCAGGCGGACGAGGCTTTCGGCAAGCTGTCCGGCTTTGCCTTTGGCCTTCTCCTGTTCGAGCGTATTGACGAGCTCGATGGTCGAGAAGAAGCGAACCTTGCGGCGGTGATGCTCGACAGCCTGCACGCCAAGGGCTGTCGCGACATGCGTTTTGCCAGTCCCAGGGCCCCCGATCAGCACAACGTTCTGGGCACCGTCCATGAACTCGCCCCGATGAAGTTGGCGCACCGTGGCCTCATTGATCTCACTGGCCGCGAAGTCGAAGGCGGTCAGATCCTTGTAAGCCGGGAAGCGAGCGGCCTTCATGTGATAGGCAATGGACCGGACCTCCCGCTCGGCCACTTCGGCCTTCAGCAATTGAGCGAGCATCGGCACCGCAGCATCAAAGGCTGGTGCGCCTTGTTCCATGAGGTCGGTGACGGCTTGGGCCATGCCATGCATCTTCAAACTGCGCAGCATGATGATGATGGCACCGCTGGCGGGATCATGACGCATGGCGGCCTCCGGCGGTCCGGGCCCGCAGGCCGTCATAGCGTTCGACATTCGCCTTTGGCTCACTGCGCAAAGCCAGTGCCTGTGGTGTTTCGATGTCCGGCCCACCAATCGTCTTTCCGTCAATAAGACGGTGCAGAAGGTTCAGAACGTGAGTTTTGGTTGCCACGCCCTCAGCCAAGGCCATTTCCACGGCGACGAGCACGGCCTGTTCGTCGTGATGCAGAACCAGCGCCAAGATATCAACCATCTCTCTGTCACCGCCAGGCTTGCGCAACATAAGGTCTTGCAGCCGCTTGAAGGCCGGAGGGAATTCCACGAAGGGCGCGCCGTTCCTGAGCGCACCCGGCTTACGCTGAAGGACGGCCAGATAATGGCGCCAATCGTAAATCGTGCGTGGCGGGAGTTGGTGGCTGCGCTCAATCACCCGCACATGCTCGCACAGGATCTGACCCTCGGCAGCGACCACCAAACGCTCTGGATAAACCCGCAAGCTCACAGGCCGGTTCGCAAACGACGCTGGAACACTGTAGCGGTTGCGCTCGAAGCTGATTAGGCAGGTCGGGGACACCCGTTTGCTATGCTCGACAAAGCCATCGAAGGCGGGCGGCAATGGCATCAGCACGGGGTGTTCTGCGGCCCAGACGTCAGCAACATTCCCCGGCAGTGCTGCATGAGGAATCTCATTCCACAACGCCACACAGCGCTGTTCCAGCCAATCATTCAGGGCCGCGAGATCGGGGAAGTCCGGCATGGGTTGCCACAGACGGTGCCTGGCATCCTGCACATTCTTCTCGATCTGCCCCTTCTCCCAGCCGGCGGCAGGATTGCAGAACGCTGGCTCGAACACGTAATGGTTGGCCATTGCGAGGAAGCGCATGTTGACCTGCCGCTCCTTCCCACGACCGACGCGGTCAACAGCGGTGCGCATATTGTCGTAAATTCCACGCCCTGGAACGCCGCCGAAGACCCGGAACCCGTGGCAGTGAGCGTCGAACAGCATCTCGTGCGTTTGCAGCAGATACGCCCGAACCAGAAAGGCCCGGCTATACGACAGCTTGATATGGGCGACTTGTAGCTTGACGCGCTCGCCGCCCAAAACGGCAAAATCCTCGCTCCAGTCAAACTGGAATGCCTCGCCCGGACGAAACGACAGCGGCACGAAGATGCCGCGCCCTGTTGCCTGCTGCTCTCGCTGCCGATCTGCCCGCCAGTCACGCGCAAAAGCCGCGACCCGACCGTAAGACCCATCAAAGCCAAGCACCACCAGATCGGCATGCAGCTGCTTCAGCGTTCGCCGCTGCTTGCGCGACTTGGCCGCCTCCGTCTTCAGCCAACCGGCAAGCTTCTCGGCGAACGGATCGAGCTTGCTTTGCCGCTCCGGTGTCGCGAACTGCGGCTCGATCGTGCCCGCATTCAGATATTTTGTAATCGTATTGCGCGACAATCCAGTGCGACGCGCAATCTCACGGATCGATAGCTTCTCCCGCAAAGACATCCGTCGAATAATGTTCAAAAGTCCCATGTGTATCACTCCGCTGCTCCCCGTTGCGCATCGCGCTGGGGGAAGGGTCACATGGCTCAAATCTCAGTGGAAATTATCCGTCTATCCGGCTCACTTCTGCGTGGAAATCTACAGACTGTCCTCACGCGTCCAGACACTGGTGCAATGATCCGCCCAACGACAGAAACCGCAGTCGGCGCAGGGCACGGGCCGGGTGATTGTCGGGCTGGCAACGAAAGCCTCGAGGCGCGCCCTGGCTGCCCGCGCATAGTGGGCGTAGTCCGCCAACCGCAGAGTGGCGCGCTCACCCGTGCCCAGCTCGACATGTGCGAATTCAGGTGCAGCGCCCTGAATTTCGGTCAAAAGGTCGGAATAGAGGACCAGTTGCAGCACATGCTTGGGATGCGGTCGGCGTTTGAGTTTGGTATCCGCCACCTCGTAACTGAACGGGCCGAGAGCCGACGGTCGGTCAACTCTCATGAGGAAATCGGACCACCCTCCCCAGTTGCCAGACAGGAATGCGCCCTGAAAAACCACCTCGGCCCCACCTGTCAACGCAATGCGTGTCGCCTCGGAATCCTGCGCCAGACTTCCTCGTTCGATCTCGACGACGCCTTTGCCGTCGGCCTTCAGTCGCGCAAGATGAGCCGCTTCATGGGCGTCGCCTTGCTTTTGCAACAACGCGGCATCCTCGGTATCTTTGCCTGGTGTCGGCCCCTCCCCTCGCAAGCACATCAGGTCGAGCGCGGTCGCATGGACGCACCCCATGAACCGCATGAGATCGGTTGCCGAAAAAAGAAGCGTATTGTCAAATTCCCGCATGGACTCCAGCAATCATCAATGAGCGCAATCCGCCGCGCGGAAATGTCTCGTGTGGTTACAGCTTCTTCATCAACATCCGCGGGTGTCAAGAACCGACATGCTTGCCAAGCAATTGATTTCTAAAGCAATGCATCTTTAGCGCGATTGCACCCACATCACGCGGAAATGCAGTCTTCGCTGCGCACGATCCGCAAGCTTCGCGGGGCAATAAGCGACGCGCGTTTGCCTTTTGCGCCCATCCAGAGCGAGAAACCCTTGTCGAGCAAGACAGCCACCTCATCCAGCGACTTGGCATAGACCGCGAATTCGGCGTGATGTTTGTTCTTGCCCTGTGCCGCGTCCGCCAATTGATACCCTTTGCTGGTGACTGCCGGTTCTTCGATTACGCCTGCCCGCGACGAAATCCGCTCGATTCTGATTACACGTCCACGCATTTGGTTCCCTTTCTCGGTTTCAGTGCGCCTGACGAACCTCTCGACTCGCAACCTGATGACCATTGACGGAATCGGCTCGACAGGACGCAAGGAGATTACTAGCCTATAAGGGTGACAAAAGCTGACAGGCCAAGAGGCACATATGTCGTTTTCAAAGGCTCAAGATCTCATTCGTCTTGCCCAGATGGCGGTTACCCGACGCAGTGGTATCAGCCTCGAGGAGATTTCTGCGGAGTTCGGCATCTCGCATCGAACGGCCCAGCGTATGACCGATGCGCTGGAGGACACGTTCGGAAATGTCGAAGTCGTGGATGGAGAGGATCGAAAGCGGCGCTGGCGTCTTGTCGACACGGGCCTCGCCCAACTGCAACTGAGGCATGAAACATCCGCCGAAGCGCTGGAGATTGCCGCCCGTTCCGCAGAGGCGGAAGGCAGGCTGCGCCATGCCAGGGCGCTCACGGACTTGCGGGACGGGATGTTGGCGCGAATTCCGACGCGGGCGCGCGTCGAATCGGATGCCGAGGCGGTGCTCATGGCGATGGGTCAAGTCACCCGTCCGGGACCCAAGGTCAGCGTCGCACCCGATATCCTTGATGCAATCATCGAAGCGTTGCGCGGGCCATTCCGCCTCTGTGTGCGCTACAATCAGGATACAACAACGCGCATCCTGGAACCCCATGGCGTTTTGCTGGGGCACCGAACCTACCTGGCGGCCCGTGATCCGGCAAAGGCACAAGAGGTCCGAAACTTCCGCATTGATCTGATCCATGAAGCCGAAACTCTGAATGAGAGCTTTGCGCTACAAGACGGCTTCACGATTGCGGACTATGCCGCGCAAGCCTTCGGCGTCTGGCAAGACCCGGCACAATTTGGCGAGGTGATCTGGCGCTTCACGCCAGACGCAGCCGATCGTGCAGCCGGCTTTCAGTTTCACCCAAGACAGTCGTTGGAGTACCAGGGTGACGGAAGCCTGATCGTGCGCTTTCAGGCTGCTGGCTGGTTGGAAATGGTCTGGCACCTTTATCAGTGGGGCGACAAAGTCGACGTCATCGCCCCCAAAGAATTATGGGCCATGATCGAAGACTATCGGCGGTCTGATTTCGCCGCGATGCCATGACCGGATTTCACAAGGAAAAGCTGGATGCCCAATACTCTGACTTTCGATGCACTGAAGGCAAAGCAGCGCGCCATACGCGCCGGGTTTCCCGAAACGATGGGCCTTCGTGTCCATCGCGCGATCAGTTGGATCGGTCGCGCCGAAGCGAGCGGGGCGGATGATGACGCACGCTTCATCTTTCTTTGGATTGCCTTCAACGCGGCCTATGCGGACGAGCGCGAATTCCAATCCATTCCACAGGGAGAGCGCGCGAATTTCCTCGAATTTTTCGGTCTCCTGACGGAGCTGGACGCTGATCGGCGCATCTACAAGGCGGTTTGGCAGCGTTTTTCAGGCCCCGTCCGGCTGCTTCTGGAAAACCGCTATGTGTTCAACCCGTTCTGGCAACATCACAATGGGATTGACGGTTTCGAGGATTGGGAAGCGCGTTTCCGTGCCTCCGCCCGCTCTTTCGCGCAAGCGTTTCAGGCGGGCGACACGGCGCGCGTTCTCAGCTTTGTTTTCGATCGCCTCTATGTTCTGCGCAATCAATTGGTCCATGGCGGCTCGACTTGGAACGGCGGCGTCAACCGCGCCCAGGTGCGGGACGGCGCCGCGATTCTTGCGTTCCTGCTGCCCGTTTTCGTGGATCTGATGATGAACAACCCGAGCAAGGATTGGGGGCGGCCATTCTATCCAGTGGTATCGTAAGCAAGAGTCGTCAGAAATGCCCAAAGGACGTTGTGTTGCGACATGCCTGTTGACGTTGCCCTCGCCTGGAGGAAGGTAGAATTCGACAAATCGGCCGTTTGTTCATCGTTGCCGCCCGTAAAGCCCAGTCGAGTTGGAGCTTCTCGGCGGCAAGGCATAGATCTCGACACAATAGACCTTGCCTTGAAACGTGAGCAGATAAATGAGCCCCGCACAGCTTTGCCGAGCAGGGCTCCGAAACTTAAAGATCCATTGTCTTGGAGATCGCATCTTGGGCTGCTGCGAGGTCGAGTGCCGCATCTCGACAGTTTTGAAATTGACGAAACTGGCGTTGAAGATCAACCAGTTCAACTCCACGATCCGAATAGATGGGACCGTCAGTTCCTGGAGACATCGTGGTATGGATCCCGACAAATGGCCCGCCACATGCAGCGGGAGGGCCACAGATGTGGGCGGCATCGTGTGCGTCGGCTGATGAAGCTCATGCGGTTGGTGCCGAATTACCAAGAGCCGAAGACCAGCAAGAAGCATCCGGAGCACAAGATATACCCATATCTTCTGAAGGACTTGCCCATCACCCGGCCCAACCAGGTCTGGTGTGCTGACATCAGCTACATCCCGATGCGCCGGGGATTTCTCTATCTCGTGGCTATCATGGACTGGCATCGCCGGAAGGTGCTGAGCTGGCAGCTCTCGAACAGCATGGACGCGGGGTTCTGCGTCGAGGCTTTGAAACAAGCGCTGGCCGGATACGGCACCCCCGAGACTTTCAACACCGATCAAGGTTCGCAATTCACCAGCACCGATTTCACCGACGTGCTGCGCGATGCAAAGATCAAAATCTCGATGGATGGTCGGGGGCGCTGGATCGACAACCGGATGATCGAGCGGCTCTGGCGATCCCTCAAATACGAATGCGTCTACTTGAACGCCTTCGAAACTGGTTCCGAAGCCCGGGACAGGATCGGTGGCTGGATCCACTACGACAACGAAAGACGCCCGCACTCATCACATGGGATCATGACGCCTGACGAGGCCTATGGTAGACGATCTCCGGACCTGAAGGTTGCCGCCTGAAATGAAACCAAAGCTATAGCTTTGCACGGCGGCAAACTGGACGAAATTCCAGGACCACCTCTCCTCCACGCTGTCGCGGTGACGCCACTTATACACCGTCTGCTCCGTCGTGCCGCAGCGTTCCGCCATGCCGCCGCAGACTCATCGCTTGCCTGGATCGCGGCCCTTCGCTTTGGTGTCGTTGTTGCCTGTTTGTGACGATGGATCAGCGTGGTTGCACCCCGTCCCGAACGTCCCTCAAAACTGACCTTGCCATGAAAATGGCAGATCGCCGAGGGTCTCTGTGATCCTCCGGGATGGAACAGGTAAGCGATCGAATGAAAATTGTTTGCGAAAATTGAAATCCATGTCACCATTGGGGTTCTAACAGTGGTTGCCGCTGCGGCGGCTGGTTAGAAGGACGCTCACTTTGGGGCCGCGGATTTTAAGTTCGCTAACTCGGAAAAAAGGGGCCAAACAGTCTCGCTTCCTGCCGATGACGCGTCGACAATTCTTGGTGTCCGGGGCGGCAACGTCGTTTGTGCATCCGGCTTTTGCGTCGGGCACCATAACGGCCTACAGTGAATTGGATCTCGAATTTCGATGGTCGCATGATCGCAGCGCACTCACGGTCTTTACTGTTCGACAGCCGCTGAACGAAAATGGCGGTGCGATGGGTGAGCCTGAAATCGTTGAAAGTTGGGTCCTTCGCCGTGATTCATTCGGACCGGATGCGGATTTTGTAATTTCCCGACGGCCACGACAGTCGACTTATGTAATTGCGCAAACTTCGACAGAAACGTCAGCGCCGGTCGACCTCGCTGGATACGAGGTCAGAGTCGTCCGCGCAACATTTGGCCGCAACCGCGACCGCGATTTCCATTTCTACTTTACTCAGCATTCCGAGAGAGTGGTTGGGACCGCGATAAACCGGCGGATCTTTGGTCTGCATGCGTTTACCAATCTCTTCGATCGGCGGGAATTCATTGGACTTGCTGAATCGGGGCAGGACCAGTCCGCCCAACCAAGGATGCCCGCCATTCAGGTGGAACTCCGACACCATCCGGTACACCCTTTGCGTTGGAGCTTGTTCACCAGCCAGGAGACCGGCGGCGGCAATGCCGAGGAGACATGTGCCGGATCCGTCCCCTTGCGCCAGGACATAGCGACGGCACGATGTGCAGCGCCATTGACCCGGATCTTCAATGGGCTTGTTCGGTTCCCCGGGTCTTTTACTGACAACGTCGGCGGGTCATATCATGCCGCCGAGGTTACGTTCGATCAATGTGCTGCTTTGGGATTCAATTTCCATTCCGTCCCACAGAGGCGCAGGCCCTGGGTCATGCGCCCAGAGATTACCGTTGAGCGGCTGAACGTTTTCTGGACCGACGACCGCGGTGCGCTGGTTGATCTTCCGGGCTCGGACAGCGGGTTGAGTGTTCAAAGAACGTCGTCGAATGCGAAAGTTCTCATAGGCTTGGCGAACGGGACACTTGCCCAAGGTGGTGTCCGGATCACCCCCGGTAACGGTCATGGAATGCGCATGATTGCGCGGGATCCAACTGTTGCGTCGCGGTTGGTTACCCTACGCAGCTTCAATACCGAGCGACGGAACGGGCTACTTCCCGCGAACCAAGGCTTTGTCAGTCAAGCAGTGATGGAAGGGATATGGCGGTTGGAATTGCCATATGCCGTCGCAAGTGCGGGATTTGTCGGCCCTTTTCCGGAAATCTCAGGGGCACTTTCGGCTGTCAGCTATTCCGATACCACAGAGAGCGGGCAGGTTCATTTCGCGCGGTCGGGACGATTGCGGTTTCAGGGGAGCTTCAATGGCTCCGATCAAGCACCGCCCCGACAGCCAATCTACGCGATTGAAACGCCGATTGGTGCGGTTACCATTCAGGTCGCATTTTCGGACGCGCCTAACGTTTCGGGACAGCCGCAAGCGGCGCAAAACGGAACGCGACACCAGGACGGCGGCCCCGAGGCTATGCAGGCGGATAGCCAGAACCAAGAGGCGTCTCCATTCTACCCGCGTCCCGGCGACCCCATCCAGATCCTGTATCGTTGGGGTGCTATGCCAGCGGGTGCTCCGGACAACGTTCAAACCGCGACGCCTGAACGACCGCACTGCGACTGGATCGAGATCAACGCCGCAATGGTTGAACTTGACACCGGCCTTGATCATGCGGATTTCAGCCGCCTGACATTTGACCCGAGCGAACTGCGGTTGATTTATACGCCGAATTGGCCGAGCCAAAGCTCTACGGGCAGTATTATCCGGCTTGGCGCGCCCGCGCGGGCGCAAAGCGCTCTGATCGATTTGTCGCGCGCCCGATTGCGTGCCGCGCGAAATTCGACGCTGGTGCAACTTCAGTTCACCTTCGCGGATCTGATGTTGAGCTTTGTCGACGGCGAGGTTCCGGAAATCGTCGCGGCGAATGCAGCCTGCTTTGTGCCCGTCAGTGCCAGCAACGCCCCCCCGCGGCCCGATCCGCGCCCGGTTCTGGTGGTCGAGTTCCCGCCTCAACATCTGCTCGAGGAGGCCTTGTTCCTGCCAGAGCTGGCGCCGCTGCCTGATGTCGAGTTGCCACGCGCGGACGGGGCTGCCAGCGGCCCGGCACTTTATAGATACGACGCCGACGCAAATACGCTGGAACCCGTCGCAGACACTTCGGAAACCGGCGACCATATTTTTTATTTCGACCCCAACGACCGGGCGCGGATTGCCGAAATACTCAAGACCCTGGTCGGGAACGAAGAAAGAAAGTTCCGCGAGGTATTTCGGAACAAGAAAATCGAGGCTGCCGCGGACGATTTGGGGTTCCAGAATTTCAGCATATGCTTTTTCAACAGATCGCAGGACCTTTTAAACCGCAATGCGCTGCCTGAACCACAGCGATACTATATTGGTCCTGTTGGCCTCGACATCGACGCGATGCATCTTGCGCGGCAGATACACGGTGAGGCGCGCGAGACGCACGCAGACCAGCTGCGGTCACAACTTTTTCAAAGTGTTCGGACGGCGCATTCACAGATCATTCAAGATTTCCGCGACGAGGCGCCCTCGTTTCAGCGCGATTTGCGCATTGAGCAGGCATTGGAAGCTGCTGTCCCCAGCTATCAGCTATACCGGGCCACCTATCGGAATTCGATGATCCATGCTGCCACCGGTGGTTCAAATGGACGGGCGCTTGGCTTTGACGGAATTGAAGATCTTTCGCCCGAACACATCGAATTCATCTTTCATGAAAACGATGCGTCAATACCAGTCTGGGCAGCGACGGCAGGTATAACCACACAGCTGCGCCGCCGCCGACGGGACGTCGTGGATAAGGCGTTTGTAAATGCTGTGCTCGCACCCAATTCTGATAGTGTCCTAAATAATGGGACCAGGAATGGCTTGCTTGACGGTCGTCTTTCAAATCCGACGAGGCTGGCGTTCCGGGTCCCTTGTCGTGACGGTATTCAAGCCGCAAGGCTGATGGTTGCGGGTCTCGACACGCCGCCCGACTTTGCGTCGGAACTTCCCCGCGACAGGCTGGAGTTTTCCCTAAATGCGCTTACAAATTTTGCGGCGTTTGAACTATCGGTGATCCGACGGGCTGAACTTGTATACCACGAAGATGCGCTGGGACGGCGAACGGGACTTACGCGCCGCTTAGATCTTTCGGCGCGGGGTCGGCTGAACCATCTGGGGTTCCAGTCCGGGCCGTTTCTGACAAGTTTCACGCGGCTTGCCGATATTCAGGCGTCGCTGGCCAGCCCACCGGGGCCCTTCGAGACTGCGATCGAAATTCCGTCCCGTCTGATACTTTCACCACACCAACGCGCCGTGTTTCTCACGCCTCATTCCGTGGAACCGGCGATCTTCGATCTTCCTTCCGCAGGTGTCGAAACAGATCACCGCTTGTGGAGCGCCAACCTGTTCACGGGCGGCGAAGACCCCGGATTGCGCGCCGTGCACTCGCCGGATTTGCGGCCTGATTTCGTTTGGCAAAGACTCCATCGCAGAGCCGGCGCAGGATCGGGTTTTGGCATTTCGCAAAACCTGCCCGGCGGCGGCGCCCCACCCCGAGGGCCACTGGCGCCCTGGTTTCTGGACCGCGGCGAAACCGGAAGCGCGGCGCCGCGTCCGATTGAGTTGGCGCTGGCGGAACGGGACTTGTGGCCACGGGACTCCGCGGATCGCCCGGCACTGGATGCTATCCTGCGGCCAGGCGAGGACCAATCAGATGCGGCCTTCTGTGCTGAATTGATAAACGAACAGCAGACCACGCCGGGGCGTTTGCCGCTTCCGGCAATCATTTCGCAACTATGCCGACGGGTATTGCGACGCCGGGATCTTGCTGAACAAAATGCACGTTTCGTGTTCCGCAGTTCGCTTGATGCCTTTGCCCGCCACGAGCTTGTTCTCGCCAGTTCCTGCTGGGGGCTGCCTTCGCTTGGGCGGCGCGATCTGAGTGGCGCGCTTCTTGCGGAATCCAGCCAAATCGAGGCCACCCCAGATGACACGCTGATCGATGTGCGCGCAGGCTCCGCGCTCTACAAACCAAGAGCACTTTCGGTTAACGAGCTGTCTCTGACCTCCATCGGCGGCAACTTTCGCCATGATACGGCGTTCGAGCCCCCCGCCTCGGTTCAGGCGCTTGACGGAACGCCGCTGTTTGACGCGCTTTCGATTGAGCGGTGGCAGCATAGCACGGTTCTGGGCCGCGACACTTACGCCGAGGTCGTTTTCAAAGGCTTTCTGGCACCGTTCGGGCACCGGGCTTCGTTGGTGCAGGTCACGGAACGGGTCTTTTTGACCGACCAAACCGGGGCAGTCTGGGCACCGCTGCGGCAGCGGATGTTTATTCGGATCGGTCGACCAGAAAAGCGATTTCCGGCAATCGGGCAACCGTTCGACGGTCGCGCGTTCCCGCTGGAATCGGTTACCTACCTGACAACCAAGAGCCCGGACATCATTGATCCGAACGACCCGTCGACCGGAGGCGCGATTGACGCGTCCGGGACGCTTGCCAGTGGGCGCCTGGCCTTGGGTGACGACTTTCGCGGTTTGGCTTTCTGGCCGCGCACGGCACCGATGCGGGCCGCCAACGTGCGCTTCGAGGTTGCTTTTGCCGACTTCAAAGCCGACATCCCGGTCTTGTTCATCGACAACGTCGCGGCGAATGATCGGCGCTCACTTGAACTGATTGTCAACTACTACAACGGGCAGCTCGCACCCGATTCCGTCAACACGACCGCCCCTCAAAGCGCGCAGATCACCCAGAATGCGTTTGTTCCGACCGAGCATTTGAGAACGATCGCCATGGGCGGGCGCAAATACCGCTATGCACCAGAGCTCAAGTCCGGATCAGCCAGTCAAGAGACCCAATTGTGGACCTTGCGATTGTCGGGGCGTCGCCTTGGTGGTCCACCGACGATGCCGGCGGCGCCGCAGGGGTCACATCTTGGGGCGGTCATGATCGAGGCCAAGGATTTCGACTGGTCTCCGGCGCTGAACGGCGCCGACCAACCGCCGTTTTACCCCGAGGTCGATGTGGCGCGAATCCGGGTTCGACAGGCAGAACGATTGACGGGTCAGAGCTTGCCGGAGGTCCGTGCCCGGTTCGATGGTGCCTACCTGATCCACGGATTGCCACCCGATCCGGCGCAAGCCGACACCCATCCTTCGCAACCCTTCAACACCAGCGAGGTCTATCTGGGGCTGCTTGACATGCCGGCACTGACGATGGGCGCGAAGGGGGACCGCGCCGGGGGGCTGATGCGCCCGGATGGTGTTGTGGGCGCGTTGTCGCGCAAGAAAGGCGCCCTGACCTTTGCCGCCAGACGAACATTGTCCAGTCCAACTTCGGAAAAACGCCCGCTCTATGGGCACGCCTTCTCATTCGACCGGCTGCCCGTGCGGGCTGAAAACACGATCAGTGCTGCCGAAGCTGCGCCAAATGCCGCCCGCATCGCCGAGAACGAGACCACCGAGAAAATCAGGAATATCTACCGGGACCTGTTCTCGCCGGATGCGCAGCTTTTGGGGCTGATCAAGCTGCAAGATCTCATGACGTTCCTAGACAAGTCCAATCTTGAGGATCCCGACAAGGGAATGCCCGAAATGGTGGAAACCGTTCGGTATCAAGCGGCTGCGTTGATGGAACAGCAACAGCAACTGGGCGAAAGCATCACAAATGGTGTCAGCGACGCCGTCGCACTTGTCCGCAACAATGTCGTTCTGCCGCTGAAGCAGGGCGTCGACGAAATCCGCGTGCGTCTGGACGCGTTGGAGCAATCGGTAACCGACGCGCAAGCCACCCTGACGGGTGCCGTCATCCCGAATATCTCGTTGTCCAAGGCGTTGCCCGAGTTCGATCAAAGTCTCAGGGGACTTTCTGCAGCGATTGACGCCAGCCTTGCCGAGACCGATCCAATCCTGTTTTCGCTGTCTCTTGGCGGGATTTACGAGGCCGGGCATCGCTTTATAAATGCGGCAGCGGCAGCGGCATCTAGCACTTTGCAGGGCTTGACGGCCACCTTGCGGGCTGAATTCTTCGAGATTCTTGACACCTATTCCACGCTCGACGGCGCGATCACGGACATTATCCGGCGTCTCTGGGGAATCGACCTCGGCGCCCCGGAATTCCGCGCGCAGATTGCGGCGAGAATTGCGAACTGGTTCTTTCCGGCAAGCAACGCGCTATCGACCGGCGACTTGTTGCCCATGCCGGTCGTTGGTTTCGAGGCGTTACCGCCAGGATTTGAATTCAATGAGGCCGATCTCAGCGCCCTGGAGCGGCTTCGGGCGGTGTTTCGCTTGCCCAATGGCGCAGCCCGCAGGCTCACCGAGGCGTTGATTGTTTATGCGCTGACGCCGCAAACCGCGGCGCGCGATCCGAGCGGTGTGGGTCGGCAAAACGTCGTGGCGCAGATACGCGAAGCCGCAAGAGGGTTTCTGCGCCACGGCGCTATGCCAAACCCACAACCACCGCCAGAGACCCTTTCGCCGGCAGAGTGGCTGGCAAGAAGCATCGCAGAACGCAGAACTGAGCTCGATCGTGCCATTGAAGCGGTGGAAAACGCGGCGCAAGCACATGCCGAAAACGAAGTCGCGGCATGGCTGGATCATATCAAGGTGAATGCCGAACGTTTCTTCGCGCGCTACACGCGCGCCCTTCAAGTGCTGGAAGACGCCGCAAGGGCCGCCGCACTTGAGACCGGAGAGGTCGCCGAAAAGATCCTCGACGATGCCTGGGACACGGTAATCAACGCCGCATTCGACGTGATCTTCGATGATTGCTTCGGGCGAATACTCGAAACCACCGCCGCGCTCGCCACACTTTACGCAGAAGTCACCGCTGACGACACTTCTATTGGCCGCATCGCGCAGGCCGCCTTGACATTCATCGAGGACTTGGGCGGATCGGTCGATTTCGGCGTTGCGGATGTATGCGACACGATCAACGCCCCAATTGAAGCCCTCGATAGGGTGTTTGCGCAATTTGATCTCAACGGATTGGCGCTGGCCTGCCCGACAAGGGCAAACGTGCATGTCTTGGTGTTTGCCGGGCGGATTCGCGATGAAGACGCACCGAAGACCGCTGATGGGACGTCGCCCGGCCGATACGTTTTCGACGCGAACAGGGCCATTTCCGAGATTCTGGATCCGCAGGAGATTGAAAAAATCTTGGGCGGCATTGATCGGATTGACGATCTTCCAAACACTCCGGTCACACAAAGCGTCAAGAGGCAGTTGCGCACCACGGTAAATAACCTGCAAACGCAATTGGCGTATCTTGGTCCAATTACGGCCAATCTTTATGCCGCGCTTGTCAACGATTCACAGGCGCTTCAAGCCGTGCAGGCGCGGCTTGCTCTTTTGGGCAATACGGAATTGTGCAACCTCCAGCCAAACGCGGGCAATGCCCAAAACGGGCTGGATACGCTGTATTCCGAGGCGATCAGAACGATCCCCGAAGACTTCGAAGCCATGTTGCGGCGCCGAGACGCCTTGATGCACGCCGCCCTCGACAGCGCGCGAAAAATTGGAGACATCGCCAAGGCGCTGGTGACCGATCCGATTCTGGTTGCGGGTGGGTTTGCCGCATATCTAACCAGCCAAAATATGCCCTCGTCGACAAAGCTCACGGCATGGAAGCAGGACGCCCGCGCGTGGGAGGAAAAGCTCCGCGGGATTGACCACAGTGTTGCGACATCGACCGTGACGCTGGCGATCCAGATCCTGACCTATGTGGACAGCTATTTTGATAAAGCGAATGAGACGCTGACGGCTTGGGAAAGCAGCACTGTTTTTGCGCGGATCAGCCAGGTTGTGGACACCCGCGATCTCAGGGCAAAGCTCAGACTTCTGCGCCAGACCCAGACACTGTTCAGCGGAATCACAGCCGGAAATGGCACACTTGAACATAAAGGACTGTTGCAGTTTCTTCAGGATCAGCTTGGCATCTGGGGTTCGAGACCGTCGCAAGAACGTGCCTCTTTGCGGTGCATGAGTTTTTTGGCCGACTTGCAAAACGCAATGACGCCCCCGGCAAATGCGGAAAGCCCACGGGATCTGCGGAAAATTGTTCTCGATATTCAGGTGGCATGGGCCGCATCGGCGAATGCGCCCGAGTTTGGTCTTTTGACCGAAATCCTGAACAAGGACACCGCCCTCACCGGACCCGAGGTTGCTGACTTGGCATTCAAAGCGACCGCTTTGCTGCTTGATGCATCGGCAATCCCTGGTCAGCTCGAGCAAGAGCTCGAAAACCGGCTTGCCTCTGTCGACAGCCAGTTTGCCCGTATCAAAGGGTTTGTTCGCAAGGAATTGCGGCAAGCCGAAAGCATCGTTCTGGGTGAACTCGATGGCGTCGTCACCAACCTGCTCACCACGCAGCTTGGCCTTCCAGGAGACGTCAACTGGACGCTGGCGCAGTTCTATGAGGAACTCCTCCTTGCGCAACGCAATGCCCTTCTGGATCGGTTGCAAAGCACATTCCTCGAACCACTTTCGCGTCGTGTTCTGCTGGTTGCCCCCGAACCGGGCCGGAAACCGCCAGGCCAGAGCCTCGATCACCCATCCGATGCGCAGCCGACCCCGCTGACCGGGCGAAATGATCGCCTCGCCGCTGATGCTGCATGGCTTGCCGCTATCTCGGCGCAGACCGGGCCGAATGGCATCGCTCCGGTAAGTGATCGGCGCGGGCGCGCGTTTCTGGTCAGTTTCGTGCGCGACTGGTTTGATGGCAGTTCAACACCGCATTTGATCGTGGCCGAGGCCGAAGATCTGATCGGGGCCATCCTTTCAGGCAACTTCCTTGCGGCAATTCCGTTCGATGAAATCCGCGACATGGTTGAGGAGTATCTTCTTGCTTTGATCCCCGCCGAAATCACGATGAAATATAGCCATGCCATCAAATTGTCGAAAAGTGTCGAGGACGCCACGCTGGGTATTTTCTCGCCTGTCGAAGGCAGCGAACTCAAGGTCGGGGCGCAGATTACTCTGAAACTGAACCCCAGCGACCTTTCACCCACGATCGAATTCGCGTCAACCGGCGAGATTGGTCCATTCAGCGTGAAGCTTGTCGGGGACCTGATCGACGCTGTCGAGTTGAAATTCGCGGGTGCCACATTCAGCTCCGGCTCAAATGGAGGCCCCGAATTCGACGCGGAATTCATCGACGCAAAAATCGGCAACGACCTTGAATTCGTTCAGAAGTTCCAGAAATATTTGTCGCCAAAACCCGGCTCTGGTGTTTTCATTCGGCCGAATTTTTCCCCGCTCGGCATCGAGGCAGGTTACGGATTGTCTCTTGGCATCATTTCAATTGGGGCAATGTCGATCTATAACGTGAGCCTGAACGCGTCGGTGATCTTGCCATTCGAAAATGCGCCTGCGCTGTTCAAGGCAAGCCTGTCGTCACGGCTAAGCCCCTTCACCATCTCGTTCCTTCCGTATGGTGGCTCAGGCTTTTTCTCGATCACTGCGAACCCGAAGGGAATTGTAGGTTTCGAGGCTTCGCTTGAATTTGGGGGCGCAGCGGCTTTTGGATTCGGCCCCCTGGAGGGGACCGGGCGCCTGATGGTGGGCGTGTATATTCGCCAAACCCGGATCAACGGCAACACTTTGACCGAGATATCCGGAACGTTCTTTGCCGGGGGTTCGGCCTCGCTGTGGATTTTCTCTTTTGGCGCGTCGCTTTACGTCCGGCTCGGCATGGTCGGTGGCAACATGTCCGGCGAAGCGACATTCACCTTCTCATTCTCGATGGGCATCCGCGACTTTGAGTTTTCGGTCCGGGTTTGGAAGACGCAACAAAAAGATTACGACGGCGACAGAGAGCAATCCTCTTTGTTGGATAGCAACCGCATTCGCCGCTTTGCCAGCATCGGAGATCCCCAGGGCATCCGACGGTCACTGACGCCGATGGAGCCACAATTGCGCAGCTTCGGTCGCTGCAAAGGCGAAAACTGGCAGATTTACAAATCCTATCTCGCGCCAAAAGAACCAAGCCCCATCGACGGGATTTTCAACCTATGAGCCGGACAATTCCAAACGACGCCCTATCGCATGAGGTTCAGCAAACGTCCGTGTCGGCCTATCTGCGCGTCGTTCCGAACGGTGTTAACGACGATGGAACTGTAAAGCTCAGCGTTCTTTTGACGCCCAGTTCTTCGGCGCAATCGCCGGTATTTACGCTGGAAAATTGGCCTGCCGAAGTCATACGCGCCTTGGCCCCTGCGGGCGAAACCGACAAAACGCTGGAAATTGACGTGGTCCGTATCCATGCCGGCACAAATGCCGGGGCCTTGGCTCCGCTGGGGGCCGCCTGCGCCGTGCCGTCAGGAGAGCCGGTCGCGCCTCTTGGGCTGATACCGCGCCCACCGGGTTTCCGCCCACGACTTGACGATTCGACGCTGCATGCCCTGACACGCGTGTGGCGCGACGCGCTTGGTCCGGGTCAAAACACCGGGCATTGGGGCAACCTTGCGGCGATCGTCGCAAACAGCGTCGCCCCCGGCTCGCCGCAAAATGGTGGCGGGCTGCAAGAGACCGTCATCGATCTGGATCGCAACAGCGACTTTGGAAACGCCGGGCAGATCCGGCCTGCGACGATCGCGCAAGCCATTGGCGACGGTCCCAGGCCTGCTGTTGCGGCAATTCTCGAAGTGCCGCACGCCGATCTTGCACTTGGCCTTGATGCTTTGCGCGTCTGCGAATTGATCGAGAGCGTGTGGGCGGCTGAGAATGCCTCGAACGCGTCTGAGGTTTCGCAGCGCGCACATGCCACGGTCACCAATGACCATATCGATTCAGACCGGGCCAGAAGCCGGGACGTTTACCACCGCAGCTTGCGTGCGCTTTATTCTGTCGATCCCGCAAACAACCAGTCTCCGGCGCGAGAAATTGATGCTTCGCATTATCAAACTTTGCTGGCACTCGATTCGCCGGATGCGATCCTGAGTTCCGTGTCCCTGTTTTCTCCCGAACAACGCGCGCTCAATCAGCTGATCTATCCCGAGATTAGCGCCAAGATGCGCGATCTTACCAAATTGGACATCCGCGAAGATCGGATCAGGCGGCGGGAAGATCTGTCTGCCAGTGAAACCCTGAAAACAAATCGCCGGGCTGCAAAAAGCGCGTTTGACGACGAGATGATGTGCTACGCCGCCACGCCCCGCGACCCGACAGACACCCAACCCGGTGCTGCCAGACGATCATTGAGCCCTGGTGCCGCCGCGCATCCCGACGCGCGCGAAACCGCCTTCGACGCGGCATTCGCAGTTCATCAATACGCCACATATCCAGAATACTCGGACCAGCAGTCGCCCGGCAACCAAGCTTTGGCGGCGGACACGACGCCCCTGGCCAATGCCTGTCGCAATTTCTTCGCCCTGCAATCCAACCCCGTCCTGGCACGGGCTTTTGGCCTTGCGTTCGATGTTGATATGCGTTCGGAACCGATTGTCGCGCAGCTTGGAAGTGATCCTGTTGGCTTTTTCTACCTGCGTGCCCGTTTCGCGGGCAATCAGGCGGCCGGGCCGTGGACCCTTGCGAAATGGTCCCCGGGCCATGGGGGCCGCGCCGCATTCTGGCCCGCCACTGAAGAAGAACTTCATGCGGCTTGCCTGGGCGATCAAAATGCGCGTGGCGCGCCTGATCAATTCGAAGGGTTCATGCTCGTATCCTGCGCCGAGGTCGAGGGGCAACATACCTCTGTTTGTCGATTGGACCTGACCTCGCTTGATGTCCGAACCGCCACCGAAATGGAGGTCCAACGACGGCAGGGCGTTCTTGTCCGGCAGATCGAGGCGGCAACGCAAAGCAGCGGCGCTCTTGACGCGAGCATGATTGAAGGCGCGGAGCGGGTCGAAACCGATCTGGATGTCGGCGCGTTATTTCACACACCGGGTTTGACGATTCTGAATCGCAGGGCACAGAATGACGCCGCGCGACGCCATGCACGCCGTTTGCTCAAACGATCTGTCGATGACATCTGCGACAGCGGCCTTGTGCTGGACGCTGCCGATCTGACCATCGGTCAACGCATTCACATCGGCGTTCCCGGTCCGGGCTGGCGGACCCGGTGGCACAACTTGATGCTGCGCGATGTCAGTTATGCCGAGACCGGCCATCGTGATCGCGGCGCGGTGATCACCGCCATCCGCACGCTGGTGGGTGACTTTCACTCTCGCGAGCGGCGGGCATTGGATGCGGCCCTGGTATCCAGCCCGAGCCGCCTTTTACCGACCGGGGAACCCAATAAAATCGAGGCCGTGGTCGAACAGGCCCTGGCGATTTGGGATGGCGGCCCATTGGGCGTGGTGTGCGACACCCAATCCGCGGTGATGGACAGCCTGCCGTTCGGTCGGGATTTCTATCCCTTGACCCGCTTGAGCGGCGATGCCTTGACCAGCGAGCTGCCGCCCTTGTTGCGCTACGGGTCGGCCTATCGCGTGGCGATGGCGCAAGTGTATTCCAGCGGCTATTCCCGCCGTCCCGAAGATTTACCTGATCCGCAGGCCTTGCCGCCGTCACAGCGCCGTCTTGTTCGGCAGACGACATACCCGGCGGAACAAGATCAATACGACCCGGCGACAGAACCCTTGAAGCCCTTTGTCCGTTTCCTGCGGCAGGCAAAAATCAACGCGCCGCAAGTGCTCTTGCCAGCCGGGCACGCAGACCGGACACGCGTCGGTCGAGCCAATATCAGTGCACAAAATGCCTGCGGGCCGATGGGATACGAGATTGGTCGGCAATTGGTCGTCCGGTCAATGATTGATGCCAATGGCGCGCCTTTCCAAAGGCGAACGCCAGAGGAGCGGCGGCTGGCAGACCGTGCAACACCTGACATTGCACAACGCATTCTGGTCCCGGCCGGGGTTTCTTTCGACGAAGCCAGCCGCCACGGCGCGTTCGATGGCAGCACGCAAGCGCGGCCCTCGGGGGCCTATGGCGCAGTCGGGCTTGCCCACGATGGCGAAGGGTTTCCTGTGACCCTTCTCACGACCGAGACAGGTGCCGACGGGCGCCGTTTTGCCAGCCGCCGCGGCAACACTCGGGCGCCCAACGCCGACAACAACGCCGCCGAACTGGCGACGGGATTTTCGGCATCGGCGGTGCCTCGCAGAGCCGGTTTTACACGGATCCCGCTGCCGACGGCATCGCTATGGCGATCCGGTTGAAAGGACGACATGAATATCTTGCGGGCGGGGTTTACATCGAGACCATCGGCGGCCCGAATCAGGATGCGCGACCCGTCGTGCTGACCGTCGAACGCGGCGACGTAAATCGGACTCGCCCTGTCACCCATATTACCGACCTCTTGGCCAACCCGGCGTCAGGCTTTCCGCGGCAATCCTTTGATCCGACGCGCCGAACCGACATCATGGTCGGCAGCTCGTATCGTGATGCGCATGAAGTCCGGCTTCTTCTGGCCCCCGGAGAAGCCATTGAAATCGACGTATGGTCTGTTCCAAGCGCGACAAGGCTTGCGCGCGAATTTGCGCTTGTCGAAAGTTTCGCTCGTGTTCTCAGTCAGCGTTCAGCCCCCGATCAACCCTGCACCGACGAGGCGATACTCGCGGCCTGCGAACGCTGTATGCCGGCGGGTCCGACGGCTGAAATCGCCCGACTATTGAGGCTGGAGATGGACACGATGCCGAACGAGTCGCTGGCGTTTGTCGGACTGGGCGGGATCGCCTCGCCATCTGTCAGGGCTCTCAAGGCAGCGGGTCGAATGCTGCACACCCTGATGACCACGCGCCCCTTGCCCGAGATCGCGGCACCTGTTCGCATTGATGCGGTGCACGCTGTCAACCGGGTAACGCGTGCGCCATCCCTTCATCGGACGGAAAGCGCTCTGCCGGTGAACAGTCGCAGATTTTTGATAGCCGACCTTTTGCGCACGCCAGAGCTGCGCGCACTGCGTCCGGCAGAAACCGAGCCCCCCGGCGAAATTTCAGTCGCCGCGCAAAGTTCTACCAAGGTCACACTGAGCGGAGCGCTCGACATTGATCTGGCCGTTACGGGCGCCATCGAAGTGAAGGCCACGATGATCCTGCCCGGATCGAGTAACTTCGACGATCCTCGCCGTGGACGTTCGCTTGCGCAAAAACGGTCTGGGGTGTGGCCCACTCTGCGCGACCTCGATGGGCAAGTGCTGGTCAATGCGGCCGGAGAGTCGAGGTTTGTGCAGGCCGAAGCCCTGTTTGGTTTCCAATTGGCCAGCGATGGCAGCATGCAGCACAGGCCAATTGAGGTCACGCTTCTCAGGGCGGATAACCTTCCTCTTGTCTGGGCCGGTGATCGCCCGCTGACACTGCTCGACCTCTTTGAAGAGCAAAATCTTGGCGCGATCCGCATCAGTCAGCGGCACAGTTTTGTTGATGGCAAAGCCCGCCTCATGTCGGTCTGGATAAACGCCATCAGCCGCACCGCGTCGATGCTGTCCACGGTTGATCGGGTGGCGACAGCAACCGACCCGTGGCTGGAGAGCCGCACCGCAATGATTGGCCTCACGCGCGACCAACTGCGGGCAGAACCGGTCCCCGAAGATGCACTCGGACGCGCCTCGCAACCGACACCCGTCATTTTGCCTTCGACCGAACGACCTGCGGCCTGCGATGCGCTTGCTCCGGTCCCTGTGTTTCGGTGGTCAAGCGATAGAAACTCCGATGTCAGTCTATTGCGCAAACGAACTTGGCAGCGCCGCGAGGCACGGATCCGGATACCCTTGGGGCGTTCGTGGTTTTCGTCGGGCGAAGACGAGCGGCTGGGCATTGTTTTGTGGCCGCCAGAAATCCTCGGGCCTATGGCGGCCGAAAATGAAAACATCGTCACGATACGCGATACGGAAGATGACAATACCCTGCGCCGCATCCATGTCGGGCGAACCTCTACAAGCATACCGGCTTTCGCGGATCGTGACCTTGGCCCGGGGGGAAGCTTTGTCAGTCGGCGGGGTGGGGATCCGGTTCGCGGCAGCATTGGCACCGAAACCAAAACATTCCTGTCGCCCTCGGATTTTGTCGGGGTCTCGTTTCCAGGCGGGCCGCGACTGCGCTCAGACGCCATCGAGGCGGAATGGGTGTCGAATGTCGCGATGCCGCTGCAACCAAGCGAAGGCAGGTCGGGTCGTGATCCTGGGCACGCGCAGGCATTGCCGCCGCTCAGCGTGGGACTTTTGCTCTTTAAACCGCGTTTCGATCCCATTCGTGAGGAATGGTATGTTGATCTGGGTGTGAGGGCCTCGAAAACCGCAGAGCCGTTCTTGAGGCTTGGCCTTGTCCGCTACCAGCCAAATACGGTGCCAGAATTGCGGTGTTCAAACCCGATCAGCCAATGGACGCAGCCCTTGCCTGAACGCCGTGTCTTTGCGCGCAGACACAGCGACGGCACGATTGGCGTCACGGTTTGGGGTCAGGCGCCGCAGCGCCGCGCATACCAGCCGCGAACGTGGCCGGGCCCGTCGCAAGATGCCATGGCGGCAGACGCAGACCGAACAATTCAAGCACCAAGGCTTCGGGCGACGATGTTTCTGGAGACGCGTGACCTGGCACGACGCCTGCATCGCCATCGCCTGAACACGCCACCACTGAAAGCGGAGGCAAAAACACTTGGGCGGCACGCGACGCGAATGATCTGGAGTTTCCACTTTGACCGAGTTGACGTTCCCGAGAACAGCACACTCATGCTTTTTCTGGAAGAAATTGAACGGTTCGTCCCTGCGTCCTTTTCGGATGAACCCCTGCTACACGCTGTCTATGTGCCTGCTGAAAGCGGCGAACCAATCGCGGACGCATCAGTCAGTGGCGTTGACAGGACAAGTCCATATTCTGGCGATCGCAACACTTTGTGGCGCGATGCAGGAGCACGCTTTACAACAACCATCAATCTCACCGATCTCGCACGCTAGAACGAGGCGCCGCAATGCCGTGCCCCGGTAGATTGCAAACCCGAGGACCCACCACAACGGAAATACAGAGCGACCTTGACGCGGCGTGAGGCACATTTGTAGTTTTTCGTGATACTTGAAAAACGCCGTATTTGGCGTATGCTATAACAACGAGACTTTCACATAATTAATGGAGGCAAGATATGAAGATGAGCGATGCGGATCAATCGAGGTTTCCAAAGGTAAAATACTATGTCAAGAATGACCTTCCGAGTATTCTGGAGGTCCCGGTAATAGTCAAAGCAATAAATAAGATCGGTGAAATCAATACAAGCAATTTGAAAGCTGCATTGAATTTCGGAAGCGGCCCTGAAATAAAATTTGTTGACAACTTGGGCGCTTGCGGTGAATTTTCACCAGGCATCGGTTCAAACGAACTTCGGATATTGACCAGACTTGCCGAGGAATTCGAAGCCGGAAAGGGCAAGGAAACGACCACGGATGGAAAAGAGGTTTATGTTCTTGGCGTGACACTTCTTCACGAACTTATCCATTGGGGTGATGATCAGGACGGCATAAATAGGCCTGTCGAAGAAGGCGAGGAATTCGAGAAAGCAATCTATGGCAAAGTGATCCCCTGCTGACCCGCAAAGATGGCTGGAAGAAACGTTGCGTGTGCCGGAACCCTCAGCCGTCGTTAGTGTTGCGAACATCAGCGTTGATTGGTTGACCTCCCCGGTGTCAACGCTTGGGCGGCCCCGCCCCAGCACGCCCTTCGTCATGCCGCACGCGTGGTTTCTGACCTCGGCGGTGCGACGACCAAAGCACTAGGGCGGCCAGCATCGCCGGAGCGCTATCACGTCGCAGTTTCCACCAGCGGCCAGAAAGATCGTCTTGTGCGAATAGAAGCGGAGCATCAAGAGAAAGAAGGTTTACCTGTGGACCTGCGACAGCGTCCCCGAGGCACACGCCGGGATCGGTCGCTATCTCGGCTTTCACAACGGCCGACGCCTTACGCAGCGGCAGCGTGGCCGAGGCCGAAGACCACCAAGTAAACGTGCGGGACCTGTTCAGACAAACTGATCCACCCCTCTCACAGTTTGCAGTCGGCAATCAAATGTTGCGTTCCTGGAATATTTGAGCGTGACTCACCTATAGGTGTTGCAATGGCAATGCGAAATTTGGCTGGAAAAAGCATACCAAATTCTGAAAGCAGTAAGCATGCCGTTTGATTTTTACATCCGGCCAGAGATCCTGTCGGCCATAATCGGTGCGATATCTGGTGGATTTTTTGGCGCAACGGTGCCAATCCTCTTGACGGTGGTTGAGGACAATCGAAAAAGGCGACGGATCAAACGAGCAATTGCTGCGGAAATCCGCGCGATGATTTCTGCGACATCACGAGCCGGATTAAGCGATTTCGTCAGTGAGATCGGGACACGCATTTCCGCTGGAGAGGAGCTCCAAGTCCCGACACTATTTTACGACAGTATGAGTTATGATCCCATTTTCGCGTCAAACATGGAGAACATCGGTTTGATCGAGGTGGATTTGGCCCAACAGATTACTGGATTTTACCGGACGGTCCGTCTGGCTCGCTTTCGATTTATTGCATTTCAAGGTCAGAAAATCGGAGATGACAATCGCGAAAACTTTCTGAGGGCACTGGCTATTCTACAGCGCGCCATCCTGGATCTGGATGAGGCAAAAACACTGGCACATAAACTGGAGAAGTAGCTGTTCCATCCCGGATGATCCCAGAGACGCTCGGCGATCTGCCCTTTTTATGGCAAGGTCAGTTTTGAGACACGTTCGGGACGGGGTGCATCATGCTGATCCATCGTCACAAACAGGCAACAACGACACCAAAGCTAACCCAGTGCATGTTAGCCGAGCCGCGAACCGGTTCAGAAAAGCAGGACCACGTCACCTTGAACTCTGCCGAACAGCGTTTCCGTTTGGTCATTTCTGTGCGTTCTTCCTCAGGTGCCACAGCTTTGCACCTGGCCCGAAAGTCCGCGAGCACCTCTGGGTCACATGGCTCAAATCTCAGTGGAAATTATCCGTTTATCCGGCTCACTTCCGCCTGGAAATCGACAAACCGACCGCGATCTGGGTACTTGATGAAACCCATGACGCGATGCGTGACCTCGTTCGCGCCCTGGAAAATACACCCGAGGACCAACTGCGCAAACGTCCCTGCGTTTCGGCGTTTATGCAGCGCAGCGGGCGGGTCTGTCATCTGAGCAAGCCGTGGACTGACCCGCGGCAAACAGCGCTTGGCTTCGCCCTCGTCGGCGCGCCGGACGCGTTGGGAACGCCCGGCATGCGGCGGCTGGGTTCATGGCTCGGGCGGGTCTTGGCGAAAACCTTCGGCCATTTCCTTGACGCAGAATGTTTGAAATTCAGCGGCGGCAGGAGAAAGCGTTTTGCCCGTCAGCGACATCATGATGACCCGGCGCGGCACGGTGGGTTGGATCAGCGGTTTGCGCAAACAGGTATGGACCGTATTTGCCTGTTGCGCGTTCCTCGGCAGGATCGTCAAGGCCAGCCCACGATCGGCGAGCGCCAAAGCGGTGGTGCCGAAGCTGACCTCATAATCCGACCTGAGCATAAATCCCAAACGCCCTGCGGTTCGATCCACCAGTGTGCGGATTGGATTGCCCTTGCACAGAACGGCAAGCGATTGATTCTCCAGATCCTTCCAGGTAATTTGATCGCGCTCGGCGAGCGGGTGATTGGCCGGAACATAGGCCATCAAGTAATCTTTGCCAATTGGCGTTTGAACGATGCGCGGCTCGGGGTCGACTTCGGTCGCCACCGCGAGATCAACCTGCTCAAGCCGCACGAGATCGGCAAGCGATTGTTCGACCGCATCCATGATTTGCACCTTTATCCCCGGAAATCGCGCCTCATAACGGCTGGCGATGGGGATCAACTGGGTGCTGGCTATAACCGTCGAACAGGCGATCCGCACCCGGCCCCGGACCCGCGCGGAAAGCTCGTTCGAGGTGCTCAGCATTGTTTCGATATCGTCCTTCACCCGGAGTGCGATCGGCAACAGATCTTGCCCCGCCGTGGTCAGCGTGGCACCGCGCGCGCGCCGATCAAGCAGCGTCAGGCCGACCACCTGTTCAAGGTCGCGGATCAACCCGCTCAGGCTGGGCTGGGTGATGTTCAACTGCCGCGCCGCACGGGTGAAACTTTGCTGATCTGCGATGGCCACGAAGGCGGCAATTTGTTTGGTGGTGATCTTCAATTCGGCCCATCCGTGGACTGCAACAGACCACGACACCTATCGGAAAATCCTATTGGTGTATAGGTGAATAATAAATCTACCTTTTCCTTGCAAAGCCAGCCCGTCACACAGGAGACCCGCCCGCCGATGCAAGTTGTCGTTCAACAGATCACCGCACCCGCCGAGGGGCTACGCAGTTTCAAACTGGTCGCCCACAACGGCGCGTCGCTGGACCGGTTTACCCCGGGCGCGCATATTGATGTGGCAATGCCGAACGGTATCACCCGTCAATATTCGCTCATCAACCAGCAAGGCGAGGATCATTATCATATCTGCGTCAATCTCGATGCGGCCAGCCGTGGCGGGTCAGCGTTTATGCATCAGACGGTTGCGGTTGGTGATACTCTGGAGATCAGCGCGCCGAAAAACCTGTTTCCCCTGGTCGAGGACGCGCCGCAGACCATTCTGATCGCGGGCGGTATTGGCATCACGCCGATCTACGCGATGGTGCGCCGTCTGGCCGAATTGAAGCAGCCCTGGCGGCTGTATCACTGCACCCGCAATGTTGCCCGCACGCCGTTCATCACAGAGCTTCGCGATCTCGCCGCACGGTCGGGTGGAGAGTTGGTGCATGTGCATGACGGTATTCCCGGCATCCGTCCGCTGGACGTGGCCGAGGTTGTGGCAAGCTCTGATCCCGGCACGCATTTTTATTGCTGCGGCCCAACCCCCTTGATGAACGCCTTCGCGCAGGCCACCGCCAAATTGCCGCAAGACCGCGTGCATACCGAGCATTTCTCGAACATCGTCGAGGTTAAAGCCGATGACGCGGCCTTTGATGTGATCCTCAACCGCTCGGGGCGCAAGATCACCGTGCCCAAAGGGATCTCGATTCTGCAGGCGCTTGAGGCCGAGGGGCTGGCGGTGCTGTGTTCCTGTCGCGAGGGGATCTGTGGCACCTGCGAAACCACCATTCTGGCGGGCGAACCCGACCACCGCGACAAAGTGCTGACCCCCGACGAGCGGGCCACCAATGAAACCATGATGATCTGCGTTTCCCGCGCCAAAAGCGCCGAACTGACCCTGGATATCTGAAACAAAAGGAGCGGCCCGACTATGGGATTGCTGAAAGACAAGACAATCATTGTGACCGGCGCAGGCGGCAACATCGGACAGGCCTATTGCGAGGGGTTTCTGACCGAGGGCGCGAATGTGTTGGCCGCCGATCTGAGCGATATTTCCGACACGGTACAAAGCTGGGGCGCCGGTGACCGGGTCAAAGCCTTCCGCGCCAATGTGCTGGAGCAAGACGATTGCGACGCGATGGCCAAAGCCGCCTTTGACACCTTCGGCCGCATCGACGGTATCGTCAACAATGCCGGCTTTTTCAAATCTGCGAGTTTCGGCAGCTTTATGGATATTGCGCCCGACGAATGGGACCTGTGCTATCAGGTCAACGTGCGCGGCACCTGGCAATGCTGCCGCGCGGTCTACCCGTATATGAAGACGCAGGGCGCGGGCCGGATCATCAATATCTCGTCGAACACCCCCTACAAGGGCATTCCGAATTTCCTGCATTATGTCTCGTCGAAAATGGCGATTGTCGGCCTGTCGCGGGCCTTGGCACGGGAAATTGGCGGCGATGGAATCATTGTCAATTCGCTCTGCCCCGATCTGATCCCCGACGATGATATCATCGAGCGCCAAGGCACCGCCGCGAACGAGCGCACGGTCAGCGAGCGCTGCATCAAGCGCACGCAATTGCCCGAGGATATGGTCGGTGCAGCGGTCTTTTTGCTGAGCGATATGTCGGGATTCATCACCGGACAAAGCCTGCTGGTCAACGGCGGCGCGCATTTCAATTAGAGCCAGCCACCCGGTGGCCCCTCCCCTTCAAAACTGGAGCAAATCATGCTTGATACTTCCCTCAAATCTCCCGCACCCGAGGACAACCCAACCTATCGCGCGCTGCGCAATTTCTGGCATCCGGTGTGTTATGCCAATGAGCTTGGCACCACCAAACCCTTGGGCGTGACACTGCTGGGAGAAAAGGTCGTGGTGGCGCGGCTGGGCGAAAAAGTGGTCGCCATGTATGACCGCTGCCCGCACAAGGGCGCAGCGCTGTCGTTGGGTCAGGTGTTGGATTGCAAGCTCGAATGCCCCTATCACGGCTGGCAGTTCGATGACGAAGGCAAATGCGTGCGCATCCCGGCCCGCGAAGAGGTCACCGCGACGCTCAACCGTCACGCGACGACCTATCACGCCGCCGAAGCCTCGGGCATGATTTGGGTCTGTCTGGCCGAGACGCCGAAATACGACATTCCGAAATTCCCCGAGCTGAATGACCCCAGCTACCGCGTGCTGCAAGGCGAGGTCTATGTGTGGAAAACCTCGACCCCGCGGCGATTGGAGAATTTCGTCGATTTCGCGCATTTCGCCTTTGTTCATGACGGCACCATCGGCAGCCGCGAGAACCCGCGCGTCGATGCGGTCAAGGTCTGGCGCGAGGACAACGTGCTGCGTTTCGACCGCAGCGGCGTCAAGGAACCGGGCGACCCCAAGAAGAAAAAGATGATGGGGATCGACGACCAATGGATCGAGCCGACCAACGTCTACCATGTGACCATGCCGCATACCGTTCACCTCAAGCGCTTGTTCCCCAAAGACAATCGCTATGTGCTGTTCATGGCCTCCTCGCCAGTGGATGCCACCACGACGCGCAATTTCTGGTTCCAGGCGCGCGATTTCGGCACCGAGCCCGAGCATGACGCGTTTTTCATGGATTTCGAGGCCAAGGTTCTGGATGAGGACAAGGACATCATCGAAAGCCAGACCCCGATCCAGATGGATCTGACGGGCGAGCTTGCGCGGTTGGAGATGCCGGTGCGTCATGCCGATATCGTCACCGTTGAATATCGTCGCTGGCTCAACGAATTGACGGCGGAATTCACCGATGTCTGAAGCGGCTTCCAGCTTCATCACCGGTGCGGCGGGGCGGATACACATCCGCGATTTCGGCGGTGACGGCCCGATGATCTTGGCGATGCATGGCGTGACAGGGGGTGCCTTCCTTTGGGAAGGTGTCGCCGCCGCGCTGGCGGGGCGCGCGCGGCTTGTGGCAATGGATTTTCGGGGCCACGGGCAAAGCGACTGGAGCGACGCGCGGCAGTATTCCACGAACGACTACGCTGTGGATCTGACTGCGGTTCTGGCCGCACTTGCCCCCAACACGCCGCCCATCCTGATGGGCGCGTCTTGGGGCGCCTTGGCGGCGATCCAGGTTGCCGCAGACCAACCCGACGCGGCCTCGGGGCTGATTGTCGTCGATGTTGAACCCTCGTTCGAGGCGTCTGCGACGGATGTTTTCCCCCGCCCCTATAAATTCGCGGACTTTGACGCGTTGCTGGCATGGGAGCGCAAGGCCAACCCCGCCGCACCCGATGCGGCGCTGGCGGCTTTTGCCCAAGGCTCGGTGACCACCACCGCCGAGGGCGCGCTGCTGCGCCGCCATGATCCGTTCTTCTTGACCCGCTGGCCATTTCGTGACGATGACCTGTGGGCCGAGCTTGCCGCCGTGCAATGCCCGACCTTGGTATTGAACGGTGACCGCACGTTTGTGCGCCGCGATGTTTGCGAGAAAATGGCCAAAACCGCGCCCAAGGGCCGCTTTGCCGGGATCGAGAATTCCGGCCATCTCATTCCCCTTGAACAACCAGACACGCTGGCCGCGCTTATCGGGGAGTTCATCAACCGCGACCTAAAATCAGTGACGTAGACAACACTTGCATCGAAAAACAGGGAGATACTTCGATGACTACCGAACAAACCGTCCATCCGGCGGACCAGGTTCCACCCGGTCCGCAACTCTTCGCACTCGGATTGCAGCATGTGCTTGTGATGTATGCGGGCGCCATTGCCGTGCCGCTCATTATCGGTGGCGCAATCGGGCTGCCCAAAGAAGAAATCGCGTTTCTGATTAGTGCTGACCTGTTCGTCACCGGCATTGTTTCGATCATCCAATCAATGGGATTTTGGCGTTTCGGCGCGCGTATTCCCGTCATGATGGGGGTGACCTTCGCCTCCGTGCCGCCGATGATCCTGTTTGCAAATGATCCCAACCTTGGACTTCCGGGCATTTATGGCGCGGTGATCGGGGCGGGCATCGTCGTGTTGCTCATTGCACCGTTCATCAGTCGCATGATCCGGTTCTTTCCGCCGGTGGTTACCGGCACGGTGATTTCGGTGACCGGACTAGCCCTCATGCCGATTGGCATCAACTGGGCGGCCGGCGGTCAGCCGATGGTCACGCGAGTCGTGGACGGTGTGCGCAGTCGCGTGCCCAACCCTGAATATGGCTCGCTTGAGTTTCTGGGCCTGTCGATTCTGGTCTTGCTGATCATTCTGGCGGTAACCCGGTTCGGGCGTGGTTTTGTTTCAAATATCGCCGTTCTGATCGGCCTTGCCGGCGGCTTTGCGATCACGCTGTTCTTGGGCCGGGTCGAGTTCGAGGGCGTGGCCGAAGCCAGCTGGTTCGCGGTTATCACGCCGTTCCACTTTGGTTTTCCGATTTTCAACATCGGCGCAATTTTCTCGATGAGCATCGTTATGGTCATCGTGATGGTCGAGACGGCAGGCATGTTGCTGGCGGTTGGTGAAATGGTCGATCGCCCGATGGATGAAAAGCGCATGGCAGACGGGCTGCGCGTGGATGGCCTGGGCTCGATCATCGGCGGTATCTTCAACACCTTCCCCTATGTGTCCTATTCGCAAAACGTCGGCTTGGTCGGTGTAACCGGGGTGAAAAGCCGCTGGGTTTGCGTGATGGCCGGCGCCATCATGATCATGCTGGGTCTGGTGCCCAAACTGGCGGTGATTGCGGCGTCGATCCCGATCTACGTTCTGGGCGGCGCGGGCATTGTTATGTTCGGCATGGTGTGCGCAACGGGGATCCGGATCTTGTCCAAGGTGGACTATGCCGAGCGTGGAAACCTGTTCATCGTCGGGGTGAGCGTCGTGTTGGGCATGATCCCGGTGCTGTCGCCAACCTTCTACTCGCATGCCCCGGCCTTTTTGGCGCCGATCACCCACAGTGGCATCGTGATGTCGGCAATCTCGGCGTTCATGCTGAACCTGTATTTCTCGCATCTGGGTGGCCGCAAGCCTGGCTTGCCCAAGACACTGAACCCGCTCGCAGAAACGGTTGCAGCTGGCGAATAAGCCGGCACTAAAAAAGGAAGCAGCAATGTCAATGAACGGAATATCACTGGGGTGTAACGGTCGCGGTCTTCAACACACGCGCCCGCTCTCGGTGGACGAACAGTTTTTGTTGCTGCGTGAAAGCGGGGTATTCGATCACTTTGATCGAATACCTCTACCGGGCGAAGAACGCGCCTATGTGGACGCCTCCAACAAATACGGCATCCCGATGACCACCGGGTTGTGGACCTATCAGATCGGGCGCGATGAAGGATTGATCAAAACCAATCTGGAATGGGCAAAGCGCGCCGGGGCGAAATGCCACAATCTGATGATCCTGACAGAACACGCCAAGGGTCATGTTGTTACCGATGACGAGGTGGTGGAGTTCTATCTGCGCGCCCATGAGATCGGTGACGCCATGGGAATCACGGTCTGCACCGAAGTTCATATCTATATGTATACCGAGGATTTTCGCCGGGTGACGCCAATTGCCGACAAGATCCGCGCGCATGGCATCCCGTTTAACTTCGCCCTTGATCATAGCCATGTGTTGCTCAAGATCGAAGACCCAGAGGAACAGGATGCATCGGGGATTCGTGACGCACTGGCGGATGGTTCGCTGATTATCGACCCCTATGAAACGGGCAATGTGATCGACGCATGGATCGCGCAGGATATGGTGGTCTGGCTTCAGGTGCGCCCCGTGTCGCCGTCTGGCCCCAAGAACACCTCGATGATTGGCACGGGTGGGCGCTGGGGCCGTGCTTGTCAGTATCCGTTCATGCGCCCGAAGCCGGGCGAGTGGGATCACCCGTGGCATGCCCACCGTGTCGAGCCGTGCAAACATGTGGTGCGCAAGATGTTTGAACACCACCGGACCTCGACCAAAAGTCCGTTGCAGTGGATCACCACTGATATGATCGACATGCCCGATTATGGCGGTGGCGTCGGGTATTCACTGTTCGAGCAAAACGTCGCACTCGCGGATTGGATGCGTTCGCTCTGGAATGATCCGCTAGGCCATTGACGCCGCTCACGGCGTCATTGGCAGGGCAAACGCGCCGCGCAGATGGCCGAGCCTGTTGCAAACCAACTTCCCAGCCTCAGCACCCCTCAGCGTTATGTCGAGGGGTGCCTTTTTTTCGTGAAAATCCCGCGCTGCAATGCACCCACGCATTCCCGTCTGCGCCTCGGTTGGGGCGCGAGACCCCCTCAAGCCGCGCGAAATTGGGTGCCCGGTCCGGCGCGCGCCGTGATCGGCATCCGTGGTGCGGTGCGTGGAAAGGAGGTCAAAACTACGTTTCCTGCCACCTTGGCCCCCTGCCCGCATGACAAGGTGAACCGAGCGTTCCGGGCCCCTGAACCGAACGTGGGCATCTGGATTACAAACCATTTTCGTGGCCGCGCGGTGGTGAGTTTGGCGTGACGCCCGAGGAGGTCGGTTGTCAGTCTGGTGCCCCGGGTCTGTCACGGCACGGTGTCCGTCACGGCGCAATGTCTGTCACATCTGGCTTTTCCGGCCTTGCGGCTTGATCCGCTCGCTGGTTTGCCCGGCGTTCATGCTGCGCACGGCGTGATGCGACACGATTGGGCAAGGCGGCGCATGTTGTAGACAAGATTTTTCATCCCGATCTTGGCCTTGTCCCACACCAGGCCGATCGTGCGCACCAGGGTGCCGCCCATGTCGTTGGCCTGCGCACCGAAGACATATTCGACACGGACCCGCACGGTGGATTTGGTCCGGTTGCTGCCCTTGGCCTGTTCGGTCAACGGCTTGCCCGTCGCCCGGCGGGAGCCGTCGACGATCAGCACGCGGAAATCGAAATGATGCGTTGCCGTTTCGCCATTCGGCCTCACCCATTTGAACGGAACCTGGTTCTCAAGGCCCACCACATCGGGTCGCGCGATGGCCACGAGAGCGGTGCACAGCTCGGTGTGGCGCTCGATATCCGTGGTCCGACCCTCGTCAGGCGAAAAGGTGAATTGGCCGGTGACAGAGCCAACGCCATGTGGCGCTCGGTGACGACTCGCGCGATATAGCAGCAATCCGATTGTGGTTTCGCCCGCGCACGGGCAAGCTGCGCCAAGACCCATAAGACCGGATACTTAATTGATATGTCAAAGAAGACGCTCAATCAAAGCAACCTTGAAAAGCTCGGCCCTGAAAAGCTCGCCGCGCTGGTGATGGACCTCGTGCAAGGCAGCGCCGCGCTTCAGCGCCGGGCGCGGATGGAGCTGAGTGCCGCGCAAGGCCCCAAAGACGTGGCCGCCGATCTGCGCAAGCGCTTTGCCTCGCTGCGCCGCTCAACCAGTTATGTGGACTGGCAAAAGCAACGCGCTTTGGTCAAGGATCTCAACGGCCTGCTATCAATGATCGACACGGTGATAACACCACAAGACCCGCTTGAGGGTTTCGAGTTGCTCTGGTCTTTCCTGCTGCTGGCCCCGTCGATTTATGAGCGCACGGACGATAGCAACGGCGTGATCGGCGATGTTTTTGGCGAGGCCGTGGACAGGATCGAGCACCTGTCCCCCAAGATCAGCCTTGACGCCAAATCTCTGGCCGAGCGCATTCTCGAGGCGGTGACCGATGCCGGCTATGGCGAATTCGACGGCATCATCCCGGCCACCGCGGATGCCTTGGGCGCTGAGGGGCTGGAGCATCTCAAGACGATCACCAAGGCTTGGGAAGCCGCCCCGCCAAGCGCGCAGGACCTGGAGCGCTATCGGGGTTACGGGCTCTCTTCCGCGCCCGAGGACGCTGTGCTGCGCAACAAGCAGCTGACATCCTCGATCATCCTTGCGGATGTGGCCGACGCCCAAGGCGACGTTGACGCCTATATGGCGCGCTATTCGGCCGAGCAATTGACCTATGGCACCATCGCCCCCGACGTCGCGCGCCGCTTGCTGGACGCGGATCGTGTCGACGAGGCTTACAAGATCATCATGGGCGCAAAGGCCGCCGAGGACGGAAAACCGTTCCGCATGTTCCGCCACGATCTCGATGCCGTCTACGAGGAGTGCCTTGAACGGCTGGGCAAGACGGATGACCTGAAGGCCCATCTGTGGGACAGTTTCGCGCAAACCCTCAGCGACCGCAGCCTGCGCGCCTATCTGAAACTCCTGCCGGACTTCGACGATATCGAGGCCGAGGAAAAGGCGCTGGATCTGGCGGAAACACACCCGCATCTGGGCGCCGCGCTGAACTTCCTCATCGGCTGGCCCGCCCCTGCGCGTGCCGCAGCCGTTGTCCTGTCGCGGGCCAAGGATCTCGACGGGAATTCCTACGATACGCTCACGGCGGCGGCGGATGCGCTAGACGCAGGGCACCCGCTGGCCGCAACTCTCCTGCGCCGCGCGATGATCGAGGACACGCTGAACGGTGCGAAATCAAAGCGCTACCGCTATGCCGCCGGCCATCTCGCCGAATGCGCGGCCAGCCACCCCCACATTGAAAAGTATCACGGCTTTCCGACACATGAGCGCTTCGTCGAGGCGCTGAAGCAAAAACATGGTCGCAAATACGGCTTCTGGACGCTGGTCGAGGGATGATATCAGGCCCTTGGCCGCGCCTCAGAGCCGATCGTGCGCGGTCGGAACGATGGTTTCGGGCGATGACGGGAATGTCGGATTTTCCAATCGGCCGCCAAGCCTTTCTGACACTGACCTTGAGCGGCAAATCTACCCGTGGACGGCAGATGATGTGTCAAACCGTGCGACCCAACCCGACTGGGCTTCTATCAGTGAGGATTTGGCGTTTTCGACCTTTGATCCGCTTGCCCATTGCCCGGCAACACAGGCTTGCGTGTGTGAGAGGGGGCATCGTCGCCGGAAAGGGAGATGTTTTCAGAGGTTTTCACGCTCTGGCTGTCGATCACACCGGCAGTCGGCTGCACGTCGCGTCCTGCCGCGAAGCGCGCGGCCGCGACCGGGTGGCGGTTGATCTCGGCCAGCAGGCCATCCTGATCTCCGTTTTGTTTCGCAACCGAACAGAACCACAACCTGCTGAATTCACCTAATCCGTTTCAGATCGGACATTTGGAAACATCATGGAGAACATCGATACCTCATATTGATACAAGCAATTTTTGTGATGATGATTGATCTGCTACTGTTTGGACAACTCAACATGCGCGCCTCGTGTTCGCGCCGCCAAGTTTCAAACACAAGGATTGCTCCATGGCCCCTAAACCCTCCACCTTCACCACATTGGGGACCGCTGGCGGACCCGTGCCAAATCCCCAGCGCGCGCAACCCGCGCATGTATTGATGCATGGTGAAGAACCCATCTTGATTGATTGTGGCGATGGTGCCGTTGGACAGTTGATCCGCGCGGGTGTCGATTACCGCTCTGTGAACCGTGTTTTCCTGTCGCATCACCATTTCGACCATATCGGCGGCTTGTTTGCGCTGCTTGGCGTCAACATGATGACGATGCGCAAGACGCCGTTGACGATCTACGGCCCTCCCGGCACCAAGGCGATCGTCGATGGGATCGTCGCGGCCAGCAGCGGACCGAATGAGATCGGCTTTGGCGTGCCGGGTCAGGCGCTGCCAAAGATCAGCGACTTTGTGTCTGTGCGGGAAATCACCCCCACCGACACCGTCACGCTTGACGGCTTGACCGTGACCTGTTGCGAAAACACGCATTACCGTCCCGAGGCTGAACTGGGCACGCCCGGCCCGCTGTCTCTGTCCTTGCGCTTTGATCTGGCGGATCGCAGCGTTCTTTTTACCGGCGATACCGGGCCCTGCAAGGCGGTCGAAGCCTTGGCGAAGGGCGTCGATCTTGTCATCGGCGAAATGATGGATATCGAGTTGATCATGGGTCGAATCCGGGCGGCAAATCCGAACCAGTCCGCAGCTCACATCGCCAAAATCCAAACCCACATTTCGGACCATCACATCACCGCCGAGCAATTGGCGGACCTGGCCGAAGGCGCAGGGGCCAGCCATGTGGTCGCCACGCATCTGCCGCCGGGCGTTGCCACGCCAAAGACCGCCCCCGAGTATGCCGCCCGCATTCAGGCACGGTTTTCGGGCAGCGTGTCGATCAGTCAGGATCTGGAAAGCTACTGACACAGGCAATTGGGCTTGGCGGCGCGGCGATGATCACACGCGCCCGTGCCAAGCCCCTGCACTTGAAAAGTGTAACGCTCAGGTATTCGCGGAATCGATAGATCCAATTCAATCAATCAAATATGCGAACGATCCGGTTGCCGTTAAACTCAACGCACAAAGATTTTCTACTTCTGGGAGGAACACCATGAAAACGACACTGATAGCCGGCCTGATGGCGGCGACAGCCCTGATGACCCCATTTGCTGCGACTGCGGAAACCCTGGCATTCGGCACCGGCAATAGCGCCGAAGCTCCAGTGGTCCGCATGATCTTTACGCCCTGGGCCGAGCGGGTGAACGCGCAGGGTGGTGACGCCCTGAACATCGAAATGCGTCATGGGCGCATGATCATCACCCCGGACAATTTTGTTGACCGGCTGATTGATGACGTCGTGCAGATCACCTGGGGCCTTGCGGTCTACCAGCCCGGCAACTTCCCGCGGTCTCTGGTGTCAACCATGCCGCTGATGACCGAAAGCTCGGCGGCGGCGGCGATGGCCTTTTGCCGCCTGTATGAAAATGGCGACTTCGGCGCAGAATGGGAGAATTATATCCCGCTGCTGTATGTGCCCTTCCCGCAGGTGGGCGCGCATCTGAATGGTGAACCGCTGACCAGCATGGAAGACCTTGCCGGCATGAAAATCATGACCGGCAGCCCCATCGCGGCGGGCATCGTTCAGGCCTATGGCGGAACGCCCCTGTCGATCCAGCTTCCAGAGCAATATCAGGCACTTCAGCGCGGCACGGCCGACGGCACATTCATGTCCTGGACCGCCTTCCCCGCCTTCAACCTGCAAGAGGTTACGACCGATCACCTGATCGCCCCGCTTGGCGGTGCCACCGGGATCGCCTTCATGAGCCGCGCGCGGTTCGAAGCTCTGTCGCCCGAAGCGCAAGAGGTTCTGCGGGCGAATTCCGGCTGCGACGAAGCGGCCAGAACGGGTGCGATCGTTGACGGCTGGGAAAACGGCGCCCGCGACCGCGTTGCAGCCATGGACGGGCACACCATCACAACGCTGTCGAGCGAGGGCTTGGCGGAATTGTCGGATCGCGTGATGGCCAACGTGATCGCCGGTTTCGACGGTCGCGTTCCCGGAGGTGCAGATCTGATCGCGACCTGGCAGGCTGCCGTGGCACAAGCCGCGATTGACGCGCCCGAAATCCTTGCGCAAGAGCGGTAAGATCGCGCGGCGTTGGTCTTGTGACCGAATGCACGATCCGATCCTCAAGACCCTCAAATGACATCAAAAAGGCCGGCGGTGATACCGCCGACCTTTCCAATGGTGAGGTCCAATGGGTTTTGATCAACTGTCGAAACCCGGAAACTGACGCCGCGCCTTGCGCAACTGGGCCTGCCAAGGACCGGCGCTGAACGGGGTGGCGCGGCTCCAGGTGCCCTTGGCCTCTTTGGCGGCGCGGTCGATGATCTCTTGGTCGATGAGATAGGGCTCAAGGCCGCCAGGCCCCGTGCCACTGGCGATCCGCACCGAACAGGCGCGGTTCAACATATAGGCCAGAAAATACGCCTCTTTCACCGAATGCCCCCAAACAATCATGCCGTGCCCCCGCAGCAAGGTCACTTGGCTTTGCTTGAAGCAGGCCACCAGCTTTTTCGCTTCATTCGGGCCGGTCAGAAAGCCCTCATAGTCGTGATAGGCAACCTCACCAATCCAGATCGCCCATTGATTGTTGCGCACCAGCCCTTGTTTTTGCATCGAGACACCGATGGTGTTGAAGGAATGCGCATGGATCACGCACTTGGCCTCAGGGATCGCGTCATAGACTCTTTTGTGCATCGGATAATCCAGCGGCTTGAGGGGTTTCGCCTGCGCATACTCGAAATCCGCGCGACCGGTTATCGACCAGATCGACCAGCGCGTCAAAATTCCGGTCCCAGTCCTCAAAGATCTCGTGGGTATCCCGGTAGAGATCCGACAGATTGATTGCTTGCCCATCGGCACGCACCAAACCGGGAACCTTCGTATCCCCCAGCACGTATGTCCCGATCCCGAAGGTGTTTTCAAATAGACCCGTCGCCGGGTTGACGATACGGTTTCCCGTAGTCACGATTTCCTTTTGCATAGGTGGAATTGAGAAGAATGACCCGCCGCCCCACTCAGTTTGTGCAGACCGATGCCCCCGATTGAGCCGTCGCTGACACCGCGCAAGCGGCCCACGCAGACGCGCTCAAAGCTGTTGGTGGATTCGATCCTCGAGGGGGGCGGTTCGCGTGCTTGAGGCGCGTGGACGGGCGGAGTTCACGACCACCGCCATCGCCGAGCAAGCCGGCATGGCGATCGAACAGGCGGTAGCGGTGTTGATCCATGCGTTGGCACGGGACAGGCCCTCGACTCGATTGTCGCGAATCCTCGAGGAAGAGGAAGAACGCCTGCCGCGAACCCCCGAGTTGATCGAGATAGAGGCCGCCATTCGCGACACCTCTGCCCAGTTCTTTCGGCTGTTGTTTGCCGGGCGTTTGCCCAATCCCCGCATAGAAATCCTTACCCTTGATGCCTTCAAGATCGCGCGTGCCATGTTCGATGGCCCGCAAGCCGATGTCGACCCAACCGGGCCCGACGCGCTGCCGGTCAGGATCGCCAATGTGATCCTTGGATATTTTGACCGCGTCTTGCGAGACACCTGAATTACGACCCGCCCGCAACAACGGCTTGGTCGATCACCCCGAACAGCGGCTGCCCGTCACGCGCGCGGCATTCCATGCGGACACGGTCACCGAACTGCATGTAGGGCGTCTGCGCAGCGCCCAGATCGAGCAGTTCAATGCCGCGTCGTTCGGCGATGCATGACGACCCGATCTCGCGGAAATTTTCGTTCGAGACCGTGCCGGAGCCAATGATCGTGCCCGCCACCAAGACGCGGGTGCGGGCGGCATGGGCCACCAGTTCATCAAAACCAAACGACATGGGGTAGCCCTCGGCCGCGCCGAAACGTGCGCCGTTCAGATCGACAATCAGCGGCAGGTCCACGCGGCTGTCGCGCCACGCCTCGCCCAACTCGTCTGGCGTCACGGCAACCGGCGCCACCGAGCACGCGGGCTTGGCCTGCACCCAGCCAAAGCCGGTTTTCATCTCGATCGGGGCCAGTGTGCGCAAAGACCAATCGTTGATCTGCACCAACAGGCGGATGTGACCTTGTGCGGTTGCGGCATCGGTGCCCATCGGCACGGCATCGCAAATCACCCCGAATTCGCCCTCAAAATCAATGCCATCCGCCTCGGACGGCAGGGGAACATCGGCGGTGGCCGCCAGGAACTGATGCGACATGCCTTGATACATCAGCGGGCGGCCCTTGGGCGTCGGGTCCATTTTGAAGACTTTTTGCATCAGATCGCCGTGGCTGTCATAGGCCGATCCGTCCAGCCATTGCCACGCGCGCGGCAGCGGCGCCAGCGCCTGTGCCGCGTCAAAATCAGCGCCACCGCCTGCATTCAGCGCGGCATATTGCGCCTCAAGCTGCGGGGCGAACCCGTCCCAGTTTTCCAGCAGCGCCTGCATCGTCTGCGCCCCTTGCGCGGGTTCAATCCGGCGCTGATCACGGCTTACAACATGCAGGCGACCGTCTGGGGTTCCATCGGGCAATGTGGTCAGTTTCATAGGTTACTCCGTGTAATTGTGCGCCGGAAAACTGGGATCGTCACGAAGTCCGTCCACCCAGCGTTTCCGCGAACCAATCGGCGATATAGTCGCGCCCGAAACTCATGTTGTCCGCGCCGACATGTTCGACACCGCCTTCGCGCGGGGTGAAAATCTTCAGCGCGCGTTTGGGTGAATTCACCAGCTGGTCATAGCTTTGGTGTGCATAGTCGAGCGCAATTTGCCGGTCTTGCGCGCCATGTGTCACCAAAAAGGGAACGCGGATCTTCTCCATCTGGCCGTTCAGGTTCATGCCCTCGGCCTTTTGGAAAAACTCGGCGCTATCCTTGGCGCCAAACACCCATTCGACGTGTTTCCAATAATGCGGAACCGGGTTTTCGCCTTCACGCTTGAGACGGCGTTGCTGCACTTCGGCCCAGTTGTGGTTCGCCCCCCAAACCGCGCCCGACGCAAAGCGGGGCTCGTTGGCGCAGACGCGCGGCGCATAATACCCGCCCAGCGAAATGCCGGTGATACCGATGCGGTTTTCATCAACATCGTCGCGCGCGCCGAGGAAATCGAACACCGGCGTGCCCCATTTTTCACTGTCGAAATGCGCGTATTGCTCCAGTTTGCGCAGCGACTCCCCGGTGCCCGGCTGATCGACGCACAGCGTGGAAATCCCCCGCTTGGCCAGCGCGTGTGGCAGGCGCGACCAATACAGCAGCTCTTTGCAGCTATCGAGGCCGTTGAGGTAGACGACCGTTGGCGCCGGGCCGTCAACGCCCTCGGCACGGGTGTAGAGCGCCGGCAAGTGCAGATCACCGTAAGGCACCAACACCCGTTCGACATTGTCACGCGAAAACTGCGTGCCCTTGGCGAAAGCGGCCAGCGCCTTGTCGAAGGTTTCCATGCGGCCGGGATGGCCGTGACCCTGCATCCGCTCGGCCGTGAAATAGTAAAGTGCGGCGCGTTGCAGCTTTGGCCCGGCAGACAGCAAGCGCCCCTCGGCTTCGTCCTCGGACGCCAGATCCACCAGTTTATCCGCGACCTTCATCCATTCGCGCATGAAATCCATCGTGCCGGCATCTTCACCAGCTTGCGCCTTGGCCAATAATGGCTGGCACATGTCCATGATCTCGCCCAGTTCCGCACCGCTGGCCATCGCGATGGAGACCGAGAGGTTCCAGACATAATTCGGGAAGTAGTCAAACATGGCCATCGGGTGTCACCTTGTCTCAGATGGGTTGCGCCACAAGGGCGAGGGTCTTGGCGGTCAGCGCACCGACATCAACGGGCGGAATTTTCCCCATCTGCGCGTCACCGATCATCAGCGAGGTCTTGGCGACCTGCTCGACACGCGGCCACCTGCGGGTGCGGTACGCGGTGAAAGCAGCCTCCAGCGTGTCAGCGGCGTCGAGTTCATCGGCCAGAACCAGCGCGTCCTCGATCGCCATGCCAGCACCCTGCCCTTGATGCGGGGTCGCCGCATGCACGGCATCGCCCAGCAGAACGACGCGGCCCTTGTGCCACTCCCCTTCCAGCAAGATGACCTCCATCGGACGCCCCACGACGCCCGCGTCATCGGTCATATGCACCAACTGCGCGGCCACTTGTGGCGGGGCCATCCGGGCGGCACGCGTGCGCATCGCCTCGGCCGCGCCAGCCACCGGCTGTTTGAAATTCTCGGCCTCTTGGGTGACCAGGAACATATACATCAGATCGGCTGACATCGGCACCAGCCCGGCGTTGCAAGGTCCGGCGAAAACATGGATGCCATCAAGTTCCGGCACGCGGGGCAAGTTGTAACGCCAGACCCACTGCCCCGTGTAGCGCGGTTTGGGGGCATCGGGGAAAATCGTGCGGCGGGTTTGCGAGAACAGCCCATCGGCACCGATCACCACGTCATAGCGCCCCGCCGTGCCATCAGAAAACGTGACGTCCACGCCGTCGCCATCCTCCGTCATCGTGGCCACCGTCAGACCAAGACGCACCTTGGCGCCCACTTCGGCGGCCTTGTTGGCCAGAACCTTTTGCAATTCCGTGCGTCGAATTCCGACATTCGACGGATACTCTGGCCCGGCAAGGCGCGGTGTGTCGAACTTGGCGACCTGTTTGCCCTCTGGCCCCGCAAAAATGGTCGTGCTGTCAAACCCTTGCGAACGCGACAGAAAATCCTTGAGCGCACCGATCTGATCCATCGCGCGCACCACATTCAGTTGCTGGATGATGCCAACGCCGTACACACTCCAGTCCGGATCACGCTCGATGATCTCGACCGGAATGCCTTTGCGGCGCAGCGCAATGCCAGCCGTCAAGCCGCCAATGCCGCCACCCACAATCAATGCTGAAGAAATGTGCACGTCAAAGCCTCCCTCTGGTTGCCACGACAGTAGGGAAGGTCAACGCATTTGAAAAATTGAAAAGAACAATCGGTCTTATCTGTTATATCAATACTCAGCGGATTTGCGACGCCGCATTCTTGAGGAGATCGCGCAACCAGATGATCCCATGATCATTGTCGCGGTACGCGTGCCATTGAACCATCATACGCAAAGGCGACAAGTCGATGGGCATCGGATAAATGACCAACTCGTTCGCAGCGGCCTGCACGCGTGCAAGGCTTGCATGAATCGTCGCCACGCGGTCGGTGCCAGTGATTAAATGCGGAAGCGTCGAAAATGAATAGGACTGAACATCGACACGCCGCGTGACCCCATGTTTCGCCAACATATACGTCTCGCCTGACTTTGCGGCATTGGGCAGTGACATGATCGCATGCGATGCGGCTTCGTAGGTCGCCTTGTCCATCGTGACGTTGCCGTATTTGCCGTCTTTCCAGGCGGCGACGACGTATTTATCTTCGAACAACAAGGCCGACGGATGCTCTTCGGTCACAAAGACATCCGGCGTGATCAGCAGGTCTATTTCGCCATGTTCAAGCATGACCTGCGGCGAGTGTGCCGGCGGCCAAAGTTCAACCGGACCTTGGCCCCTTGTGCGTTCAGCGTGCGAAACACAATCGGCATCAGCACCCGCATCATGTAATCTGACAAGAGGATGCTGAACTCTCTGGTAGACACTGTGGGATCAAACTCTGGCTGCGAGGAAATCGTCGCTTCGATCCTGAACAAAATATCGCGGACGGGCGCGCGCATTGCCTCTGCGCGTGGGGTCAGCTCCATTTTCTTGCCAACTTGCACCAAGAGCGGGTCGTCAAAATAGGTGCGCAATCGCATGAGCGCATTGGACATGGCCGACTGGCTCATGAACATTTTTTCCGCAGCAGCAGAGACCGAGCGCAGCTCAATCATGTGGTCCAGCGCGACCAACAAGTTCAGATCAAGCTTTTTGAACCGCATTGATGCTCTCCCACTGTTCCCACACTCATCGTAGCGCGCAGGCGTGTGCATTTCAATAATCCATAGGTGACATTGAGTAATACAATTTCCCACATGCATCGCCATTGGCTACACCTGAGGAATGACAACGAAGGAGGCAAGTGATGCGGATTATTGGCCCGGATGAATTGGTGTTTGGTGTCGATAACGTCGACGCCTGCGCAACGTTCCTGTCAGACTATGGTCTGACCGACGCAGGCAACGGCCGGTTTGAGGCACTGGACAAAACAGCCTTGACGCTGCGCGCGGTGGATGACCCTGCGCTGCCCGCCGCCTTGGGCACCGGCAGCCTGCTGCGCCTGACAATCTGGGGTGTTGAAGATCAAGCCACGCTGGACGCGATCGAGGCCGAGTTGTCCACGGATCGCACCGTCAACAAGGATGACAGCGGCACGCTTTACACCCAGGACGACGCCGGATTCGAGATCGCCTTTCGGATCACCCGGCGCATTCCTCTGGATTTGCCCGCCGAATTGATCAACTCGCCCGGGGCGAAACCGGGGCGCGCGCCGAACGACGTTGCCGCGGACCAGGACGCCGAGGCCAAGCCACGCACGCTCAGCCATATCGTCTATTTCGTGCCTGATATGGACGCCATGGCGAATTTCTACATCAACCGCCTTGGCTTTGTTATTACAGACAAATTCACCAATACCGGCCCATTCCTGAGGCCACAGGCGAACAACGATCACCACGTTCTGTTCATGATCCAGACCCCACCGCATATGAAGGGGCTGGAGCATCTGGCCTTCCATATGAAAGGCCCGACCGACCTGATGCTGGCCGGCTCGCGCATGGTGGAAAAAGGCTACACCAGCTTTTGGGGCCCAGGGCGGCACAAGTTCGGCTCAAACTGGTTCTGGTATTTCAATTCGCCGCTTGGCACGCACATGGAATACGACGCCGACATGGACCACCATGATGGTGACTGGATCAACCGCGAGGCTCCGCTGAACAAGGAAAACTCGCAGATGTTCTTGTTCGAGAACGTCGAAAAATGGGCACCGGGCGGGCCGCCTCCCGGCAAAGGCTGATGGTGCGCCCGGTCAGACAGCGCCTGTGCTCTTTGAAGGACATCCCTGATGGCGGATCCAAGGGTGTCTTGCCCAACAACCGAGGTCGGGCTCAGGGGTTTTTGGTGCGCCAAGGGGATCGCGTCTTTGGCTATACGAACACCTGCCCGCATTACGACCGCGCGCCGCTGGAATGGAAGACCGACGCCTTTCTGAACGGCACGGGCGACCGCATTCAATGTGCATCGCACGGCGCGCTTTTTCGGATTGAGGACGGATTTTGCGAGGTTGGGCCCTGCGCCGGACAGGCCCTGCGGCCGCTCGCCATCCTCATCGAGGGCGGGCAGATTTTTCTGACAGAATAAACCGGGTGCCTTTTGTGGGGCGCTCATGGAACCAAGATGACCCAAACTTCGGGGACGATAGAACCATGACACGACGTATCATTGATCTTGCGGTCAGCCTGACGGACCAAATCGCCAGCGACCCACCCGGATTGGGGCCTCAGATAACCTATGTGGATCACATCACCGGGGCCGCAGAGTTCCGCGAGATGTTCAACCTTCCCGAAGGCGCGCTGCGTGACAATTCCGGTGCGGCGGTCGAACGCTGCGTTCTGACCACGCACAACGGCACCCACATGGACGCGCCGTGGCATTATCACCCCACGATGAACGGCGGCGCACGCGCCATCACCATTGATGAAGTGCCGCTGGAATGGTGCATCGGGCCGGGTGTAAAGCTGGATTTCCGCGATCGGCCCAATGGCCACACGATTTCCGCCGCCGAGGTTGAAGCCGAGCTGGCGCGGATCGGCCACACCCTGCAACCGGGGGATATTGTTCTGGTGAACACAGCGGCAGGTGCGCGCTATGGCAAGCCTGACTATGTCGCCACCGGCTGCGGCATGGGCCGCGAGGCGACGCTGTATCTGGCCGAACGCGGCGTTCGCGTCTGCGGCACCGATGCCTGGAGCTGGGATCCGCCCTTGATGGGTCAGGCCAACCGCGCGCGCGAAACCGGCGACTGGTCGATCTTTTGGGAAGGCCACAAGGCCGGCGCGGACACGGTCTATTGCCACATGGAAAAGCTGGGCAATCTTGAAAAACTGCCGGATTCCGGCTTCGAGATCATCGCGTTGCCGGTCAAAGTCGCAAAAGGCTCGGCAGGCTGGTGCAGGCCCATTGCCCTTCTGAATGCCTAATCACACACGCTGCAAGGGAGGCGCTGGTGGAAAACATCGACATTATTCAGCGATTTGGTTGGGTTAAAAAGGTCACAGGCGTGATCTCGATCCTCTCGATTTCTGCGGCACTTCTGGGTGCAATGGTCATCGTGTTCGACGTGCTCAGCCGCTGGCTGGTGGGAACCTCGGTGTTCGCACTGAACGAGATCATGTCGACGATTTTCGCCATCGCCATTGCCATGACGCTTCCGGCGGGGGCTGCCAATCGGGTGAACCTGAAAATCGACCTGCTCGGCTATATGACAGGCCCGAAACTGACCGCCTGGCTCAAGGTTGTCGGCTCGGTGATGTTGTTCCTCTTCTTTGCCATTCTGGCATGGCGCATCTTCGGGTTGGCGGGGCGTTATGCGGACCAGGGGCGCGCGACATCGCTGCTGCAACTGCCGTTGGCACCGACCTATTACGCCATTTCGCTGGCAACATTTCTCTCGGCGGCGGTGCAAGTCCTCAATGTCATCGAAGACCTGACCGAGGTGCGCACCGCCACCAGCACCATCCGCACGCACAAGGCAGTCTGGCTGGTCCTTGTCGCGTTCTGTGTTTCGGTGATCGGGATCGGCCTGTGGGCGGCGCTCGATTTTCGGGGCTATTCTGACTATGCCATGATGCACCCGGGCCAAGCCGCGATCATGGGTTTCATGTTTTTGTGGATGGCCGTGCTTTTGCAACTGCCCTTGGCGACCGTCACGGCGATGATCGGCATCTGCGGCACGGCGGCCTTTCTGGGTGCCGGAGCCTCGATGAACACCTTTGCCGGCGATGCTGCCAGTTTCCTGCGCGATGATCAGGTGGCGACCCTGCCGATGTTCCTGATCATGGGTGCATTTGCCGTGGCTGCCGGTGTCTCTGACGACTTGTTTCGCCTTGGACAGGCCATTCTGGGCCGGTATCGCGGCGGGTTGGCCTATGCCACGATTGCCGGTTGCGCCGGGTTTGGCGCGGTGTCGGGCAACTCGATTGCAACGGCGGCGACCTTCGGGCGCATGGCGATCCCGGCGATGAAACAGGCCGGCTATGCGCCGACCCTGTCGACGGCCAGCGTTGCCAGGGGGCACCTTGGGTGCCTTGGTTCCGCCATCGGGCGTGATCATCCTGTTTGCGCTGCTCACCGAAACATCCATCGGCGATCTGTTTGTCGCGGCGATGATCCCGGCGGCGCTGGCCGTGCTTTTGTATTTTGGCGCGGTCTTTGTGATCGTGCGCTGGGATCCGAACGCGGCCCCCGAAGCGAACGGCAGCAGCCTGTCCGATCTGTGGCCCGCCCTCAAGGGCTCGTTCCCGGTTGTCCTGATGTTTGGCGTCGTGATCGGGGGCCTCTATGGCGGCCTGTTCACCGCAACCGAAAGCGCCGCTGTTGGTGCGGTCGGGGCGTTCTTGCTGGCGCTGCTGCGCGGCAGGTTGAACCGCGGCGCGATCCTGCGGGTGTTCTCCGAGACAACCGCCACGACCGCGATGATCTATGCGCTGATCTTCGGTGGCCTATCCTTCGCCTTTTTCATCAACATGGGCGGCGCCCCCGAGATGGTCAGCGCCTGGATCGCCAGCATCGACGCACGGCCGATTTTCATTCTGACGCTGCTGATCATCATCTACCTGCTGCTGGGATCCATCATGGACAGCTTTGGCGTGATGATCATCACGCTGCCCGTGGTCACGCCGATCATCCTCGATCTGGGGTATGACATGCTGTTCTGGGGAATTCTGATGCTGGTAGTGGTCGAGATCGGCATGATCACGCCGCCGTTCGGGATGAACCTGTTCATCATCAAGAGCATCGACCCGAACGTGCAGCTATCCACGGTGATGCGCGGCGTGTTGCCGTTCATCCTGGCAGATTTGCTCAAGATCATCCTGCTGGTCGCGTTTCCGGCTTTGGCCCTTTGGCTGCCGTCCACAATGTAGCGCCTCGCGGCACTCTCTCGTCGAACTTAAGGGGGCTGTATGTCCAGCAGAAAACCAAAACTGTTCACCGTTCTCAAGGCTTGGAACCTGACACCGAACATGATCCGCGTCACGCTGACCGGGCCGGAGATTGCCGCGATGGATCCGAATTGCCGCGGGGCCAACTGCAAGATCTTCCTGCCTGCCGAGGGCCAGAGCCGGGACGAGTTTGAACGCCAGCTTCAAGACGGGCCACGCCCTGTCGTGCGGACCTATACCGTGCGCCAGTTGCGCGCCAAGGCGCAGGAAATGGACATTGATTTTGTCTATCACGGCGATGAGGGGCCAGCCTCCGCCTGGGCTGCGCGGGCCAAGCCGGGTGATTTCTGCGGTTTTGGCGGGCCTGGCCCGGTCAAGGTGACGTCCTTCTACGCCAACAGCTATTTGATCATCGCCGATATGTCCGCCCTGCCACTCGCCGCCGCCACCCTCGAGGCCATGCCCGAGGACGCCACCGGCACCGCGATCTTCGAGATCATGGCACCCACCGACCGGCAGCATTTCCGCATTCCACCGGGCATCGAAACCCACTGGATCGTCAACGCCGACCCCCATGTTCAGACCGAGACAATCCCCCGGATGGTTGCGGCGCTGGATTGGCCCGCAGGCGTCGTTCAGACTTGCATTGCGGGCGAAAGCGGCGTGATCAAGACGCTGCGGCAGGCTTTGTTGGTGGATCGCAAGCTGCCCAAGGAAGATTGTTATATTTCAGGCTACTGGAAGATTGGCCTGAAGGAAGATGAGCACCAGACGATGAAACGCGCCGAAAACGCGATCGCCTAAGCCACCGCCCCGAAACTGGAGGAGAGACCCATGACGAACTCCTCAAAAACCGCCGTTTACCCGTTCACAACCCCTACCGGGATCGTCCGCAACCGCTGGTAGATGGCGACATTCTCGAACGAGATTTCGCGTGATCCGATGGAACGCACGTTTCTGGGCACGCCGGTCGTGATGTATCGCAAACTCGATGGCGATCCGGTTGCGATGTATGGCATTTGCCCGCACCGCTATGCACCGCTGGCCACCGGACGGCTAGAGGGCGACGCGCTGGCCTGTGGCTACCACGGGTTCGTGTTCGAGGCCGACGGCTGGTGCTCCAACATCCCCTCGCAAAGCACGCCCGCGAAATTCTGCCAGCCGACCTATCCGATTGTCGAGCGTGGACCGCTGTGCTGGATCTGGATGGGCGACCCCGACAAGGCCGATCCCGCGGTGATCCCACCCTATGCCGATTTTGGCCTTGGCGAAGACGGCTGGCACTATAGCTCCGAGAACTACTATCATATCAAGGGCCGTGCCCAGTTGCTGATCGACAATCTGATGGATCTCACCCACCTGCCCTATGTGCACCACCATGTTCCGGGCGGCGAAGCCATGAAAGCCCCTAAAATCGAAACCGAAGAGCGCGACATCAGCTACCGCGTGTCACGCTTTGCGAAATCGCCTCACACACCGTTCCATGTGCATATTTTTGGCCCTGATACCAAGTTCGAGGGCATGTCAGATTTCCTCGCATTGTCAGACTATTATGGGCCGGAGTTTATACGCACCAGCCTGCCGATCACGATCAAGCTCGACAACGGCGAACCCGTGCCCGAAGGGCTGGGGTCGCTGTTCATCCTGCACGGGATAACCCCTGAAACGGAAAACTCGACGCATTACTTCGGCTTCTCGACGCGCAACTTCCGTTTGGGCGATGCGGCGCTGGACAAGATGCAGCAAGAGTCTGACATCAAAATCCGGGCGCAGGATGTGGAGACCATCGAAGATGTCGAACGGCGTCTGGAGGCATCGGCGGCGTTGCAACGGGAATTCCTCGTGCGCTCTGACCGACCCGCGATCACCGTGCGCAAGAAGATCCAGGAAATGCTCGAGAAAGAGGCGGCAGAGGCTTTGGCCGCTCACTCCGCCTGAGGCAAAAATCCGCACTTTCTCCGGCGGCGGACCCAGAGTTCGCCGCCGATCCACAAACCGTGCCAATAGCGCCGCTTGACCCGGCAAGCCCATCGGCATCATAAATATTCCAATGTTTGCCGTTCTGGCGGTATTGTCGGAAACGCAGGGCACTCGGTAAAATCCAGATCGTGTCTTGCCTTGAGAAAAAAGCCGAGTATGTGGTCTAACGACCTCCAAGAATTGAAATCGCCATCGAAAAGAGACCTCATATCGTCTTTTTGATCGGGTTCCTGTTCAGTTCCGCCTTTGTAAGGCGAGTTCCCCCCTCGTTTTCGAAATCAATCTGCGCCTGATCCAGAGGACTTTGAAACAGATCCTCGGATTGAAACGTCACCCCCGTCCCCATGGGCGGGCAAATCGACAGCCAATCCATCCGCAAGGCGTTGCCGCAGGTGATCCAGTTCTGCGCGTCCAGCGGCAGGAATTCGGCCAGTGGCTCTTTCTGGCCGCGATAGGTCACGTCGCGTTGGTATTCCGCGATGATCAGCGCCAACCGCACGATCTTGGCCGAGAAATCCCGGATCTCGATGCCGCGTAAATTGGTCAGGGGGAGCTGCGCAAATCATGCGAGGGAGAGACGCGGAGAATTGGAACGACGACGAGATTGCCTGCCGCGAGCGTGGAAGCCTCGCGCTCGAGGTTTTCGCCTGTATCACCAGCCCCGCCAAGGACGGCCCGCCCCCGCCTGAATTGCTGGTCGCGTATCTGGCCTACCAAAAAGACCTCGAGGCACGCGGCGCCTTATTCCTTGCCGGTCCGCTGTCCGATCCGACCGGCACCAGCATGCCCGGCGCGGGGCTGATCATCGACCGCGCCGAGACGATCGAGGCGGCGCGCAAACTTGCCCAGGCCGACCCGATGCACACCAGCGGCCGGCGCAGCTTTACCCGACAGGCATGGCGCTTGAATGAGGACGCGCCACGCCAAAGGCTGCGCCTCTCGGACCCGAGTTTCGACCGTTTTTGACCAAGACCACATTCGCGCGGCCAGCCATGCCCACTGCCGATCAACCGGCTGCGCGGCGGACAAGGCGCGCGCAGACTGCGGCAGCGCCCTTGCCGGCCTCAATACGCCAATTGCACCCGCAAGGTCGCCAACATCTCAAGCAGCGCCTCTTCGATCCGGGGGCGGATTTGCACGAAACGCTGCGAGGGCACCGGCACCGAGATCGCATAGATCTCGCCGTGGCGATCACGCAGCGCCCCGCCCAATGCGGAAATCCCCTCGGTGTGCTCGTCGCTGTCACATGCCAGACCGGTTTCCCGCACCTGTGCCAGAAGCGCGGCAAACGCTGGCCAGTCGCCGCGTTTGTGCCAGCGTTGCCATTCATCCTCGACCAGCTTGCGCGCCTGATCCTCGGGCAGCAGCGACAGCGCCGAGCGTCCGTTGGCCGTGGTGGTCAGCGGAAAGGCATCCCCCACCGACGAGACCGTGCGCAGCCGGTGCATACCCGGCACCTGATCGAGAAAAATCATCGCCGCGCCGCGCAAGACCGACAGATCCGCCGTTTCGCCCAATTGCCGCGACAGTTCCGACAGGTGCAAACGGCATTCCTCGACAACATTATAGCGCGTCGCCTCCGAGAGCGCGGTGATCTCGGGTCCCAATCTGATGCTGCCGCCCGAGCTTGACGCAATCACCAAGCGCTCGGCCTGCAACGCGCCAACGATTCGCTGCACCGTAGAGCGGGGCAATTCCACCCGTTCCGCAATCTGGCCAAGCGACAACCCGTCGGTATCATCGCGCAAAACCCTGAGAATCGCCGCCGCACGGGCGATGACTTGAATGCCGGAGCGGGCGGTTGCTTGGTCGTTCATCGGCTAAGTCCTTACAAGTGTCTCACTAGGCAATACAGCAATCAATCATCACTTTGCAATACGGTACAAACAGCGGAATCTGTATTGACCGCTATGCGGTGCATCCGTATCGTATCATGAACTGGGAGGGGCGCAACTGCACTGCCCACACCGCACGACATTCGAGGAGGAAATCGTCATGGTGAAAGTTCGCGGGATCGAGTTCGAGGGCAATCTCGACAACAGCATGGGGCTGGAGTTCTACAATCTCAGCCACCGGTTCGGGTTTCAAAACCCCAATTGGCCGTATTTCGAAGATACCAAAATCGAGCGCATCCATTATATGGCGAAATCCGGCGTGCTCTCGCAGCGCATCACCACCACGATGCACGCCACCACCCATATCGACGCGCCCGCCCATGTCGTGCAGGGCACGCCGTTTATCGACGAAGTGCCGCTGCCGCATTTCTTCGGCTCGGGGATCGTGGTCGCCTTGCCCAAGAAGAAATGGGAGCCGATCACCGCCGAGGATCTCGAGAAAGCCTGCGGTCATGTGATCCGCAAAGGCGATGTGCTGATCATCAACACCGGCTGGCACAAACACTATGAAGATGGAGACTATTTCGCCTATTGCCCCGGTTTCGTGAAATCGGCGGGCGAATGGATGGTCGAGAAGGGCGTCAAGGTTGTCGGTCATGACACCCAAGCCAATGACCACCCGCTGGCCACCGCAATTGGCCCCCAGCGCAACGGCCCGCTACTGCCGCATCTGGCCGAGGAATACAAGGAATGGTCCGGCGGTGTCGATTGGAAGGACGCATTTCCCGAGTGGGAGCCGGTGCATAACGTGCTGTTCAAAAATGGCATTATGGGGATCGAGAATGTCGGCGGCGATCTGGACGCAGTCACCGGCAAACGCTGCACCTTTGCCTTCTTCCCCTGGAACTGGGACCGCGGCGACGGCTGTATCGTGCGGCTGGTCGCAATGATCGACAAAAGCCAGAACTTCCGCATCGAAGCGGGCGAGGCGATCTGAGGCATGTCGGATCGGGCCTTGCCCGATCCGACCGGCGGGGGGCTACGCGCCCCCCGCACCCCCGCGGAGTATTTTCCGCAAGATGAAGCACAAGCCGGAAGGGGAGGTCTGGCCCATGCATGTGAAACACTTTCAGGACGCCGCCCCCTATGAAGCGCCGAACCATTTCGGCTGCCATGGGCTGCGGTTGCAAGGGTTCGAACCGGATGGCCCCAAAAATCAATGGGTTGGCCTGAGCCAGTTCCTGCCCGCAGGCGGCGCAGGGCCGGACAGCACGCCTTTTGAGAAAGTCTATGTCGTCCTTGAAGGCGAGATGACCGTGATCATCGACGGCACCGAGACCGTACTTGGCAAATACGACAGCTGCACGATCCCCGCCGGTGAAATCCGCACCATCGAAAACCGCAGCAATCACACCTGCACAATGCTGGTGGTGATCCCCTACCCGCCCGGAGTGACGCCATGACCCTGCCCGACCCTCTCGAGTTGTTCAATGTGCGCGGCAAGATCGCGCTGATCACCGGCGCATCGGGCGCCTTTGGCGCGGTGGCGGCGCGGATCTTGGGCGGCGCGGGCTGCAAGCTGGTGCTTGCCGCGGGCAATGCCGCGGCGCTGGCCGAACTGGCCGAGGCGTGTCGCGCAGGCGGCGCCGAGGTCATCGAGGTCAACGCCCGCCCCGACAGCGAGGCGGCCTGTGACGCGCTGGTGGCCAAAGCCGTCGAGGCGTTCGGCGCGCTCGATATTCTGGTGGTGGCATCGGGGATGAATAAAGTTGCCAAGATCGACGAGATGGCACCCGAGACATTCGCGCAGGTGATGGATGCCAATGTCACCCAAAGCTGGCTTTTGGCGCGGGCGGCCACGGTGCAGATGAAAGCGCAGGGCTCGGGCAAGATTGTGCTGGTCAGCTCGGCGCGCGGGCTCCTGGGGCATCCGGCGGGCTATACCGCCTATTGCGCTTCGAAAGCGGCGGTGGACGGGATCACCAAATCGCTGGGCTGCGAGTTGGGGCCGCTTGGCATCACCGTCAATGCAATTGCCCCCACCGTGTTCCGCAGCCCGCTGACCGCATGGATGTTCGGCGACGACGATCACGCCAAATCCGTCCGTGCGGGGTTCTTGGCCCGCGTTCCCAAAGGCCGCTTGGGCGAACCCGAGGATCTGGCCGGTCCGCTGCTGTTTCTCGCCTCGAAAGCCTCAGATTTTTACACCGGGCATATCCTCTATGCCGACGGTGGCTATACGGCGGGTTGAGGGATGAGCGCGCGCGCACAACAGATTGCGGTGATCGGCGCGGGGCTGATGGGCCACGGGATTGCCCTGACACTTGCGCGGGCGGGATATCCGGTGGCGATCACCGATCCCGTGGCCGAGGCCCGCGCCTCGGTCAAATCCCGGATCAGCGCCAGCATGGGGCTGTTGGGGCATGCCGAAGGCGAGATCACGCAGACGCTTGATCTGGTTGAGGTTCTCGACACCACCGCGCAGGCCGTGGCACAGGCGGATGTGGTCTTTGAAGCGGCGCCCGAGAAAATGGACCTCAAACGCCGGATCTTTGCCGAAGTTGAGGCCCACGCGCCCGAGTCGGCAATTCTGGCCTCGAACACTTCGGTGATGCCGATCACCGAGATCATGCGCGATCTGCGGCTGAAATCCCGCGCGCTTGGCACCCATTGGTGGAATCCGCCGCATCTGATCCCGCTGGTTGAAGTGGTGCGCACCCGTTGGACCGATGACACCGCCATGCGTAAAATGGTCGCTCTCTTGGAAAACGCCGGTAAAACACCGGTGCGCGTCGAGCAGGACGTGCCCGGATTCATCGGCAACCGCCTGCAACATGCGCTCTGGCGTGAGGCGATCAGCCTTGTCGAGCGCGGGATTTGCGATGCAGAATCCGTCGATACGGTGATCAAATCCTGCTTTGGCCGCCGCCTGTCAGTGCTGGGACCGCTGGAGAATGCCGATCTGGTCGGCACCGATCTGACGCTGGATATCCACAACACGGTGCTGGCCGATCTCGAAAGCCGCCAAGGCCCCTCGCCCTATCTGCAACGCCTCGTCGCCGAGGGCAAACTGGGCATGAAAACCGGCGAAGGGTTCCGCAAATGGACACCGGAACAGGCTGACGCGCTGCGCAACCGTGTTGCCACGCATTTGCGCAAACTGGACGGAATACTCGACGACTAGGCGCAGCTCCGCGCCATTTCCAACCATCTCGAACTGGGGAGGACGAGACCATGACATCCTTACACCGTAGCACCATCAACCGCCGCCGGTTTCTTGCCGGCACTTCGGCGCTGCTGGCCGCGCCCGCAATCTTGCGCGGCAGTCGTGCCTATGCGCAAACACCGACGCTCAAAGTCGGCCATGTCAGCCCGCGCACCGGCCCGCTGGCCGGATTTGCCGAAGCCGATGACTATGTGCTCGAGGCGATTTCCCAAAGGTTCAGCGCCGGAATCGAGAACAACGGCCGTACTTGGGCGATCGAGGTGATCTCGAAGGACAGCCAGTCGAACCCGAACCGCGCCGCCGAAGTGGCCAGCCAGTTGATCCTCGAGGATGAGGTCGACATCATCGTCGCGGCCTCGACGCCGGACACGGTCAATCCGGTCTCGGATCAGGCCGAGATCAACGACGTTCCCTGTATCACCACCGATTGCCCGTGGCAGCCGTATTTCTTTGGCCGCGGCGGCAATCCTGCCGAGGGCTTTCGCAATACCTTCCATTTTTTCTGGGGTCTTGAGGATGTGATCGCCGCCTTCCTCGATATGTGGGGCGGCACAGGGGTGGCGCCGGTAATCGGTGGATTGTTCCCCAATGATGCGGATGGCAACGCTTGGGGCGATCCGGTCAATGGCTTGCCCACGCCGCTGGCCGAGGCCGGTTACAACCTGATCGATCCCGGTCGCTATCAGCCGATGTCGGATGATTTCTCGAACTATATCAACGCCTTCAAAGAGGCCGGATGCGAGATTGTCACCGGCAATATGATCGCGCCGGATTTCGGCACCTTCTGGGCGCAGGCCGCGCAACAAGGCTTTGCGCCGAAGATCGTGACCATCGGCAAGGCGCTGTTGTTCCCCTCGGTGATCGAGGGCTTGGGGGACCGCGGTATTGGCCTCTCGTCCGAGGTCTGGTGGTCGCCCAACCATCCCTTCGCCTCATCCCTGACCGGCGCCAGTGCCGCCGATCTCGCGCATGGGTTCACCGCCGCCACCGGCCGCCCGTGGACGCAGCCGATCGGCTTTAAACACGCGCTCTTCGAGGTCGTCGCCGATGTTGTTGCGCGCTCCGAGGATCTCGAGGATCCCGACGCCCTGCTGGAGGCGATCCGCACGACGGATATCAACTCGATTGTCGGACCGATCAACTGGGCGAACGGGCCAGTGCCGAACGTCACCAAAACACCTCTGGTCGCCGGTCAATGGCAGCGTGAAGGCGAGGGCATTGATCTGAAGATCGTCGCCAACTCCCACGCGCCCGAGATCCCGACCACCGGCGAATTGATGTTGCTGGCGTAACGCGCAAATGCCGTCCGGCGGTGGCCGGGCGGCGTGGTTTACTGCAGAGGGTTTGATGTCGGTAATTCTGGAACTCAACGGTGTGACGAAAGCCTTTGGCGCGGTGGTTGTCGCCGATGACCAAAGCTGGACCCTCGACAAGGGCGAGGCCTTGGGGGTGATCGGGCCGAACGGCGCGGGCAAAACCACGATGTTCAATCTGGTCACCGGCAATCTTGCTGCGGATGCCGGTGTGATCCGGCTCAACGGCGAGACGATCAGCAAATGGTCCGCCGCACGCCGCTGCCGCGCCGGTATCGCGCGCAGTTTTCAGGTGCCACAACCCTTTGCGCATATGACCGTGTTTGAAAATGCCTATGTCGCTGCCACACAGGGCGCGGGGCTCTCGTCGACACAGGCCGACCGGCTGTGTCTTGAGGTGCTCGACCGCACTGGCTTGCTGGCCAAGTCCAACGTCAAGGCCGGTGGCCTGACCCTGCTCGAGCGCAAGCGGCTGGAGCTCTCGCGCGCGCTCTGTGCCAAGCCCAGTGTTCTGCTGCTTGACGAGATCGCGGGCGGGCTCACCGAACACGAATGCCACGCGCTGATCCAGACCATCAAGGATGTGCGCGAAACCGGCGTGTCGATCGTCTGGATCGAACATGTCGTGCATGCGCTGCTGGCCGTTGTCGACCGGCTGATTGTGATCGATTTCGGCAAAAAGATCGCCGAGGGCGCACCCACGGCAATCATGCAATCCGACGCCGTGCGCGAGATTTATCTGGGGCTTGATGCCGATGCCTGATCCGATCCTGACCATCGACGGGCTCAACGCCCATTACGGCGATTTCCAAGCGCTCTATGATCTCTCGATGAGCGTCGAAGCCGGCGAAGTCGTGGCGGTGATTGGCGCGAATGGCGCCGGTAAAACCACGCTGCTGCGCTCGATCAGCGGGCTGTTGCGCAATGCGCCTGCGTCGGTGCTCTGGCGCGGCACCCCGATCGGGGCGATGCGCGCCGACCAGATTGCCGCGCAGGGCATCGCGCTGGTGCCCGAGGGCCGTCTGCTCTTTCCGTCGCTGAGCGTCGAGGAAAACCTGATCATCGGCGGGCAATCGGGCCGCAAGGGGCCGTGGAATTTGCAACGCGTTTACCGGCTGTTTCCGGTGCTGGAAGAGCGCCGCAATCAGGCCTCGACTTCGCTATCGGGCGGGCAGCAGCAGATGGTCGCGATTGGCCGCGCGCTGATGTCGAACCCCGATGTGGTGTTGATGGACGAGATCAGCCTTGGCCTCGCGCCGGTGATCATCCGCCAGATCTATGAGGCCCTGCCCGGCATTGTCGGCGAAGGTCTGACGGCAGTGCTGGTCGAGCAAGACATCTCGAAGGCGCTCTCGGTCTCGAAACGGGTCTACTGCCTGCAAGAGGGCCGCGTCTCGCTTGAAGGCCCATCTCAATCTGTATCGCGCGACGATATTTCGCGCGCATATTTCGGGGTTTAGCCAATGGATTGGATCAATGCTGTTATCCAGGGCGTGTTGCTGGGCGGGCTCTATGCCCTCTTCGCCGCCGGGTTGAGCCTGATTTTCGGAGTGATGCGGCTGGTCAATATTGCCCATGGCGATCTGATCGTGCTCTCGGCCTATCTGGCGCTGACCGTGACCACGGCGTTGGGGCTGCATCCCCTGCTGGCGCTGGTCATTGTCGTGCCGGGCATGGCGCTGGTCGGCTATACGCTGCAACGCGCGATCCTGAACCGGACCATGGGCGATGACCTGCTACCGCCCTTGCTGGTGACCTTTGGTCTGTCGGTGATCATCCAGAACGCGTTGCTGGCGGGGTATTCCGCCGATCCGCAAAAGCTGCAAGGCGGCGCCATCGAGACCGCCAGCGTGGCACTTGGCCCGATTGCGCTGGGAGTGATGCCGCTGATCGTCTTTGCCACGGCGGTGGTGGTGATCGCGGCACTGCAATGGATGTTCTACCGCACCGCCCTTGGCCGCGCCTTTCGCGCCACCTCGGACAATCAGGATATCGCCCAATTGATGGGGCTGAACCGCGCGCATGTCTTCGGGCTGGCGATGGGGCTGTCGCTGGCGGTCACCGCGTTGGCGGGCGTGTTTTTGGGCATGCGCACCTCTTTTGATCCTGCCGCCGGTTCGGCGCGGCTGATCTTCGGCTTTGAAGCGGTAATCATCGGCGGTCTGGGCAATCTGTGGGGCACTTTGGCCGGAGGCGTGATCCTCGGCGTGGCGCAAACCCTCGGCGCCAAAATCAACCCCGGTTTCCAAATTCTGGCAGGGCATCTCGTGTTTCTCGCGATCCTTGCGATCCGGCCCCGTGGCCTCTTTCCAAGGATTGACGGATGAGCACTCTTACAGTTACCCGCCGCACCCGCCTGTCGACAGTGGTCCTGATCCTGCTGGCACCGATCCTCATCGCGCTGATTGCAGCCCCGTGGTGGGCGGGGCGCGCGGATCTGCGACTGATGGGCGAGATCGCGCTGTATATGTCGCTGGCAACCCTGTGGAACCTGCTGGCGGGCTATGCGGGTCTCGTGTCGGTCGGCCAACAGGCCTATGTCGGGCTTGGCGGCTATCTGTTCTTTGCGCTGACCATGCTGGCGGGCATCGACCCTTATGCGGCCCTACCCCTCGCGGCGCTGGCGGGAGCAGTCATCGCCGCACCGGTGGCGGTGCTGATCTTCCGGCTGCGCGGCGCCTATTTCGCCATCGGCACCTGGGTCATGGCCGAGGTCTTCCGGCTGAGCTTCGCACAGGTTTCGGCGCTGGGTGGCGGATCGGGCACGTCGCTGTCCGCGGATATCGTGCGCGGCATGGCTGATGGGCGCGCGGCCCGTGAGGCCATGGCCTGGTGGCTCGCACTCGGCGTCGCGGTGCTGGTGATTGGTGCGGTGGTGCTGTTCCTGCGCTCGCGCCAAGGCGTGGCGCTGACCGCGATCCGCGACAACGAGGTCGCCGCGCGCAGCCTCGGCATTGATATCTGGCGCAGCAAATTCATCGTCTATGTCGTCGTCGGCGGGCTGACCACATTGGTCGGCTGCCTGATCTTCCTGCAAAAACTACGGATCTCGCCGGATGCGGCCTTCAGCGTCAACGACTGGACCGCCTTTGTCATCTTTATCGTGGTGATCGGCGGCATCGGCACCATCGAAGGGCCGATCATCGGCACGCTGGTGTTCTTTGCGCTGCGCGAGACCATGGCCGATCTGGGCACACTTTATCTGATCGCGCTGGGGCTGGTGGCAATTGTCATCATGCTCAAGGCCCCGCGCGGCCTCTGGGGGTTCCTGCGCGACCGCTACAACCTCGAGATTTTCCCCCTCAGCCGCCGGGTGACCGGTCTGACCAAAGGAGCCTGACCCATGGCGCGCAAACCCAGGACGATCATCACCTGTGCCGTGACCGGCGCGATCCACACGCCGACCATGTCCGACGCCCTGCCCTATACCTACGACCAGATCGCCACGCAGGCGATTGCCGCGGCCGAGGCGGGTGCCTCGATCCTGCATCTGCACGCGCGTGACCCCAAAACCGGCGCACCGTCGATCAACCCCGATGATTTCGCGCCGTTTCTGGCCCGCATCAAGCAGGCCACCGATGCCGTGGTGAACATCTCGACCGGTGGCTCGCTGACCGCCTCGATTCAAGACCGCATCAAACCCGCGCTGACCTTCAAACCCGAGATGTGTTCGATGAACATGGGCTCGTTGAACTTCAGCTTTCACGGGCTGGCGGCGCGCTACACAACCTGGAAATTCGACTGGGAGAAAGCCTATGTCGCGGGCTCCGAGGGCAATATTTTCCGCAACACCTTCAAGGATATCAAGGAAGCCGCCGAGACCCTCGCCCCCGACCAGATCAAGTTCGAGCACGAGATTTACGACGTCGGCCACCTTTATAACCTCAAGGCGATGGCCGATCAGGGGCATTTCAAGGCACCGATTTTCCTGCAATTCGTGATGGGCATCATGGGCGGTATCGGCGCGGATGTGGAAAACCTCGTGTTCCTCAAACGCACCGCCGACAAGCTGTTCGGCGCGGAGTACCGCTGGTCGGTGCTGGCGGCGGGTCTCGCGCAGATCCCGATGGCGGTGACCGCCAGCCAGATGGGCGGCCATGTGCGCGTCGGGCTGGAGGACAGCCTGTTCATCGCGCGCGGCGAACTGGCCGAGTCAAATGCCGCGCAGGTCACCAAGGTGCGCCGGATCCTCGAAGACCTCGGCAACACCATCGCCACCCCGGATGAGGCCCGCGAGATGCTGGGCCTCAAGGGCGGCGACCGGGTGAATTTCTGAGCGTGAAAGGAGCAACTATGCTGACCCTCTATCACGCCCCGACCAGCGTCTGTTCGCAAAAGGTGCGGATCGGGCTGGCGGTCATCGGGCTCGAGTATGACAGCCGCGTCCTCAACCTGCAAAAGGGCGAGCAATTCGACCCGGCCTATCTGCAATTGAACCGCGACGCGGTGGTGCCGACGCTGGTGGACGGGGATTTGGTGGTCACCGAATCCTCGCTGATCCTTGAATACCTCGACCGCGAACACAACGGTGCGGCGCTGATGCCCGCGGACCGGGCGGACAAGACCAATGCGCAAAGCTGGCTGCTGCGCTGTCTTGCTATTCATGCGGCGATCAACACGCTCAGCTTTGCCACCGCCATGCGCGAGAGCATTCTGGCCAGCCAGACACCCGCGCAGATTGACGTTTTGGCCGCGAAATTCCCCGATCCGGTGATGGGGGCCAAACGCAAGGATCTGCTGCTGAACGGGTTGGGCTCGATCTACGTCGGGCAAGCTTTGGTTCATCTGCACCGCACGCTGGCCGATCTGCACGCAGCCCTTGCCCAAGCGCCGTGGCTGGGAGGCCAAGCGCTCGATCTTCGCGACATCGCGCTGGTGGCCTATATCGACCGGCTCGAGCGGCTGGGCATGGCGGGTCTATGGACCACCCGATTCCCCCGCGTCGGCCCGTGGCTGGCGGCATGGCGCGAGACCCCCGCCTATCCCACCGCCATCGCCGCGCATGTGCCTGCGGGCAGCGCCGAAATGATGCGCGCCGGTGGCAGCAAACACTGGCCCCAATTGCGGCATCGCTGGGAGGCCCTCACCGGCTGATCGGGGCGACCCGACAGACCGACATCGACACGAAACGACAAGACCACACACCAAGGGAGGACACTATGAGACTGACGACTTTGACCGCACTCACGGCCCTGACGCTGGGGCTTTCGGCGGCGCTCACTGCGGGTATGAGCGCCGGAGCGATGGCGGAAACGCTGCGCATTTCGACCTTCGTGCCGCCCAATCACGCCTTCAACCGCGCGTTGGCCGCTTGGGGCGAAGAGCTGTCCGAGGCCACCGACGGCGAATTGACCGTCGAGATATTCCCCGCCGGACAACTTGGCCCGCCGCCGCGCCAGTTCGATCTGGTGCGCTCGGGCGGGGCGGATATCTCGGTCATTCTCAACGGCGCAACACCGGGCCGCTTTCCGATGACCGAACTCGCCGGCCTGCCGCTGACCCATCCCTCGGCAGGGCTCGACAGCGCCATCACCTCGCGCCGTCTCACCGAACTCGCACCGGAATATCTGGCGGCGGAATACGAGGGCACGCGGATCTTGTGGATGGCGGTCACGCCGCCCTTGAAAATCCATCTGTCGAGCACCGACCCCTCGAACCTCGACAACCTGCGCGGCCTGCGCATCCGCTACGCGGGCACCACATGGCAGCAAATCCTCGAAGCCTTGGGCGCCTCGCCGGTGCCCGTGCCCCCTGCCGAAGCGGCGGATGCGATGAGCCGCGGCGTCGTTGACGGCGCCTCTTTCCCCTTCGAGGCCACGATGTCCTTTGATCTGGCGCCGGTGACGGAATACTCGCTCGAACCCGGCCTCGCCGCCGCAACCTTCGCGGTGATCATGGGCGATGACGCCTACAACCGGCTTTCCCCCGAGCATCAGGCACTGATCGATTCCACCACCGGACCCGATCGCGCCGAATGGTTCGGCACCATGTGGGACGAAGGCGAGGCACATGGTCGCCAGTATATGGTCGATGCGGGGGTCACCATCGTGACGATGGATGCCGCACAGATCGCCTCGATGACCGAGGCCTTCTCGGGGATCGTCTCCGAGGCGATTGACGCGGTCGGTGGCAATGCCGCCGGTTTTGTCGCGGCCTACACCGAGTAATCCCGGTGCGGCCCGCCTGCTATCGGGCGGGCCGCGCTGGCTGAACCCAGGACATCCTTATGCCCGCCGACAGATCGTCCGCGCACCCGCCAGTTCACGAGGCCAAGCCTCAACCGCGCTCGCGCATTGCCACATACTCCCTCTGGATCGCCTCGGCTGCACTGACGGTGATGATGCTGACCGTCGTTGGCGATGTTGTCTTGCGCGCCGCGTTCAACACGCCGGTGCAGGGCGCTTATGACGTGGTGTCGATCATGTTGCTGGTCATGGTCGCCTTCGGCATCGGTCCGGTGATTGTCAGACGCGGCGAAATCCTGATCGACCTGATCGACGCGATCATCGGGCCGAACGCCGTGCGCATTCTCGGCGCGGTCGGGTCGCTGCTCAGCTTTGCAGTGATCACCTTTATCGGCTGGTCGATGATCAGCCCGGCGCAAGACGCCTGGCAATGGGGCGGCTATTCCTTGGAACTTGGCGTGCCGCAGTGGATCCTCTGGGCGCTGGCCTTTTGCGGGCTCGCCGGCGTGCTTTGGGCAGCGGTGCTGCAAATCATCGGCTTTGCGCGCGGACAGGAGGCGCAGAAATGAGCGGTTTTGCCCTGGGCCTGTCGGGCATCGGCTTGATGTTCGTGCTGTTGTTCCTGCGCCAGCCGGTCTGGCTGTCACTGGCGATTGTCGGCATCCTTGGCAATATCATCTACAACAGCCTCAGCACCGCGCAATATGTGGCGGGGACCGTGTTTTTCGACACCGCCTCGAATTACAATCTCTCGGTGGTGCCGCTGTTCGTGCTGATGGGCGAAGTCGCCTCCGGCTCGCGGATGTCGTCGGAACTGTTCAAAGCCGCGCGGGTGATCGTCTCGGGGCTGCGCGGCGGTCTGGCGGTGGCGTCGCTGGCGGCCTCGGGTGCCTTCGGGGCGATCTGCGGCTCATCGGTGGCCACCGCCGCCACGATGACCCGGATCGCCATGCCCGAAATGCGCAAAGCGGGCTATGAGGACGGCTATTCCTCGGGCGCGATTGCGGCGGGTGGATCGCTGGGCATATTGATCCCGCCGTCGATCATTCTGGTGATCTACGGCTCGATTGCCGAACAATCGATTGCCAGATTGTTTGCCGCCTCCCTGATCCCCGGCATTGTCTTGATGCTGATCTATATCGCCGTGGCCCTCTGGCTGGCGCGGCGCTCGGGAATGGTGCCGAGCGAGGCCTCGGCCAGCCTGTTCGAGCGGCTGCTGTCCCTGCGCCATGCGTGGCAATTCGCGCTGCTGTTCGTTCTCTCCATCGGCGGGATTTATGCCGGGGTTTTCAGCCCCAACGAGGCCGCCTCGATCGGCGCCTTCGGTGCCATCGTGCTGGGCCTGTTGCGCCGGTCGCTCAATCTGGCAGGGATCGTAAAGGCGGTACAAAACTCGGTCCTAGTGTCCTGCGCGCTGTTCATGATCGTCATTGGCGCCACGCTGTTCTCGCAGTTCATCGTGCAAACGCGGCTGCCGGATACGCTCTTGGCGCTGGCGCAAGGCGCCGATCTCTCGCCCGCGATGGTGATCGCGCTGATCATCCTGATCTATATCGTCATGGGCTGTTTTCTCGAGGGGATCGGCATGGTGCTGATCACCGTGCCGGTGTTCTTGCCGGTGGTCGTCGGCTACGGATTTGACCCGATCCTGTTCGGCGTACTGGTCGCGGTGCTGGTGGAACTGGGGCTGATCACCCCGCCGGTCGGGATGAACCTGTTTATCATCCGCGCGCAGGTGCCCGATATGTCGATGGGCGCACTCTACCGCGGCATTCTGCCGTTTCTCATCGCGCCGGTGATCCTGATCGCGCTGATCCTCGCGTTTCCGCAACTCACCCTCTGGCTGCCCGCCGTTTTGTATTGAGGACGCTATGCAAATCCCCCAAGTCCTGATCGTCGACTCCGAGGCTGACTTTTATGCCGCAGCCCTGCGCAAAGCGGCTGCGGGCGCCGAATACCTCACCGCCGCATCGCCCGAGGCGGCCCTGTCCCTCGCAACCGGTGCGCAAGTGATCATCGGTCTTGCCCCGCGCCTGACGTCCGAGCTGTTGCGCGCCGCACCACGGCTGGAATGGGTGCAAGCGCTGACCACAGGTGTCGACAATCTGCTCGCGGATCCCGCGCTTTCGGGGATCGCCCTGACCAATGCCAGCGGGTTTCACGGCCCGCAAATGTCGGAACTCGCGATCCTGATGATGCTGTCGTGCGCGCGCAATTTCCCGCAGATGCTGAACAATCAAAGGCAGGCGACATGGCAGCGCTGGCAGCAGCCGCTCTTGCGTGGCAAAACCGTCTGTCTGGTCGGGATCGGGGCGATCTCGGAGACCCTCGCCGGTATGTGTAACGCATTCGGCATGCGCGTTACCGGCGTCAGCGATGGCCGCAGTGCGGTGCCGGGTTTCGCCGCGATCTATACGCGCGCAGCACTTTCGCAGGCCGCGGCCGAGGCCGATTTCCTCGTGATCCTGACGCCCTATAGCGAAAAAACCCACCATATCATCAACGCCGGGATCCTCGCAGCCATGCCCCGACATGCCTTTCTGATCAACCTCTCACGCGGCGGCTGTGTCGACGAAGAGGCGCTGCTCGCCGCCTTGCAAGACACCACGATCGCGGGCGCGGGCCTTGATGTCTTCGCCACCGAGCCCCTGCCCGAGAGCAGCCCGTTCTGGACCCTGCCCAATGTCATCGTTACGCCACATATCGGCGGGTTTTCAGACGTTTACGCACAGCAAGCCCTGCCCCGTGTCGCCGCGCATATGGTGGAATACCTGCGCGGCGGCACTGCCGCACTGACCAACCGTCTTGACCGGAGTTAACCAGATGCCCGACACGAACTCGCCGATCTCGGACAAGGAACTCGAGCGTCGCTGGACGATTGCGCGCCAGATCATGGCCGATCACGGCCTCGACGCGCTGGTGATGCAGGCGCGCGAAGACTGGATCGGCGGCTATGTGCGTTGGTTCACCGATGTGCCCGCCAACAACGGCTACCCGCGCACGGTGGTGTTCTTTGCCGACCGCCCGATGGTGGTGATCGAGATGGGCGCTTTCGGGACCGACCGCAGGCCCCAGGCGGGAAATAAATCCACGCGTGGCGTCGGGCAGGTTCTGGGCACGCCCTCCTTCCATTCGATCCATTACACGATCCGCTATGATACCGAGCTGCTGCTCGGCTGCCTTCAGGGTTGCAAGCGGGTCGGAGCGCTGGCGCCGGCCGCCATGCCCTATTCGATGACCGCGGCGCTGATGACGCAGTTCGATCTGTTCGATGTGACCGAAGCGCTCGATGCCGCCAAGGCGATCAAAAGCCCCGAGGAAATTGCCCTGATCCACCAATGCGCCGCGTTGCAAGATCAGGTCTTTGCCGAGGTTTGCGATTTTATCCGCCCAGGCGTGAGTGACCGCGATATAACCTCTTTTGCCGAGGCTGTCGGGCGCCGTTTGGGCAGCGATCAAGGTATCCATCTCGGGCTCTCGGCGCCGATGGGCAGCGCCAGCCGCTTTGCCCCGCGCCACTTCCAAACTCGCGAGCTGCGCGCCGGAGACCATATGTCCCTGCTGATCGAGGTAAGCGGCCCCGGCGGCCTCTATCTCGAAATCGCCCGCACCATGGTGCTCGGAACTGCCGACGACCACCTGCTTGGCGCGTTCGAACAGGTCAAAGCCGCGCAGGACCATACGCTTTCGCTGATGCACCCCGGCGCCGCCCCCGCCCAGATCAGCGCGGCTCATGACGCATGGATGCGCGCCCGCGGATTGCCCCCGGAAACGAGGCTTTACGCCCATGGTCAGGGCTATGAAATGGTTGAGCGCCCGCTGATCCGCCACGATGAAACCATGCCGCTGGCCGAGGGCATGTGCCTTGCCGTGCATCCGGGTTTTGATGACGGTCGCGTTTTCGCGGTGATTTGCGACAACTACATGATCGAGGCCGAGGGACCGTCCGCCTGCCTGCACCGCACCGAGAAGAAAATCTTTGAACTCTGAGGGACCGCCGATGACACTGACCCCGAAAATCGCGCTTGAAGAGCACTTCATGCACCCCGATTTCCTCGAGTATTTCGCGACCACCGCGATCAATATCTCGCCCGCGCTGTTTGGCAAGGCCCGTGAGGCGCTGATGGATTTCGGCGAACGGCGGCTGGCGGCGATGGACTCCATCGGCGTGGAAACCTCGGTGCTCTCCCTTGCCGGACCCGGCGTGCAGGCCGAGAAACGCACCGAGATCGCGGTCCGACGCGCGCGCGAGGTCAATGACTACCTCGCCGTTCAAATGCAGAAACAACCCGCCCGCTACGGTGGTTTCGCCCATCTGGCGCTGCAGGACCCCGCCGCCGCCGCGGACGAGTTGGAACGCTGCGTGCGCGATTTGGGCATGCGCGGCGCGATGGTCAACGGGCAGACCGGCGCCACCTATCTCGACGATGACCGCTGCGCGCCTCTGTGGGAACGCGCCGCCGATCTGGGTGTGCCGATCTATATCCACCCCAATAATCCGCCCGAAACCACCCATATGTATCACGGCCACCCCGAATTATTCGGGCCGGTCTGGTCATGGACCGTCGAGACCGCCACCCATGCGTTGCGGCTGGTGTTCTCCGGCATCTTCGACCGCTACCCCGGTGCCAAGCTGATCCTCGGCCATATGGGCGAGACGCTGCCGTTCCTGCTCTGGCGGCTCGATTCGCGCTGGGAGATTTCCAATCGCGGCGACATGACCCTCGCGCGGCCACCCTCCGAGTATTTCAAACGCAACATCTGGGTCACCACCTCGGGCGTCTGCGCCGACGCACCACTACGTTGCACGATCGATACAATGGGCGATGACCGGATATTGTTTGCTGTCGATTACCCATTCGAGACCGCACAAGAGGCCGGCGACTGGATCGAATCCGCGGATATCATGCAAGCGCAACGCCTGAAAATCTGCCGCGACAATGCGCGTGCGTTGCTGAAGATTTGACGGGCTAACCCGGTGTGGTCTGTATCGGCGCAGAGTGCCGGCTGGTGTTGCCTAACAGATCACATCATCCATGCCGGCAAACACGAGGTGTCTAGCCAATCACGCGAGATTTCCAAGTCCATGATGTGATCGAGTGATACCAAATTCTTGCACTATTCCTTTTGCTCCGCGGTCCTGAACGGCCGCATTCAACTGTTCGAGAAGATGAAAAGAGACGGTGCTGGCTTGCCAGGAAACGTGGTCAACGCCACAGGGCTCAAACGCCAATCACCGCCTCGTGACCGACGAGGCCGAGGTCGATGACGAGGGCGGAATAGTAGGATAAGGATCAGGGTCTACCTGCGGCTGTTAGCACCATTCTCTCCTGCTGCAAGCGGCGGGACGATGAGCCGGGTTGCGATCCCCAGACGGCAATCCAGCGGTAAACGACCGGCGTCAAGAACAAGGTGAAGACGGTCGCAAAGCCAAGCCCGCCGACGATGACCCAACCGACTGCAACGCGCGCTTCGGCGCCTGCCCCTGGGGTGAAAATGCAGACACGATGCTCGCAGGTCAGAACATTCCGCCGGCCCCTCTGTCGCACGCGTCGGTGCGCAACGGTGCCGTCGGCCGGCGCGATCTTCGGCAACTGCGGCGAAGCCGTACCGTCGGTCGAGAAAATCCTCCGCCCAAAGGTCGTGACGCTTGAGGCACAAAGGGTTCTTTTTTGTGGACGGGTCAATAAATACACACTACCCATGCGGTATGATTGTCCGTGACACACCTCACCTGACCCGATGGCAACGCGACCGGCGTGCCTTTATCGAACACCGCATTTTCTGGCATGGGTCGATCGGGCTGGCCGACCTGATGTCCGTGATGGAGATCAGTCGGGCGCAGGCATCGAAGGATCTTAACGGGTACATTGCCGATCACCCTGAGCATCTATTCTACGACAAGAGCGCCCGGACTTACGTGATGGGAGAAGGTTTTGATGCGCATTACCTGTCGATTGATCCGGCTGAGTATCTGGCGGATCTCGCTGCGGTCGCTCAGGGCGCGCAGGTGCCGAAATCGGATTGGATCGTCGATCATCCCAGCATTCTAACGCCGACAGTGCCCGCGCGAGGGCTTAGGGCCACAACGGTGCGCAACGTCTTGATGGCTTGCGCTCAGGGGCGACAGTTATCCGTCACCTATCAATCCATGTCGTCGCCAAAGCCGATCGGGCGTGACATTGCACCACACGGGGTGGCCCATGACGGATTTCGGTGGCATGCGCGGGCCTATTGTTTCAGGGATGGCATCTTCAAGGATTTCGTCCTGAGCCGTATTCTGACCAGCCAGCTATCCGGCACGTCCGAGATAGATGCCCAGTTGGATACCGATTGGGTGGAGCCGATCACCTTACAGATTGCAGCGCATCCGGCCCTCTCCGACAATCAGCGACGTGTGGTTGAATTGGATTACGGCATGACCAACGGCACCGCCGAGGTCGTCGTCCGGAAATGCCTCCTGTTTTATAATCTCAAACGACTTGGCTTGGACACCGATCCTGAGGCGCGCGCGCCCCAAGATCAGCACATCGTGCTGGTCAACAGGTCGGAGGTGCAAGCCGCACTGGGAAGACAATCAGCATGAGCAAAGTACATCACAACAAGTACAGAATGTCGTTCAGCACGGGCGGGCTTTTCATCAATGAAAGTGTCGCGGTCGCCCGGCTTCATATCGAGGGCGAGCCTTGGGAGCAAACCGTGCTACGCGCCATGGATCAAGGTGCGACGCTGCTTCCGAAAGCAGCGTCCAATCGTCGTACGCTGCGCGAAATCGCGAACCGTTTACAGACCTTGTCTACGGAAGAACGCAATTTCCTGCTGGATGAGGCTGATCGCACCGACCAGCAGGCATTGCTCTGGTTGTCCACATGCCGGGCCTATCGGTTCGTTCGTGAATTTGCGCTCGAGGTCATCCGCGAACGTCATCTTTCCTATCAGGTCGACTTGCCTCTGGAATCCTTTGACATTCTCTTCGAGGCCAAGGCGGAGTGGGATGAAGATCTGGCAAAACTCAGCACTTCCACCCGCAAAAAACTGCGACAGGTCATGTTTCGCATAATGCGCGACGCGGGCGTCATAACCAGCGCAAATCGCATCCAGTCAGCCATTCTTTCGCCGCGATTGAAAACGATGCTTGAAGTCGAGAATCCGGCAGAGCTTGCCCTCTTTCCCGGCATAGCAATGGACGGAGCATGAGTATGAAGCCCGCGTTGAGCAGAAGAGAACGCGCTGAGCACCTCTACCGCGTCATTACCAGCGAACAATTCCTGACAAAGCAGGGCCTTGGCAATGAAGTGCCGTTCTTCATCTACCCCTTTCCGGCTGAGGAAGGCCTGTCGATTGTCGATGATCGCAAGGATCTGGTCTCCCGCGTCGGCCATTCCGGCGTGCGTGTGCTGGACCTGAGCCTTTACGATATCGCGCTGGAAATCTTGGAAGAGCGTGACATTCTCGAACAGGTTCTGGAAATCGAGGCCGACAGCGAAAAATCCGAGATAAAAGAGCTGCTTCAAGGCGTCCTCGACCCGGAAACCCATCTGATTGTAGATTTCCACGCGGAAGTGAGCCGGGTTTTCCATCGAGAAGTGAGCCACCTCTAGGTTATGTTTCGGGTTTCAGGCTTTGGTCAATACGTGATTGTCCTCCCTCTTTTTCTGCGCCGCGGTGGCTGCACTGGTTTTGAAGCGGAAGCTGTCGTTGCCGGTCTCGAGGATGTGGCAACGATGGGTCAGGCGGTCGAGGAGTGCGGTCGTCATCTTGGGATCGCCGAAGACGGTGGCCCATTCGCTGAAGCTCAGGTTTGTGGTGATGACGACGCTGGTGCGTTCGTAAAGTTTGCTGAGCAGATGGAAGAGCAGCGCACCGCCTGATGCACTGAACGGCAGGTAGCCGAGCTCGTCGAGGATCACGAGATCCAGGCGGACGAGGCTTTCGGCAAGCTGTCCGGCTTTGCCTTTGGCCTTCTCCTGTTCGAGCGTATTGACGAGCTCGATGGTCGAGAAGAAGCGAACCTTGCGGCGGTGATGCTCGACAGCCTGCACGCCAAGGGCTGTCGCGACATGCGTTTTGCCAGTCCCAGGGCCCCCGATCAGCACAACGTTCTGGGCACCGTCCATGAACTCGCCCCGATGAAGTTGGCGCACCGTGGCCTCATTGATCTCACTGGCCGCGAAGTCGAAGGCGGTCAGATCCTTGTAAGCCGGGAAGCGAGCGGCCTTCATGTGATAGGCAATGGACCGGACCTCCCGCTCGGCCACTTCGGCCTTCAGCAATTGAGCGAGCATCGGCACCGCAGCATCAAAGGCTGGTGCGCCTTGTTCCATGAGGTCGGTGACGGCTTGGGCCATGCCATGCATCTTCAAACTGCGCAGCATGATGATGATGGCACCGCTGGCGGGATCATGACGCATGGCGGCCTCCGGCGGTCCGGGCCCGCAGGCCGTCATAGCGTTCGACATTCGCCTTTGGCTCACTGCGCAAAGCCAGTGCCTGTGGTGTTTCGATGTCCGGCCCACCAATCGTCTTTCCGTCAATAAGACGGTGCAGAAGGTTCAGAACGTGAGTTTTGGTTGCCACGCCCTCAGCCAAGGCCATTTCCACGGCGACGAGCACGGCCTGTTCGTCGTGATGCAGAACCAGCGCCAAGATATCAACCATCTCTCTGTCACCGCCAGGCTTGCGCAACATAAGGTCTTGCAGCCGCTTGAAGGCCGGAGGGAATTCCACGAAGGGCGCGCCGTTCCTGAGCGCACCCGGCTTACGCTGAAGGACGGCCAGATAATGGCGCCAATCGTAAATCGTGCGTGGCGGGAGTTGGTGGCTGCGCTCAATCACCCGCACATGCTCGCACAGGATCTGACCCTCGGCAGCGACCACCAAACGCTCTGGATAAACCCGCAAGCTCACAGGCCGGTTCGCAAACGACGCTGGAACACTGTAGCGGTTGCGCTCGAAGCTGATTAGGCAGGTCGGGGACACCCGTTTGCTATGCTCGACAAAGCCATCGAAGGCGGGCGGCAATGGCATCAGCACGGGGTGTTCTGCGGCCCAGACGTCAGCAACATTCCCCGGCAGTGCTGCATGAGGAATCTCATTCCACAACGCCACACAGCGCTGTTCCAGCCAATCATTCAGGGCCGCGAGATCGGGGAAGTCCGGCATGGGTTGCCACAGACGGTGCCTGGCATCCTGCACATTCTTCTCGATCTGCCCCTTCTCCCAGCCGGCGGCAGGATTGCAGAACGCTGGCTCGAACACGTAATGGTTGGCCATTGCGAGGAAGCGCATGTTGACCTGCCGCTCCTTCCCACGACCGACGCGGTCAACAGCGGTGCGCATATTGTCGTAAATTCCACGCCCTGGAACGCCGCCGAAGACCCGGAACCCGTGGCAGTGAGCGTCGAACAGCATCTCGTGCGTTTGCAGCAGATACGCCCGAACCAGAAAGGCCCGGCTATACGACAGCTTGATATGGGCGACTTGTAGCTTGACGCGCTCGCCGCCCAAAACGGCAAAATCCTCGCTCCAGTCAAACTGGAATGCCTCGCCCGGACGAAACGACAGCGGCACGAAGATGCCGCGCCCTGTTGCCTGCTGCTCTCGCTGCCGATCTGCCCGCCAGTCACGCGCAAAAGCCGCGACCCGACCGTAAGACCCATCAAAGCCAAGCACCACCAGATCGGCATGCAGCTGCTTCAGCGTTCGCCGCTGCTTGCGCGACTTGGCCGCCTCCGTCTTCAGCCAACCGGCAAGCTTCTCGGCGAACGGATCGAGCTTGCTTTGCCGCTCCGGTGTCGCGAACTGCGGCTCGATCGTGCCCGCATTCAGATATTTTGTAATCGTATTGCGCGACAATCCAGTGCGACGCGCAATCTCACGGATCGATAGCTTCTCCCGCAAAGACATCCGTCGAATAATGTTCAAAAGTCCCATGTGTATCACTCCGCTGCTCCCCGTTGCGCATCGCGCTGGGGGAAGGGTCACATGGCTCAAATCTCAGTGGAAATTATCCGTCTATCCGGCTCACTTCTGCGTGGAAATCTACAGATGCGACCTATCCGGATGTCGACTTCTATTATTCCGGGTCCGACGGCGAAAAGCGGCGTATCCAGACTGTTGAAGAGCAGGAGTTCCCGCAGTTCTATCATCGAAAACCGGCGCGGGATCCCGGACGGCAGGATGACGCCGAAACAGACGTGGTTGAGGTCGCGCCCGTCGCGGCACAGTCAGCGCCGACCAGCGCCCCGCAGAAACCGAAACCTGAAGAGGGCCATCACGTCTTTGCCGAAAACCGCAAGGGCGTCAGCTATGACACGCTGTTTGGCCCCTATGCCGATGGTGCCACCCGGATCGTGGTGACGGACCCCTATATTCGGTATTTCTACCAGATCAGGAACATGATGGAGTTCGTCGAAATGGTCATTCGGCGGAAAGCGCCTGAGGATCAGGTGGCCATCCATCTCGTGACAGGCCCGCATGACGGTGACATTCAAAAGCAGCGTGAGCTCCTGGAGAGCATTACCGAGGCCTGCACCGGATCCGGCGTGGATTTCACCTGGGCCTTCGACACGTCAGGCAACGCCCATGCACGCGACATCGTGACAGACACTGGTTGGAAAATCGTGCTCGACCGCGGATTGGACATCTTCCAGGCTCCGCTGCGTCGAGACGGTTTCAACCTTGGAGATCGCCTTCAGGACCATCGCATGTTGAAGGGTTTCTATGTGACGTATGTGAGGCAGTAGGCGACCCACAGCGAACCTTGGCCGTCACATCAAACGCTGCAGCGCAGCGTCTTCAAAGCGGACTTTCGTGGAATGATCCGTCGCCACGCTGCAGCCTCCCATTGGCGGCCGTGGGATGACGCATAGCAATTAGGCGACGCCAGCGTAATTTAAGGCGACTTCGCGGGACGCTCCTTCTCCCGATAACAGGCAGTGCGTCGTCCATCCATTTCAAAGTACCGAAGTTCTAAAATATGCGTCTCATGCACGACCTGCCGCCAACTTGCGCATTCATACTTGGCAGGTAGTTCCTCGGGGTACCGCTTGGCTACCCATCTTCCCGCCTCAGCGACAGATGCCCACCCATCGACCGCCAGTGCATCGAAGGCTTCTCGCAAGGCGTTTACGATGCCCGAGGCATCGCAATTTACGTTTCCATCGCGGGAAATACCGTTGACGACTAAGTCTATGACCTCATCGGACTGCAAGGCCTCAGACATCGCCTGCCGCGTTTTCACCAGTGTTACCGCCCATTCCCGAAGTTGTCCAAGATGTTGGTCGATGTGGGCGTATGCGGTGATCAATGTTTCTTGCGCGCCACGGCATCCATCCGAGCTCGCAATGTCATGTTGATCGATAAAGTGGTGAACCAGAGTGTTCCGCAGACGCACCAATTCTTTCAATTCACTCTCGACCCGGACGAACTCTGCGGCCGGTAAGCCAAGCTTAATCTGCATGGCGAACCAATTGACGTTCTCAGGGGAGTTGGTTTCCGTCCCTTCGTTGGGGTCGATTTCACCCGCAACGAAATACGATCCAAGGAGTTCGCCAACCAAGGTGCCCAGTGTCTTAAGGGCTGTGCCGTCGATCTGCGTGGACCGTGCCTGTTCCAAGCTATTCATCGGCCCCGAGAGCTTATGATCCACGACCATGGCTTTGATCAGCCGCTCAACCTGTTGCAGCCGTAACATGCATCGCCCCAGCAAACGCTGAACGTCGCGCTGAAGTGTCCGCAGTTCATCGTCGTTTGACATCGTCATCGTACAATCCGGTCTCAGGCCCACTAACATCAACCATATTCCGACCCGAGATGCGATGCAGCTTGTCATTCTGCCATTCGTGCAGAGCGCAGCGTTTTCGGCGCTCGGAGGTTGGCCGGCGGCGGGAACATAGCCAAAGCCAACCACGTCGCGGGGTTAGCCCGTAGGTCAGTTCAGCGCTGCCGACGGGCCGCCAGCCAGAGGTCCCACGCCGCCATATCGCCCGCGAAAGCATTGAGGTCGCTCTGACCCGCCACACCAGGGACGACACCGGTTCCACTGTATTGCCAGAAGCTCCAGTGTTCACCGGGATACCGTGTCGAGGGATGGTCGGCGACCGCGCGCAGCCAGAACTCGACAGTCTCAAGGGTGCCGAGATCGTTGTCTTGGTAGAAATCCGGCGTGACATAGACAACTGGCGCTGTGCCGTAATGCGCTGTAATCATGCGGGCAAAGGTCTCGATGTCGGCGCGGATCTGCGACGGTGGGGGCCGCAGCCGGCAGGTGGGCGAGTGGTTGTTCCATTCCATGTCCAACACCGGCGGCAGATCACCGGGAACGCGCGGCACGTTGGCAATGAACCAGCGCGCCTGCTCGGCGATGTCACGACACGGGTAATAGAAATGATAGGCGCCCACTGGCACGCCTGCCTCCCGCGCGCTTCGCGCGTTGAGCCCATATCCCGGGTCGAGCCGGTCGCCGCCCTCGGTCGCCTTCAGCCAGGCAAACCGCACACCGGCAGCCCGGGCGGCGACGAAGTCGATCAGCCCGTTATACCGCGCGGCGTCGATGCCGTGGACCGCGTAGTGGGCCGGTGTGAGGCCGGTCCAGTCGTGCGGATCCGTGTCGCCAAACTGCGCGGGAATCCCCGGTGCGCGATAATCACCGGCGTTGAGCACCCGCGGTGCAAGAAGGCCCGGCACCGAGGATTGCCCGCCGCCGCAGCCCACAAGCGCCAACACCAAGGCTAAAAGTGTGAAGATCTTCGTCATCCGCGTCACCAACCCCGTCTGCATGCCCGGGCCACAATCGCATGATGGCCCCGAATTGGATCGTCGAGCATGCCGCCGCCGATTGCAACCAGATCGGCCCTCCCGTCAGCGAGGATTGTCTCGGCCTGTGATCCGGTCAGGATCATGCCGACAACAGCGATCGTCACACCGTCCTCCCTCCAAACATCGGCCGAGACCCCAGTCCCACATCCCGGTGCCACGGGCGGTGGCGAGGTGATGGGCGAAACTTTGGCGAGGGCGTTGCAAACACCAATCACAGGTGAACGGCAGGGGTTTGTGGCGTCAGAACTGTTGGCTGCCGCAAACCCGACGTTGTATCGTCACCGCCCGTTGCGGCCTTTCATCACCGCCTCAAGATGCTGCGATGCGGCCCGTCGAAGCGGCCATTGGTGCGCGGTGCAGCATTTTGTCGGCCAGAACGTCGGTCTGGCGGGACGACGCTGACACCGATGTTCTGGGCGCGAAGGACCGCTTTTATAACTATGTGACTACGGCAAAAATTCGGGCGGTGAAATGCCGCCATTTGAAGCGCACTTCCCTGCTTCTCAGCGAAAAGTCGAGGTGAATGGCGTCGGAGTTCGTGTTTATGACAGTCGTCATTCCTCATGGGCATGGGAAGAATCGAAGGATCCAAGCGACCTTGTCCAGATCGCGACGTGGTCGCTTGGGCTTCGGCGTCATGGTTCGCAGCCGCTCAGGAACGGTTCAGCAGCTTGTTGTATTTCTTCACGAACAGGTCCTCGCCCTTCATTTTGCGCGTCAGGAAGTCCCCGGCGGTGAATAGCCCGAGGAAGGAAGCGCCGCGCTTGGGTCCGAGCGGCACGAGGATCGGTGCTTTCGGCCCCCATGGCTTGTAGGGCTTCATGTCTTCAATCTGCTTGCCCGCGATCAGCCCCTTCAACGTCGCCTTGAGCCACGGCGTCTGACGGCTGGCCGCGACAATGGTCATGGCGTCGCCGGCATCGACCACGTCACCGGCAGCGAATACATTGGGCAGCGACGAGGGGCGCAGCCAGCGATCGACCTTGATCCGGTTCGCGGTGCTTTTCTGTGCCGCGGGCAGAGCCGCCAGCACTTCGGAACTGGCGCGAGAGCCGAGGACGGGGAAGATGAGGTCGAAGGTGTGCTCTGATCCATCCGACAGCGTCAGGCTTCCGGCGTAAGGCTCGGTCAGGCTTTGCAAATTCTCCGCCCTCTTGCCAAGGATCAGCGTCACGCCCGCATCGCGCAGTTTTCGGGCCAGCCCGTCGCCCAGGCTGTGCGGCATGGTGGGGAACAGGCGGTCCAGATCGGAAATCAGCGTGATTTTCTTGCCGGGCATGGCATGGGCGATTTCGCCCGCCAGTTCGGTGCCCACGGCCCCGGCACCGACGATGCCGATGCTGCGCGCCGCCTTCAGTTGGTCGTAAATCCGCCGGTTGGCTTGGCGCAGCCCCTTGATGTCGTCGCCGACGGGTTTGAACGGCATGGCGTTCGACGATCCGGTGGCGACCACGATATGATCCGCCTCGACCCGCTGGCCGTTGTCCAGCGTCACGCCGCCGCCGTCGATGCCACTCGCGCGGGCGCGGATGACGCGGCCGTTTTTCAACAGCTTGTCATAGGGGATCAAACCCTGGTCCAGCAGCGCGGGATCGACAGCGGCGCGGATCATTGCGGGTGCATGCACGAAATGACTGCGCGGCTCGATCAGCGTGATGTCGGCGTCATCGTCGAGCGATTTTGCCAATTGGACGCCAATATAGCCGCCTCCGATGATGGCGATGCGGTTGGACATGAGGGTGTTCCTTGTTATGTGCCCGTCGACGGATGATCCGCTTTGCGGGAAAATTGGTTTGGGTGCGCAGGGACGCGGTGTTGCCGGTCAGCCGGCTGCTGCCGGATAGTTGATCTGGCCGTATGTGCCCGCGCGGAATTCGCGGAAGGCGTCGGTCAGTTCGGCCTCGGTGTTCATCACAAAGGGGCCACGGACCGCCACCGGTTCGCCAATCGGCCTGCCACCGAACAGCAGCACGTCAAGTGGCTCGGCACTTGAGTTGACGAGGTCGATTTCGGTGCCTTCGTCCGCCAGCATGAACGACCGGTGTGCGGCGATTTCCGTGCCACTTACGACAGCGCCCTGGACGGGCAGAAACCCTGCAACGGGCAAACCCTTTGGCAGCGCCACCGTTGCCGACCCCGTGGGTTCGATGCGCACATGCCAGATGAATTCGCTCGAAAAGATTGGGATCGGCGCGGTGCTGCCATTGTAGCTGCCCAACAGCACCTTGAGGTGGCCCCGACCGCCCGGCAAGGCCGCAACCGGCAAGTCTTCGGCGCGGACCGGCAAATATTGGGCAGGTTCCGCCTTGTGTTTGGCGGGCAGGTTGACCCAGAACTGAAAGCTGTGCAGCGTGCCGCCGTTTGTGCGAAGATCCGTGGCGATCATCTCGTCATGCACGATGCCGTTGCCCGCCTTCATCCATTGCACGCCACCGGCGTTGACGGTGCCGTGTCCGCCGGTGCTGTCTGCATGGGTAAGCGCACCTTCGAGAACATAGGTAAAGGTTGCGATGCCCCGGTGCGGATGCGCAAAGGACCCGTCAGGATCGCGCAACTCGCCGGGCGCGATGTCGCGCGGCGGCAAGTGATCGAGCAACATGATCGGCCCCACAAACCGCGTCGCCGCATTGGGCAGGGCACGGGCGATGATGAAGGGCCCGGCCTGATCGGGCTGGACGTCGTGTTGTGAAATAACCTGTTTCATCGGGTGTGTCCTTTTGTTGAGCCTGTTTTAGTCCTTCAAAAGATGAATTAATAATTATATGTTTTGCGGCTCTATATAAGAACTGCTTAACATGTGGGTTGCCTATGAAACTGGATCAACTGAAGGTGCTGCGCGCGGTGGTCGAAACAGGAACGGTCAAACTGGCGGCCGAGGCCCTGAACCGCACGCAGCCTGCGATAAGTCAGGCGCTGAAGGCGCTGGAGCTGCAAACCGGGACCGAACTGTTCGACCGCTCTGGCTATCGGCTGGAACTCACACCGGTTGGCAAGCGGGTCTATCTGCAATCCTTGCGGGTTCTGTCCGAAGCAGAGGATCTGACCGCGTTGATCAAGCATTTCGAGAAAGGCCAGGAGGAGACGATCACCATCGCCCTCGACGCCGCCGCCGATCCGGATATCCTGACGCCCGTGTTGATCGGCGTCCAGGAACGCTTTCCTGACACGCGCGTGATCCTGCAGGCCGAGGTTCTGTCTGGCGCGATTCAGGCGGTGCAATCGGGGGCGGCCGCGCTTGCCGTGGCCCCCGCGATCCAGGTCATGCTGGAAGAGGCAGGTTTCGACTACAGGCCCGTGGGCACATCGGTCATGCGCAACGTCGCGGCGCCGTCGCTTGTCGACGCGATGGGCGCCAGTCGGACACTGACCGACCTTCGGCGGTTCCATCAGATCATCGCGCGCGACAGTGGCCAAGCCTCTGGTTTGCTCGACCGCGAGTTTGGTGTCCAGAAGGGGCAAAGGCGGTGGTATGTCAGTGACCTGCACATGAAAAAACACTTGCTTGCAAGTGGTCTTGGCTGGGGGCGCCTGCCCGAACATTTGATTTCGCAAGAACTGGCGCAGGGCACGCTGCAAGAGATCAAGCTTCCTGATACCCATCTCAGCTTTGACATCGAAATCTTTGCCTTCCGTCAACGCAAGCCCATCACCGGGCCGGTCGCCGCCTTCATCTGGGAGGTTTTCGGGGCAACGTCCCTGTCATTCGACAAACGCGATGGAAAAAAAAGGGCTGACGCAGCATCAGTCCGCGACCAAAACTGACCCTATCGAGGGATGAGACGATGCAGATCGAGCACGAGATCGGCGAAACCAAGGGGCGGTATTCCGTTTCAGGACCGTCGCATGAAGTTCTCGCCGAGCTTTAACGATCATTTTCATGTCTGGTTATGCGAGCGAAGCAACGGTCCATGGCAACGGTTTGCGTCAAGAGGCGATCCGATTGATGACGCCAGTCAGGCAGTCGGAACTGATTGCCGCCGTTGAAAACGCGCTCTCAATTTCGAACGAAATTGAACACAAGCACACGAAGTAGATTTATTCGGCACGCAACGGATCATATAAATTGAGAAGCCATGCGTCGGACCGGAAATTTCTCTACGTTTTCTATCAGTTAAACACCTGATATCCCAAGTTCTTGCCTTTTTTAGCGCGCTATCAGACCAATATCGTCAGAAATCGCATCGACAAAGGCTTGCCGAGGGAATGGTTTGTAGAGCGTCTCACCAACATTGATGCTTCGTGCCTTTGCAATCAGTTCTGCAGTATCCGCCAGAGATCTTGCACCACCCGTAATGAAACGCAGCCGGATTCTCTGATTATAAGGCTGCAATCTCGTGATGGTCGCAATGCCGTTTTCACGTTCCATATGAAGATCGAGGAAGACGATTGCGTTGCTGTCGGAATTGACCAAGGCATCGACCAATTCGTCGCTGCTCGCGAATATCTGAAACTTGTATTCCGTACCGTCGAGAATTTTTCCGATAGTTGATCGGAACTCGGGGTCGTCATCCGTTACGTAAACAGTTGTTTGCACTTGCTTGACCTTTTCAGCCAACATTTTTCATCAGGTGAAATGTCAAGAATGCTGCGCATGCGCAAGGAATGGCGCCGCATCAAGGCACTGCTGACTGTCCCGCTGATTTATGGCGGCAATTTGATCGGAAATACGTGTCAGGCTGATCTCAATGGCTTTGAGGTCAGCGCTTGCATCCGAACGCGTCGCTCTGCCAACCGCACCGAGGAAATGACTGAGACCATTCAGCACATCACGGGTTTCAGCGAGGGCATCTCGTGCAGTTTTATCCATGCGATCTTCTCCAAAGCGTCAACATTCCTTGCTACTAGCAACAATATTGGCGTTAAGCAAGGTTTCTCCGTTATTTTTCCACTTCAAGTTGCTAGAGCTGTCGCTACCGCCTTCAGGAAAGTGGCTTTCCGAAAGGGCTTTTGCAGGAATACGACAGCCCCGCTGATATCCGCGATGGCGGCGGTTGCTTCCAGATCCATGCCGCGCTTGCCGCCCGATATCATGATAATCGGAATCGAATATTCTTGCGACGTAATCGCATCCATGATCGACACAGCGTGATCCTGACCCAACCAGAAATCAATGATGGCGAGGTCGAAGGACCCTCCCTCCGACAGGTTTTGTGTCGCGACCTTTGCGTCATCGGCCTCGGTTACATCGAAGTTGTCAGGCGATAGAAACGCGGCGATGACCGCTCGCATTTCGGGATCGTCTTCGACGAGCAAAACTCGTTTACGGTCGGTCAACGCTACGGCCCCCGAAATTCAAGGTAAGGGAGCGAACAGAGTTGATGAACTGGGTTTGATCGTCAAGAGGAAGGGCACGAATACGCTCTGCGGCACCCAAAATCGGGTCCTTTGCCAGGGTTGCGATGCCCTGTTTCGTCAACGCGATCGTGTTGGTGCGCGCGTCCTCGCGGCTGGTTTTTTGGCTCACCAGATTGCGGTTTTCCAGCGTTGCGACGGCGCGGGTCACCGGCGCGCGCGTCAACCCCAGATACTGAGCAATCCAGCGAACCTCGCAGCGGTCGTCGGGCATCCGCGCCAAATAGCGCAGGATTGACCATTGCAACGGCTGAATGGCCGACGAGTTCTTTTCCGGGTAAATATCGCGGACAAACCGTTCGAGCAAAACGATTGCAGCCATCAGTCGTTTGTCATCTACGTCTTGTTGCATGCCACCAAGCTGCGAAACCCAAGTCAAGCACCATAGGCACACGAATTCGGGCTTGGTGCAAGTTCATTGTTACTAGCAAGGAAACACCCCCCCGGTCATCAATCGGGTTCGCCTGTTCCAACCAGCACTTTGGACAGCGCATTGAGCAAGTCTGCGCGTCTGACGGGCTTCATCAAATGGATATCGGACGGCGCAAATTCATGGTCTTGTTCCGTCTCCTGTCGCGTGTAGCCCGTCAGGCAAATGCACGGCAGGTCTGCATCTATGCGCCGAAGGGCCGTGATCAAGGCGGGCCCCTGAAGATTGCCGGGCATCACCACATCGGTCAAAACGAGGTCAAATGGCCTATTATCCTTGAACACCTGCAAGGCCTCGTCGCCATTCCGGGCGGTCGTGACCAAATACCCGGCACTTTCCAGAATACGTTTCACAATACGCATGACCTCCGCTTCATCTTCGACATAGAGGATCCTGTTGCGCGCCATGGCAGGATGAACCGGCACAGCGTCATCAGCTTTGATGGCAACCGCGCCTTGATCCACGGCTTTGAAATAGAGTTTGAACGTGGTTCCGACACCGATTTCAGACGTGACGCGGATCGCACCGCCAGACTGGGCGATAAAGCCCTGCACCATGGAAAGCCCCAGACCAGACCCCTGGCCCGCAGGTTTCTCGGTGTAGAATGGCTCGAAGATCACGTCGAACTTGCCCTCTGGAATGCCGTGACCGGTATCGCTGACGGCCAGCACGACATACTGACCCGCCGCGACCCCCTCCATCGCCACAGAACCGGGATCGTCTCCAACACGGATGTTGCTGGTTTCTATGGTGATTTTGCCGCCGTCCGGCATCGCATCGCGGGCATTGAGGAGGAGGTTGATCAGCGCGTTCTCAAGGGATGTCGCATCCAGTTCAACATCCCACAGCCCCTCGGCAGATATATTCTCGATGGTGATCGTCTCGGGAAGAACGCGGGCGGCCCAGTCCATTGTGTGTTGAATGCGCTCGCTCAAATTGAGGCGTTTTGGCTCAAGATGGGCTTGCTGGGAAAAGCTGAGCAGGCTTCGCGTCAGATCGGCCCCCCGCAAGGTCGCCTTGATCGCCGCTTGCACCAGCCCGCGCATGTCGTCCTTGCGACTGTCCTCAAGGCTCAATTCGAGATTGCCAAGGATGATGGCCAGCAAGTTGTTGAAATCATGCGCCACCCCGCCGGTCAACGTGCCGATGGCCTCGATCCGTTGTGATTGACGCAGGCGCATCTCGGCCAGCCGCAGGTCCGTCAGGTCAATGCTGGTGCCAACATTCTCAATGTGCTTGCCGTTTTCATCCAGGTTGGGTTCTTCGATGACGCGGATATACCGGATCTCGCCATCGGGGCGCACCCCGCGGAATTCGAAGATCTGGGGCTGACCCGTGGCCAGCCGCTGAATTGCCTCCAGAACGAGCGGCTGATCGTCGCGGTGTATGTAGAACAGGTTCGGCGTGAACCCTGCTGTCCGCGCTCGGAATTCGTCGGGGGTCAGGCCGAAATGTGCGGCGTGCTGATCGGAACAATAGGTGCAATTGCCAGTCGCGACATCAAAGGTGAAGTGGCCAAGGCCCGCAATGCGAACCGCCGTATTCAGCCGCTTTTCGCTTTCGGCAACCTTGATCGCCTTTTTTTCATTCTCTGACAGCTCTTTTTGCAGCGATGTTTCAAGGCCTCTCTCAATCTCGCGAAGCGCCTTGATACTGGAATCGCGCTGATCTCTCAATCGCCCGAGCCAGACACCAATCAGCATGAAGAACACCGACGCCAAGACAACCTGCCTCAAATCCGTCGACAACAATTGCGACCCCAGCACGGCAACATGTGCGTGAACCAGAACGGCCACAGTTATCATTCCGGCAAGAAAGCCGGCGTATGTTCCGCCCATGGAACCCGCAATGGCAACCGCTATGCCGAGGAGTAAAAACGGAATGGGTATCCAAAATTCCCAAGCATATCCGGCCTCGATGACAAGAGCCGTGATGACGGCGGGCAGGACCCAGGCAATGTTCTTCATCAAAGTGCTATCCGCACAAAACAACCCATTCAAACGCAACTCCCAACTGACGTCACCAAGGTTCGTTTAGATAGTTGAAACGAGAGTGCCACAACTACGATGTGCAGCAGATATCGTGAAACACGATGGCCCGAAATGCAACCGATCAGAGAAGCGGCCTTGCGATTCGTGCATGCTGACGTTGAAGAAAACGAAGCAAACTTATCGGCCTCAGATAGTGCAACTTTGACCACAGCCATTGTCATTTTGCGAAGTGATGGCCCGGTTTCGGAGACTGCGCCCCAACAGATAGGGCGCATTCAAGAACTCCTCGACACCCTTCTGGCTCAGGAAACGCTCGGAGAACGCGGCGTTTTTGATCGGATCAATGATCCCGATCTCGGCGCAATCGGCAAAGTTAAAACGGTTCCAATTCTGTGGGAAAGCGGCGCTTGTATCAATCAGATCCGGCAGCATTTCCAGAAGGTTCTCATCATGCGGGACCTGCTGCTCGCGCGCCTGGATGCAGAAGATCAAATCGCCTGGACGAAAGTCGCATGACGCCCTGAACCCATCGGCAAGGCCGGGCCGTCAGGTAGAGCAACCACCGGGACCAAGTTTCGGCCAAATTCCCCAGAACAAGAGCAAGCAAACCCCGCAGGTATTCCTGTGGGGTTTATTTTTGCAAAAAATGCCAAAATCCTACGAACCGAAGGCGGAGTTTCCTGAGAAAGGAACGGAAAAATCCATTGCTTCGAATAACCTGATGAAGCTTCCCCAACAAACGTCACCAATAATTTGTCCTGCACCCACTTGCGGGCCTATATTGCAAGGCAAGGCATATCAGGAACCATACCTGAGAACGGCGGACAAAATCCGCCGCGATAAGTGCTTTTTGCCAAATAGCCGCCGTTAAGTTGTGAAATGGCCGCTCTTAGCCTGTGATGGCCAAACTTAGGTTGTCAACACACACACCCGCTCGAACCTACTCACCCGCATTTTGAATGCCCGCAGGCGCGGCAGGTCATGCAGCCTTCGATCATCACCAATTCATACGCCCCACACGACGGACAGGCCGCCGCCCGCGACCCGCCGGTCGAGGCCTTGGGGTCTGATTTCAACCCCAATCCGGCCCCTTCGATGAAGCCGATCGCCACCAGATGTTCCTCGATCACGCCGCCAATCGCGGCCAGGATCGAGGGTATGTATTTGCCCTGCATCCAGGCTCCGCCGCGCGGGTCGAACACGGCCTTCAACTCCTCGACGACAAACGACACATCGCCGCCGCGCCGGAACACCGCCGAAATCATCCGCGTCAGCGCCACGGTCCAGGCGTAATGCTCCATGTTTTTCGAGTTGATGAACACCTCGAACGGCTGCCGCCGCCCGCCGACCACCACGTCATTCACCGTGATATAAATCGCGTGCTCGCTGACCGGCCATTTCAGCTTATAGGTCTGCCCCTCCAGCGCCTCGGGCCGCGCAAGGGGTTCCGAGAGATAGATGACGTCGCCATGGGGTTGATTGGGGGCCGACATGTCTTTGGCGATGACGTCCGGGGCGGCGCTTTGGATCCGCTCTGAAACCGAACTCCCGGTGAACTTCGGCTTTTCGCCGAAACCGTCAACACACTCCCCGTCACCGCATTCGGCCGGTAGGTCGTGCAGCCCTTGCAGCCCATATCCCAGGCCGCCAGATAGACGTCCTTGAACGCCTCGAAGGAGATATCCTCGGGGCAGTTGATGGTCTTGGAGATCGACGAATCCACCCATTTCTGCGCCGCCGCCTGCATTTTCACATGGTCCAGCGGGTCCAGCGATTGCGCCGAGACAAAGTAGTCCGGCAGCGGCGCGTCCCCGAATTTCTGCCGCCACAGGGCCACGGCATAATCCACGACCTCCTCCTCGGTGCGCGAGCCATCCTTTTGCAAAACCTTGCGTTTATAGGCGTAGGCAAACACCGGCTCGATCCCCGAACTGACGTTGCCGGCATAAAGGCTGATGGTGCCCGTCGGCGCAATCGAGGTCAGCAAGGCGTTGCGGATGCCATGCTCGCGCACCAGATCGCGCACATCGCCATCCATGCCCAGCATGGTGCCCGAGGCCAGATAGTTCTCGGCGTCAAACAGCGGAAACGCGCCCTTTTCGCGCGCCAGATCGACCGAGGCCAGATAGGCCGCGCGTGCAATCGCCTTCATCCAGACCTCGGTCTGCGCCACGGCCTCGTCCGAGCCATAGCGCAGGCCCACCATCAGCAGCGCATCCGCCAGACCCGTTACGCCCAGCCCGATGCGCCGCTTGGCCTGCGCCTCGGCTTCTTGTTGCGGCAGCGGGAAACGGCTGGCATCAACCACATTGTCCATCATCCGCACGGCGGTGGCGACCAGCTCGGTCAGCTCGGTTTCATCAACCTGCGCGCCGGTCTCGAACGCGTTTTGCACCAGCCGCGACAGGTTGATCGACCCCAGCAGACACGCGCCGTAAGGGGGCAACGGCTGCTCGCCGCAGGGGTTGGTCGCGGCGATGGTTTCCACATAGGCAAGGTTGTTCGCGGCATTGATCCGGTCGATGAAAATCACGCCGGGTTCAGCAAAATCATAGGTCGCCTGCATGATCCGGTTCCACAGATCGCGCGCCTGAACCGTGCGATAAATCCGCCCCTCGAACACCAGATCCCAGGCGGCGTTGGTCTTGACGGCCTCCATGAACGGATCGGTGATCAGCACCGACAGGTTGAACATGCGCAGCCGCGCGCTGTCCTGTTTCGCGGCGATGAACGCCTCGACATCCGGGTGATCGCAACGCATCGTTGCCATCATCGCCCCGCGCCGCGACCCCGCCGACATGATCGTGCGGCACATCGCGTCCCAGACATCCATGAAGCTCAACGGCCCCGAGGCATCGGCGGCAACCCCGGAAACCGGCGCACCCTTGGGGCGTATCGTGCTGAAATCATAGCCAATTCCACCGCCCTGCTGCATCGTCAGCGCGGCCTCCTTGAGCATCTCGAAAATGCCGCCCATGCTGTCGGGGATCGTGCCCATGACGAAACAGTTGAACAGGGTGACCGAGCGCCCGGTGCCCGCCCCGGCCAGGATGCGTCCGGCCGGCAGAAAGCGAAAATCCTCGAGCGCGCCATAGAACCGGTCTTCCCAGACCTGCGGCTCCCCCTCGACCGAGGCCAGCGCCCGCGCCACGCGCCGCCAGCTGTCTTGCAGGGTTGCATCCAGCGGCTGGCCGTCGGCATTCTTGAACCGGTATTTCATGTCCCAGATTTGTTCGGCGATCGGGGCGGCAAAACGGCTCGCGGTATCGCGCACACTGGGGCTCATGGCGGTGTTCCTGACTGACCTGCGGAAAGAAGAACAAACATAGTCCAGCGGTCGCGCCGGGTCAACGGAGCGGAAACAACATTGCCCCTTGATCCCGCGGCCCGGCGCATCACATAAGGCGGCATGAGCGTGAACATCATCAAACTCTGCGTCGGCGCGGACGGTGTCGAGGATTTGCTCGACTGGCAGGCCTCGGCGCGGGCCAAAGGCGCCGATGGTTTGCCGCGCCACATCACCCGCATGACGCCCAAACGCCGCGACGAAGTGCTGGACGGCGGCTCGCTCTATTGGGTGTTCAAGGGTCAGGTTCTGGCCCGGCAACGCATCCTGCGGCTCGATCCGGTGACCGGCGAGGATGGGATCAACCGCTGCGCCATCGTGCTGGACCCCGAGGTTCACCGCACCGAACCCGCACCCCGCCGCCCGTTCCAGGGCTGGCGCTACCTGAACGACGCCGACACGCCGCGCGACCTGCCGAAAAAGCGCGCGGGCGACGATACCCTGCCCCCCGGCATGGCCGAGGCCTTGGCGGAATTCGGCCTGCATTAGGCGGCCATTGCTCCAGATCAACGCCGCACCCTGCCATTTGTGATGCTCTACAGGCAGAGCAAAACAGGAGACAGGCCATGCACCGGATCGACCCCAAAGACCTCAAACTCATCGTCACCGGCGGTGCCCAGGGCATTGGCGCGGCGACTGTTCGCATGCTCGCCGCCCAAGGGGCCAAGGTGTTGATTGCCGACATTCTGGACGACAAGGGCGAAGCCCTCGCCGCCGAGACCGGCGCGCTGTATTGCCACCTCGATGTCACCAAAGCCAGCGACTGGACCCGTGCCGTGGCCGAGGCCGAGCACGCCTTTGGCGGCGTCAACGCCTTGTTCAACAACGCCGGCATCCTCGGTCTGGGCACCGTCCTCAGCACAACGCCCAAAGATTTCGCCCGCGTCCTCGACATCAACCTGACCGGCGCGTTTCTGGGCATCCATATCACCGCACCGGCCATTGCCAAGGCCGGCGGCGGCGCGATCGTCAACACCTCCTCCACCGCCGGCCTGATGGGCTACGGCGGGCTTGCGGCCTATACCGCCTCGAAATGGGGCCTGCGCGGCCTCACCAAAGCCGCCGCCCTCGACCTGGCACCGCAGGGCATTCGCATCGCCTCGATCCATCCCGGTGGCGTGCGCACGCCGATGACCGAAGGGTTCGGCGATGAGACAACCCAGAACCAGCCGATCCCCCGCTTTGCCGAGCCCGAAGAAATCGCCCGCATGGTGCGCTTCATCCTGTGCGAAGCGAGCTTCTCGACCGGTAGCGAATTCGTGGCCGACGGCGGCACGGTCACCGGCCAGATCCTGACCGCACCAGACGCCTGACCAGCCCCAAGCCTACGATGGGGTGATTGACAAACCCTAAATCGCCCCCCTCATCTTGCCAAAAATACTCTGGGGGGTGAATTCGGCATCGCCGAAGAGGGGGGCAAAGCCCCCCTAACCTCAGGGCTGCCCGCGCAGCAACAGCGGCATCAGCGCCTGTGCCAGCGCCATCGCCCCGCCGGGCTGGTACTGCCACGCGAGCCAACCGCGCCTCTCGGCGGCATCGGTGTTGCGCGCCTGATCGTCAATCAGCAGGATTTCCGCCGCCTCCAGCCCCAGCGCCGCCTCGATCCGGGCGTAGAAATCGACGTCCGGCTTCATCACCCCCATCTCCCCCGAGGCAAAGATCGCGTCCACCGTGTCGGCCCAGCCGCCCTCGGTCGCGATAAACCGCAAGCGGCGCGGGTCGTTATTGGTCGCCATGACCTGCGTCACGCCCACGCGGTCCACCTGATCAATCAGCCGTTTCAGGTCGTCATCGGGCTCATGCTCGGCGACAAACCACATCTCCAGCAGATCCTCGGCATCGCCCTCAAAGCCCGTCTCGCGCACCCAGGCCTCCAGCCGGTCCAGAATATCCTCTGTGCCGGTCATCAGCGCGCGCGGATCATGGCCGAACACGCGCTGCGCCAGATCCGCCGTCTCGATGCCGAATTCCGCCGCCATCCGGTGCTGCCAGCGAAACAGCCCATCCGCCCCCGCAACCCCGGCGCGGTTCAGCACCCCGTCGAAATCCCAGGCAATCGCTCGGATGTTCTCGATCCCCTCCAACGGCTCCGCCATTCAGACCCCCAACCCGGCCCGCAGGCGCGACAAAATGCGCAGCGCCTCGGCATCCCAGTCGGCGGCCAGCGCCCGGAACAGCGTGGCCTGCGAGCGTAAAATCGGCTCGATATCCAATATTTTCAAATGGTTCGCCCGCAGAGTTTCCCCGGTCGAGGTGATATCCGCCACCGCTTCGGCGGTCAGGTTGCGGATCGTGCCCTCGGTCGCGCCCTGACTGTCCACCAGTTGATAATCCGCCACCCCCTGCTTGCGCAAAAAGTCACGCACCAGCCGGTGATATTTCGTGGCAATCCGCAGCCGGAACCCGTGATCGGCGCGAAACGCCGCCGCCACCGCGTCCAGATCGTCCAGGGTTTCCACATCGACCCACGCCTCGGGCACCGCAAGGATCAGATCAGCCTGACCAAAACCCATTTCCGCCAGAACCTCGACCTGGGCCGCCGGGTCGGCCAGTTTTTCCTGCACCAGATCGGTGCCGGTGACCCCCAGATGCAGCCGCCCCGCCGCCATCTCGCGCGGAATTTCCGAGGCCGACAGCAGCACCAGATCGACCCCCTCGACCCCGTCCACGGCGCCCGAATATTCCCGCTCGGCCCCGGTGCGGCGCATGGTGATGCCGCGCGCCGCGAACCAGTCGAAACTCTGCTCCATCAGACGGCCTTTCGACGGCACGCCGATCTTCACCCGGCTCATGCGCGCCCCTCCAGATCCACCAAAAGGGCCGGACGGATCACGCCGCCCACCGCCGGGATCGAGCGCCCCTGCCCCAGCACCGCGGTCAGCGCATCATAGCGCCCGCCACTGGCCACCGGCGGCAGGTCCGCACGGTTCTCGGCCGAGAAGCCAAACACAAACCCGTCATAATATTCCAGCGTGGTGCGCCCGTAACTGGCCTCGAAATCCAGCGCGCCCAGGTCCACAGCATGCGCCGACAGCGCGGTCAGACGCTGCTCGAACAGGTCCAGCGACGGCGTGATCCACGGCATTTCGGCGGCAAATCCCCGCATCTGCGCCAGTGCCTTGGGCGCTTTGTCGGCGACGCTCAACAGCGCCTCCAGCCCGTCCACCAGATCGCCCGGAATCGCCATCGTCGCCGCATCCTCGGCCAATCGCGCCATGCGCGCCTCAACCTCGTCGCGGCTGCGCAGGCCGATCTGCGGCAGATCGCAGCCCACCGCCTCACCGGCCGCCAGACGCGCCAGCAAATCCGCGCGGCCCTTTGGCATCGGCGCGCGCCCCGCGAACCGCTCCAGCAAGGCGCGAAACCGCGCAGGCCGCCACAGATGCCGCATCAAGGCCGCCTTGCGCGTGTCCGAGGTCGGCAGACCCGCCACCGCCGCCCGCAAGATGCCGATGTCGCCCGTCGAGGCCCGCAATCCGCGCCCCGCCAACAGCCGCGCGAACAGCGCGAACACCTCGGCATCGGCGCGCAACGGCTGCTCGCGGTCGAACACCTCGTAGCCGACCTGCAAATATTCCGAGGCCCGCGCCCCGCCCAGCCCCTCCTGCTTGCGAAACACCTCGCCCAGATAGCAATAGCGCGCCGGCTCCGCACCCTGCGCCATATGCGCCTGCACCACCGGCACGGTAAAATCCGGGCGCAGCATCATCTCGCCCAGGCTGGGGTCCTGCGTGACATAGGCCCGCGCGCGAATATCCTCGCCATACAGATCCAGCAGCGTCTCGGCGGGCTGCAAGATCGCCGCCTCGACCGGCACCGCGCCCCAGGTCTGGAACGCGCCAAACAGCCGCTGCCCCTCGGCCCGCGCCGCCTGCACCGCCCCGTTCGTCGACACCGCCATCACAGGGGCCGCCATCACAGAGGATCGTCCAGCATCGCCTGCACCGTCTTGACCAGATCAGCGCGCGCCACCTCGACCTGCGCGGGCCGCGCCTTCCATTCCTCAAGACTGGCGCTCTCGGCAATCTTCGCGCCCAGAATCAGGTTCTTGACCTGAATGACCCCCGCGGCCGCCTCATCCGAGCCCTGGATGATCGCCACCGGCGAGCCGCGTTTATCCGCGTATTTCAACTGGTTGCCAAAGTTCTTCGGGTTGCCCAGATAGACCTCGGCCCGAATGCCCGCGCGCCGCAACTCGCCGACCATCGCCTGATATTCGGCCATGCGCGCCTTATCCATCACCGTCACCACCACCGGGCCTTGCACAGTTTCCGCGCCGCGCCCCTTGGCGGTCAGCGCCGCCAGCAAGCGATCCACACCAATGGACACCCCGGTCGCCGGCACCACCTGCCCGGTAAAGCGCTTGACCAGATCGTCATAGCGCCCACCCCCGGCAACCGAGCCAAACTGCTTTTTGCGCCCCTTCTCGTCGAGGATTTCGAACGTCAATTCCGCCTCATACACCGGCCCGGTATAATAGCCCAAACCGCGCACCACCGAGGGGTCAATGACGATCCGGTCGGGCCCGTATCCCTGCGCCTCCAGCAACCGCGCCATCTCCTCCAACTCCGCGACACCCTCAGCGCCGATCACCGAGGCCCCGACCAACCCGCGCAACACCGCGCAGGTTTCGGCCCCGCTGTCACGCCGCGCCGCGGTGAACGCCAGCACGATATCCGCCGCCGCATCCGGCAACCCCGCGCCCTTGGTGAAATCGCCGCTCTCATCCTTGCGCCCCGCGCCCAGCAAGGCCCGCACGCCCTCCTCGCCCAGCCGGTCCAGCTTGTCGATGGCGCGCAACACGATGCCGCGCTCCTCCGCGAACCGCTCTGGCTCGGACGGGTCCAACACCCCCGCCGCCTCCATCACCCCGTTGAGCACCTTGCGGTTGTTGATCCGCACGACATAGTCGCCGCCGAGCCCCAGATCCTCGAACACATCCGACAGCATCGCGCAAATCTCGGCATCCGCCGCGACCGTCGAGGCCCCCACCGTATCCGCATCACACTGATAAAACTGCCGAAACCGCCCCGGCCCCGGCTTTTCATTGCGCCACACCGGCCCCATCGCATAACGACGGTAAGGCGAGGGCAGATCATTGCGATACTGCGCCGCCACCCGCGCCAAAGGCGCCGTCAGGTCATAGCGCAGCGCCAGCCAATCCTTGTCATCCTCCTCTTGCCAGGCAAAAACCCCGGCATTCGGGCGATCCACATCCGGCAGGAATTTGCCAAGCGCCTCAACGGTTTCCACGGCGCTGGTCTCCAGCGGATCAAAGCCATAGCGATGATACACCGCCGCGATCCGCGCCAACATCTCGTTGCGCGCAGTGACCTCGGGGCCAAAATAATCGCGAAACCCCTTGGGGGTCTCGGCACGGGTGCGGCGGGGGGCTTTGGCTTTGCTCATGGATCCGGTCCTGAAACTGTCGCGCGTGGTCTAGCCCAAGCGCCCCGAAGGGGCAAGAACCCGCCGTAAAACCCAGATTGACGCCTTGCTTTTGCCGCGCCATTGTACCCCGATGACCGACCGCATCGCCCAGCTCGAAGAAAAAAATCGCCCACCTCACCCGCACGGTCGAGGATCTGTCCGATATCGTGCGCGACCAAGGCACCCTCCTTGACGCCATCACCCGCCGCACCCGCGCCCTGATGGAGCGCGAGGCCGAACGCGAGGCCGACAGCGGCACCGCCGTCCCCCTCGCCGATCAACGCCCACCCCACTGGTAGCGCCCCGTCTTCATCTTGCCAAAAATACTCATCTTTCTGGCCACCCGCCGAACGCTGGGGCTGGATGGCTGCGCGATGAAAGCGTGCCGGAACGACGGCAAGACGGCAAGACGCGCAGCGCCATGCGTCTGGTCCGGGGCCAATACCAGCGGCGAAACCATCGAGACCCAAGCCCAGGGCCGCACCCTGACGCCGCCTGCCCGGATGCCCACCCAATCGCATCTCTTACGGCACAAAAAGCGATCTTGCGACAAAAAAACTCGCGCCAAACGAGCGCTCGGCGGGGAACACAGACTGACGGCATTTTAATGCTTACTTTAAATTCATCTTTATTTGTGGTACGATCGACTCCCGTGAGTCACCAGTAGCTCGGCCAGTCTCAAAGCCAGTCGCAAAGCCAGACACCCGCTATGAAAATTGCAGACATGTCCCGCAAAACCTCTCCGCCGCCCAAGGGCAAATTCTTCGCACCTGATCCTGAGTCAAAATTGCTGATGTGGGACATGGTGCGCGCGATGGATATCGACCTCGCCGCCGCTCTGCGCACCAACACGTTGCCAGTCGCAACACTCAGCGCAATGATGCAGGCCTGTAACAGCTGCCCAGAGCCCAAGCTCTGCGCCGTGTTTCTGGACCGTCGCGACGGTCACACCGACCAGGCGCCATCCTTCTGCCCCAACGGCACACGGCTAGCCGCGCTGCGCGGGTCAACTGCAAAGACAGAGATTTCCACCGAATAGACGACGCGGCAAACCGCAGCCGGCGCGTGAGCGCCCCTCGTGGCATAAGCGCATGAAAAAAGGGGCAGCCAACCGGCTGCCCCTTTCCCTGTGCCTTATGGCGCATGATTACATCATGCCGCCCATGCCGCCCATGCCGCCCATGTCCGGCATACCGCCGCCGCCGCCCTGGCCCTTCGGCTCTGGCTTGTCGGCGATCATGGCTTCGGTCGTGACCAACAGGCCGGCGATCGAGGCTGCATCTTCCAGCGCGTGACGCGTCACTTTGGCCGGGTCGATCACACCAAAGGCAAACATGTCGCCATATTCTTCGGTCTGCGCGTTGAAGCCAAAGTTCAGGTCGGTCGACTCACGGACCTTGCCCGCAACAACCGCACCGTCAACGCCTGCGTTATCGGCGATCTGACGCAGCGGCGCTTCAAGCGCGCGGCGCACGATGGTGATACCTGCGGTCTGGTCGCTGTTGTCGCCGGTCAGGCCGATCAGACCTTTTGCCGCCTGAACCAGAGCCACGCCACCGCCAACGATCACGCCTTCCTGCACGGCCGCACGGGTCGCGTTCAGGGCGTCATCAACGCGGTCCTTGCGCTCTTTCACTTCGGTTTCGGTCATGCCACCGACGCGGATCACCGCAACACCGCCAGCCAGCTTGGCCAGACGCTCTTGCAGCTTTTCCTTGTCGTAGTCGGACGTGGTCTCTTCGATCTGCTGACGGATCTGCGAAACACGCGACTCGATCTCGGCCTTTTCGCCAGCGCCATCAATGATGGTGGTGGTGTCCTTGTTGATCGAGATCTTCTTGGCGGTGCCAAGCATGTCCAGCGTCACCGACTCCAGCTTCATGCCCAGATCTTCCGAGATCACCTGACCACCGGTCAGGATCGCGATGTCCTGCAACATCGCCTTGCGACGGTCGCCAAAGCCCGGCGCCTTGACGGCCGCGATCTTCAGACCACCGCGCAGCTTGTTGACCACGAGGGTCGCCAGCGCTTCGCCTTCGACATCTTCAGCAATGATCAGCAGCGGCTTTTGCGACTGGATGACAGCCTCGAGCAGCGGCACCATCGCCTGCAGCGACGACAGCTTCTTTTCGTGCAGCAGGATGTAGCAATCTTCCAGATCCGCAACCATCTTGTCCGGGTTGGTCACGAAGTAAGGCGACAGGTAGCCACGGTCGAACTGCATGCCCTCGACGACTTCGACCTCGGTATCCATGCCTTTGTTTTCTTCGACGGTGATCACACCCTCGTTGCCGACCTTCTGCATCGCATCCGCGATGAAACGGCCGATCTGCGCCTCACCGTTGGCCGAGATGGTGCCAACCTGAGCCACTTCGTCGCTGTCCTTGACCGGACGCGACATCTTGCGGATCGCCGCGACGACATTGGCGGTCGCCGTGTCGATGCCGCGCTTGAGGTCCATCGGGTTCATGCCCGCCGCGACGGCTTTCATGCCCTCGCGCACGATGGCCTGCGCCAGAACCGTGGCGGTCGTGGTGCCGTCGCCGGCTTCGTCATTGGTGCGGCTGGCCACTTCCTTGACCATCTGCGCGCCCATGTTCTCGAACTTGTCGGACAGCTCGATCTCCTTGGCAACGGTCACGCCGTCCTTGGTGATGCGCGGTGCGCCGAACGATTTGTCGATGACCACGTTGCGGCCCTTGGGGCCCAGGGTCACCTTGACGGCATCCGCCAGAATGTTGACGCCCTTGAGCATCTTGTTGCGGGCTTCGGTGCCGAATTTTACTTCTTTAGCCATGTTGGAGGCTCCTTGAATTTTGTGTCAGAAAGGAAAGGCAGTCCGGTCGGATCAGGAGATCACGCCCAGAATGTCGCTTTCTTTCATGATCAGCAGCTCTTCACCCTCGAGGGTGATTTCGGTGCCGGACCATTTGCCGAACAGGACGCGGTTGCCAACGGCAACGTCCATCGCAATGCGATCGCCGTCCTCGTCACGCAGGCCGGTGCCAACGGCAACGATTTCGCCCTCGGCGGGCTTTTCCTTGGCCAACTCAGGGATGATCAAACCACCCTTGGTTTTCTCATCGCTTGCGACGCGGCGGACCAGAACACGGTCTTGAAGGGGCTGAAAGGCCATCTGTGAACACTCCCTAGTTTCCAGAGCAAAATTTCTTAGCACTCGCCTTGGGTGAGTGCTAACGAGCCTGAAATAGGCAGCCCTCCGGCGCGTGTCAACAGCCCTTGCGGCTATTATTTTTTCGCCATCGCCACAGAACAGTCTCACTTTTGTCACGAAGTGGCACGATTACGACGAAAAACCCAACTCAACTCGGGAAAAAGCCGGAGGGTGGCCATGTTTGCCTCACATATTTTATCGTTCTGGCGTCGTGACAGCGGCGCTGTCACCGTTGATTGGGTGGTCCTGACGGCCGCGGTCGTCGGGATTGGCCTTGCCAGCGCGGCGGCAGTGCGCACCGGGACCACGGCACTGGGCAATGACATCCAGACCAGCCTTGACAGCGCCTCGGTCGCCACCCTGGACCTGTCGGGAACCGGCGGCACGGTTGGCGTCGCCGCCGATCAATGCCCGTCGGATTGGACCGATCAGGTGTCATCCCTTTACGGCACCGATGTGGCCGACCTGGAAAGCGATGTCGAGTTTTACGACACCCTCAGCGACGCGGAATTGATCAACTCGCTCGACCGTTACACGCGCGAGGGCGGCTTTGGCGTCCGCAACAACGAAGACAACGTGCAGACCATCAGCTGCGTTCTGGCCGGGCGCGGCATCTCGGTGGATGTCCGCGTGCTCTGACGCGTCCCATTTCACCCTCCTCCGACCCTTTGCGATCGCCCCCACAGGGGGCGCTGCCCCACCGCGCCAGATGGCATCGGCGCGCCATCCGGGGCCGCCCGCGTGAAAAACTGGCCCGCGCCCGGCTTTCGCGCTATACCACGCGGCAATCCCCGATCCGCCCCCTCAGGACGCACAATGCCCGACCCTTTCGTCATCACCCCGTTGCCCGTCGGCCAAGGGACCTTGGCGCTCTGCCCACTGCCGGGGCGTCTGGGCGATTTTCCCGGTGACATGGCGCAAATCCTGCGCTTTGCGCCCGACCTGATCCTCTCGCTGACCCAGGATGCCGAACGCTCGGCCCATGGTGCGGCCACCCTGCCGGACCAGATCACCCGGGCCGGGATCGTCTGGCACCCGTTTCCGATCCCCGATTTCGGCATCCCGCCCGCCGATGCCGACTGGTCCGCGGCCGCCAACGCCGCCACGAAAATCCTTGCCAAGGGCGGGCGGGTTCTGGTCCATTGTCGCGGCGGGCTTGGCCGCTCGGGCATGGTCGCGCTGCGGCTGATGATCGAGCACGGCGAAGCGCCCGACGACGCCCTCACACGGCTGCGCGCGGTGCGGCCCGGCGCGGTCGAAACCGCCGCGCAACACCGCTGGGCGCGCAGCCCGGCCCGGAGCCACCCATGACCGACCTGCACCGCCAGATGATCCAGTGGCGCCAAGACCTGCACCGCCACCCGGAATTCGGCTTTCAGGAACATCGCACCGCCGCTTTCGTCGCCAGAACCCTGCGACACATGGGCCTCGACGTGGCCGAAGGCATAGGCGGCACCGGCGTTGTCGCCACCCTCAAACGCGGCACCTCGAACCGGGCGATTGCCCTGCGCGCCGATATGGACGCGCTGCACATCACCGAGTTCGACGGGTGCCGACTACGCCTCGACCACGCCCGGCCTGATGCACGCCTGCGGCCATGACGGCCACACCGCCATGTTGCTGGGTGCAGCGCAGGTTCTGGCGCAAGAGGGCGGCTTTGACGGCACCTTGCGCTTTGTCTTTCAACCCGCCGAGGAATGGGGGCGCGGCGCACAGGCCCTGCTCGATGACGGGCTGATGACCCGGTTTCCCTTTGACGAGATTTTCGGCCTGCACAACATGCCCGGCCTGCCCGTCGGTCATTTCGAAACCCGCCCCGGCCCGCTCATGTCCGCCGAGGATATTTTCGAGATCACCCTGACCGGGCAAGGCGGCCATGCCTCGCGCCCGCATCTGATTCGCGAGGCGATGGTGCCCGCCTGCGCCCTGGTGCTGGAGCTGCAAACCATTGTCGCCCGACGCCTCGACCCGGCCGAGATCGCCGTGGTCTCGGTCACCGAATTGCTGACCGACGGCATCCGCAACGCCCTGCCCGGCAGCGCCCGCATTCTGGGCGATTGCCGCAGCTTTCAGCCACAGGTTTCAGCCCGGATCGAGGCCGAGATGCGCCGCATCGCCGCCGGGATCGCCGCCGCGCATGGGCTGGATGTCAGCCTGCGCTACGACCGCGAATTCGTGCCCTTGGTGAATGACCCCGACCTCGCCGCCGCCATGCTGGCCGCCTCTGCGACCGTCTCCAAAGCCGCCGAAATGCGCCCGACGCCGATGACCGCCTCCGAGGATTTCGCCCGGTTTCTCGATCATGTGCCGGGCTGTTTTGGCTATATCGGCAACGGCACAAACTCCGCACCCCTGCACAACCCGCGCTATGATTTCAACGACGCCGCCCTGATGCATGGCGTCGCCGTTCATACCGCCATCGCGCGGGCGCGTTTGCCCGTATGAGCGCGCGACAAACCTTTCCACCGGGTTAACGCTGCACGCCAAGGCATTGATATCGCTCGATCCGCCCGCTGTCCCCCCGTGGGACAAAGCGTGGGACAAACCGTGGGACATTTTGCGGGACAAATCACACCTCCGGCAGCGCCCCATCCCAATCCACCAGGCCTTTCCGGCCCTCCTCGGTCAGAAAATAGACGCCCTTCTCCACCCGTTTGAACCAGCCATAATGATTGTCCGCCATCAACCGCGTCGCCACTGGAACCCCGGTATCCTTGGCCACCGCCGCCCCTTTTGACGGCCCATATTCCGCCAGATACGCCGCACATCGCAGCGCATCCTGACGATACCCCGTCACGATTCCATGCCGCGTCGCCCCGCCCGCATTCGGATCGCCTTGGCGGCGCTCGAACTCCGCCTCGATCCGTCTGCGGCGCGGTTTCGAAGCGCGCGGATGATACGGCCCCGGCTCCGCCAGAACCTCGACAAACCCATCCCGCGACCGCACCGTCATCAACCCCAGAGAAAGCCGCCGACACAGCGCCGTATTATCCTTCAGCATCCGCGTCGCCGCCGCCCCCTCGGGCCGCAAAACCGCCAGATAGACCTGCGGCGTGATTTTCAGCCGCTCGATCCCCTGATGATAGAGGGTCAGCGAGAATTTCAGCTTCATCTCGACAATCACCGGCACCGCGCCGCCCATCGCCACCAGATCGGCCGCGCCAATCTCGCCCTTCACGGCCAGACCACGCGCCACGAAATACGCCTTGAGGGGGGGGTATAGATCGGATTCACGCTGCATCGGGCCACGTTAGCGACCAACAGGACCGCTCGACAAGACCCAACCGTTGCCCGCCCCCTTTTCTCGCGCCGCACGCTTGCCTATAAGCCGGGCAAACCTCAACCTTGATGGATGCTCTCATGACCACGCTCGTCTTCGGCCACAAATCCCCCGACACCAACTCCACCGGATCGCCGCTGATCTGGGCGTGGTATCTCAGCGAGGTTCAGGGAACCCCGGCGCGCGCCGTCCTGCTGGGCGAGCCCAACACCGAGGCCGCCTTCATGCTGCGCCGCTGGGGGCTGGAAAAGCCTGAGATCATCACGGACGTCGAACCGGGGCAGAAAGTCGTCATCGTCGATACCAACAACCCGGCCGAGCTGCCCGCCGGCATCAACGCCGCCGATATCCGCGCGATCATCGACCATCACAAACTGGTCGGCGGGCTGGAAACCAAGGGGCCGATCGACATCACCATCCGCCCGCTGGCCTGCACGGCGACGATCCTGCATGATCTGATGGGCGACGCGGTGAAAACCGCGCCCGAGGGTATCAAAGGCGCGATGTTGTCGTGCATCCTGTCGGACACGCTGGAATTCCGCAGCCCGACCACCACCGACCACGACCGCGCGGTGGCCGAAAGTCTGGCCGCAGATCTGGGCGTGTCGATCCCGGACCTGGCCCGCGCGTTGTTCGAGGCGAAATCCGACGTCTCGGCCTTCTCGGATGCGGACTTGCTGCGCATGGACAGCAAGGAATACACCGTCGCGGGCAAGGAGTTGCGGGTCTCGGTGCTGGAAACCACGGCGCCCAAACTGCTGCTGGACCGCAAAGCCAGCCTGATGGCGGCCATGGAGGGCGTTGCCAAAGAGGACGGCGCGGATCAGGTGTTGTTGTTCGTGATCGACATCCTCAACGAGGAAGCCACCCTGTTGGTGCCCAACGATCTGGTCAAGCAATTCGCCGAGAAAAGCTTTGGCGTGACGGTGTCGGGTGACACGGTGGTCTTGCCGGGTGTCATGAGCCGCAAGAAGCAGATCATCCCGTCGCTGACCTTGTGACTTGAGGGGGGCCGGTGCTCAGGGGCATCGAGCCCCTTCGCACCGTGGGGGGCGCGGCCCCCCATCGGCCTGCGGCCTCCCCCCCCGGGATATTTTCGGAACAAAGACAGGCGGGCGGGTTATGACGCCCAGGCGCCTTTGCGCATCACCGGGATGCGCGTGCCGTCCTGGGTGATCCCGTCGACATCGATCTGGTTCGAGCCGATCATCCAGTCGATATGGATGGCGCTGTCATTGCCGCCGCGGCGGGCGACTTCGGCGCTGTCCATGGTTTCGCCGCCTTGGAAGCAGGTGGCGTAGCACTGGCCCAGAGCGATGTGGCTGGCGGCATTTTCATCGAACAGGGTGTTGTAGAACAACAGGCCCGATTGCGAGATCGGCGAGGCATGGGGCACCAGCGCCACCTCGCCCAGGCGGCGTGCGCCTTCGTCGGTGTCGAGGACTTTGCGCAACACGGCCTCGCCGGTGCGGGCCTGGGCCTGGGTGATGACGCCGTCCTTGAAGGTGACGGCGATGTCTTGGATCAGCGTGCCCTGGTGCGACAGGGGTTTCGTGGCGCTGACCGTGCCGTTGACGCGAAATTTATGCGGCGTGGTGAAAACCTCCTCCGAGGGGATGTTCGGGTTGCAGACGATGCCGTTTTGCGACCGGGTGGCGCCGCCGAGCCATTTGTGCCCCTCGGCCAGCCCGACTGTCAGATCGGTGCCCGGGCCGGTGAAATGCAGTGCCGCGAAGTCTTGACCGTCGAGCCAGGCCGAGCGGCGGCCCAATTCCGTGTTATGCGCGTTCCAGCTTTCGACGGCGTTGTCGTCGCTGACCCGCGAGGCGGCAAAGATCGCCTCGGCCAGGCGGTGAACGGCTGCGTCTTCGGGCAAGTCCGGCGACACCAGTTTTGCCCAGGCAGGGTCAGGATAGGCGACAATCGTCCAGTTGGTGGCAAAGCGCGTGATGCGTTCGCGCGCGGGCGTATAGGCAACGGCCATCGCCTTGTTGGCGCGCGCAACCTTGTCAGGGTCCTGGCTGGACAACAGCATCGGGTCGCCACCCGCCACCGCCAGCCGTGCCGCCCCCTGATCATAGGCCTGCGCCATCCCGTCGAACAGCCAGCCGGCAGCGCGATCAAACCCGGCGTCGTGGCCATGTTGATAGCGCGCCAGCGTCATCTGGTCATCCGAGAGGATCGGCGTGACCAGCCCTGCGCCAGCCTTGTAGGCGTGTTCGACAATCTTGCGCACCAGGGGCAGCGCCGTCACCGGGGCGGTCAGGATCAGATCCTGGCCCGGTTGCAGATTCAGGCCGGTGCGCACGGCCACTTCGGCCAGACGGTCGAGCTTGACGGGATCAACAGGGTTTTGCATGGCGGGCCTTCTCTTGCTTTCGCGCAAAGATTGCGTCTCGTGGAGGGGCAAGATAGACGGGCCTACGCCACGGTCAACGCCCATCGGGGCCTATCGGGAGAGAAACTGTGACCCAATTGATTTCCAGCCTCGACGAGATTTCAGCCCCGTATGATGTGCTTTACTGTGATCTGTGGGGCTGCCTGCACAACGGCAAAGCCTTGTTCCCCGAAGCGGTTTCGGCCTTGCAGGCCTTTCGGCGCAAAGGTGGAGCCGTGGTTTTGCTGACCAACGCGCCGCGCACGCACCACGCGGTGCGCAAACGGCTGGACGCCATGGGATTGCCGCTGGATGCCTATGACGTGATCGCCGCATCGGGGGATGCAACCCAGGAGGCGATGCTGACCGGTGCGGCGGGGCGCAAGCTGTGGCACCTTGGGCCGGGCAAGGACGACGATCTGTTCGAGATCATCCCCGAGTGGCTGCGCGATCAGCCACCGATCGAGCGTGTTGAACTGCAGGAGGCCGAGGGCATCATCTGCACCGGGCCATTCGATGAATTCAACGAGACGCCGGACGACTATCGGGCACGGTTCCTGCTGGCCAAGACCAAGGGGCTGACGATGCTCAACGCCAATCCGGATCTGGTCGTAGATTTTGGCGCGACGCAAATCTTCTGCGCCGGGGCCTTGGCCGAGCTCTACGCCGAGATGGGCGGCGAGGTCCTGTCCTTCGGCAAACCGCATCCGCCGATCTATGATTTTGCGCGGCGCCAATTGGCCGCCAAGGGCATCACCTGTGACACCAACTCGGTGCTGGCGATTGGCGACGGGGTGCGCACCGATATACGCGGGGCGCGCGGCGAGGGCATCGACGCGGTGTTCGTGACAGGTGGGCTTGAGGCGCATCGGTTTGGCGACGATCCGGCCACGCCGGACATGGGCCTGTTGACGGCATGGCTGGAGGCCGAAGATCTGCATCCGCGGTATTCCATGGGTCGTTTGCGCTGACGGCACGTTCAATGGCTTGGCCGACAGAAACCACGCTTATGCCAAAGTGCGCTTGGCGGTGGTCAACAAACCCATGCGCAGGCCGCGTGCCCTCGAGAACCCGCTGACCTTGTCGTCATGTCAAAGGCGCCGGGCCGGTTTTGGCTGGCCCACCGCCTGCGGCAAGATCGAGAGCAACAGGGGCGCCGTCGGCAAGACAGTGCCGCCAACAGAAAACCTCTTTGCCGTGGTCAAAGCCATGGTCTCTGAGGCGTGGTCGCAGCGCTTGGCGCAATCGTTCATTTTGGCGAGCACCAGATCAGGATCATCAAGCCACGCGCGGAAACCACGCTGGCCCGGCTGGAGGCGACGCGCAACCCAGCGGCCAGTCGCGCCGGTGTGCGCTAAATCATCGACGTGGCGCGCCAGAAAACCGTGTTGCGAGATCAGCCTGCCCGTCGCGATGCGTCAAACTCCGGCGCGGTGGCAGAAAAACCGGATCCAGCCCCGCAGCCCCTCGCAAACCGTTGGAAAATATGGGAAAGCGGTCAGATCCCGCGGTCGCGCATGGCCCGGAAACCGGCCTTTACAGGGCGCGGTGGCCACCATCGGACAGAGGGTGCCAGACCTGCCAATTTTGACCTGATATTCAATGCGTTAAGGGGTAATCAAGACGTGGTGCGGGTGAAGGGACTCGAACCCCCACGCCAAAGGCGCCAGAACCTAAATCTGGTGCGTCTACCAGTTCCGCCACACCCGCACGCACGCCTCATAGCAAGTGGAAAGCGCCGTGGCGAGAGCAAAATGTCGCGAAAAAATACGCGCGATGTCATATTTGGGCCATGATTGGTGCCAATATGGAAACAACGAGTTTTTTTCAGGGTGTCCACAATGTTGCAGCAGTTCCTCACCTCGCTTGATCCTGTCATCCCGCTGGTTGGCGCGCGCTCACGGCCCACCGGCCTTGTCGCGGGCACGTTGATCCGCACCTCGGCGGGTGAATTTCCCGTTGAGTATCTGCTGGCAGGGGATCTCATCGAGACCGCCGGGAATGGCATCGTCGAATTGCGCGGCACCTCCCTGATCGAAGCGCGCGAGGTCGATGTCGTGATGATCCCCGCCTCGGCGATGGGCGACCCGCTGGCCCGCCCGGCGCATGGTCTGGTGGTGCCGATCAACCAGCAAGTTCTGGTTCACGACTGGCGCGCGCAAGTTCTGTATGGGCAAGACGCGATGCTGACGCCGGCGTCGTCGCTGGTCGATGATGTGCAGGTGATCCGGCAGACCCGCGCCCGCCTGCGCCTGATCCGGCTGCATTTCGATGCGCCACAGGTGATCTGGGCGGACGGGCTGCAAGTTGCCAGCGCCAAGACATGCGCGCCGCAGATCCACCCCGGATTGCTGCATTAAAGCCCGCGAAGCACCTGCGGAATCTGATCCGGAAGGTCCTCGGCGATCAGGCCGGGGCCAAAGCGCCGCGCGGCCTCGACATGCAGCCAGGCACCCACGCTCGCGGCCTCGAACGACGGAACACCACGCGCCAGAAGCCCGGTGATCACCCCCGCCAGAACATCGCCCGCGCCCGCCGTGGCCAACCACGGCACCGCCCGGTCATAGGCCGCCGCGTGAACCGCGCACCGGCCCGATGGCGCGGCAATGACGGTATCGGCACCCTTCAAGAGCACCGTGCAACCGGCCCGTTTCGCGGCCGCGCGCACCGCCTCCACTTTGGAAAACGGCCCGTCTGACACGGGGACTTGCGCCAAATCCGGAAACAATCGGCGGAACTCGCCCCCATGCGGGGTCAGCACGCAGCGGTCGTGCAGCAACGACCAGAGCGCGCCGGGGTCCTCGGCAAACACCGTCAAGGCGTCGGCATCGAGCACCACGGCGCGGCGCACGCACGCCTGTGAACCCGTTGCGCTCAACGCCGCCGCGACCAAACCACGCGCGCGGGTCAGCCCCAGCCCCGGCCCCAGGCAGAGCGTCGCAATCCGCGCGTCGCGCAAGGTCTCGATCAGCGCCTCGGGCCCGTCGAGCCGGTGCAACATCACCGCATCCAGCCGCGCGGCATTCTCCTGCAACGCCGCGGCCGGAACACCCAGCGTCACCAACCCCGCACCGACCCGCAAAGCCGCCCGCGCCGCCAGTCGCGCCGCGCCGCCCCTGGCCACGCCCCCCGACAGGATCAGCGCGTGGCCGTGGTCGTATTTGTGGCCGCTCGCCTTGCGCAACCAGCGCGAGACATCGTCGCCGACCAGGTCCACAATCGCCGGGTCACCGAGGTCTTTGGCGGGTCGGTCCGGCAGCCCGATATCGACCACACACACCGCGCCGCAGAGTGCCGGCCCCTCGGCCAGATAATGACCCAGTTTGGCGCGGTGAAAGCTCACCGTCAGATCGGCGCGCAAACCGCAGCCCCGATCCTGACCGGTATCCGCACAAAGCCCCGACGGAATATCCACCGCCACCACCTTCGGGGGCGCGGGGTGGTGGCGTAACCACTGGCTTGCGTCGTGCAACGCTTGGCGCAGGTCGCCGGGCAGATCGCGCGTCAGGCCGGTGCCGAACAGCGCGTCGATGATCAGATCCGGCGACTTGTCCTGTAATGCGCCGATGATACCGCTCGACGGGTCCTTGAGTGCCGAAACCGTGCCCAATTCGGACCACCGCGCAAAGTTCGTGCTCGCGTCCGGCGGCAGGCGCGCGCCATCGCCATAAAGGAGGACCGAGACCCGCCAGCCGCGGTCGCACAACAGCCGCGCAATGACAAACCCGTCGCCGCCGTTGTTGCCCGGACCACACAAGACCACCGCGAAACCGGGGCTGGAAAGCTGTGGCCATGCCGCGCCTAGCGCGGCAACGACCCCGGCCCCGGCGCGCTCCATCAGCGTCGCACCAAGCACGGCCCCCGACTCGATGGCCGCCGTCTCAACCGCGCGCATTTGGGCCGATGTCAGTATTTCGGTCATTTCACAGCTCTCTGCCTTCAATTTTCGCACGTTTTGCAGGCGTTTTGCCCAAAAATTAGGCACAAACACAGTTTTCTGGCGGAGAAACCCGGAACCCCCCGCCATCGCCGAGGCTAATTGATTGTCGCTGCGGTGTGAACGTGATCTTTGGGCAGCAATCCGGAAACAAGCCCAGCGGCGGAGGTCAGCGCATGAAGAAAATCGAAGCCATCATCAAGCCGTTCAAGCTCGACGAGGTCAAGGAAGCCCTTCAGGACATTGGAATCCAGGGACTTTCGGTCATCGAGGTCAAGGGGTTCGGTCGCCAGAAAGGCCATACGGAATTGTATCGCGGTGCGGAATATGTTGTCGACTTTCTGCCCAAGGTCAAAATCGAGGTGGTCTTGAACGACGACATGGTTGATCCCGCGATCGAAGCCATCATCGCCGCCGCGCGCACCGACAAGATCGGCGACGGCAAGATTTTTGTCTCACCGGTCGAACAGGTTATCCGCATTCGAACAGGGGAAACCGGCGAAGACGCCGTTTGATCCACCACGCCACGACATCAGAAATTCAGGGGACATCCATGAGCGTTGAATCGGTTCTCAACACCATCCAGGAAGAAGGCGTCGAGTACGTCGACATCCGTTTTACCGACCCAAAAGGCAAATTGCAGCACGTCACGATGGCTGTCGATCTGGTCGACGAGGATTTCCTCGAAGAAGGCCTGATGTTTGACGGCTCGTCGATTGCCGGCTGGAAATCCATTGACCAGTCCGACATGAAACTCATGCCCGATCTGGACAGCGCCTATCTCGACCCGTTCTATGCCGAAAAGACCCTCTGTCTGCATTGCAACGTCGTCGAGCCGGACACCGGCGAGGCCTATTCGCGCGACCCGCGCAGCACCGCGCTCAAGGCCGAGGCCTATCTCAAGGCATCGGGCATCGGCGACACGTCGTATTTCGGCCCCGAGGCGGAATTCTTCATGTTCGACGACGTGCGCTATTCGGTCACGCCGCAAAAGGTCAGCTATTCGATCGACGCGGAATCCGCGGCCTGGAACACCGACACCCACTTCGACGGCGGCAATCAGGCGCATCGCGCCGGGTTCAAGGGGGCCTATTTCCCGGTCAACCCGATTGACGACGGGCAGGACATCCGTTCGGAAATGCTGTCGACGATGAAGGCGATCGGCATGCGGATCGACAAGCACCACCACGAGGTGGCGACCTGTCAGCACGAGTTGGGTCTGGTGTTCGGTGGTCTGACCGAGCAAGCCGACAACATCCAGAAATACAAATACATCATCCACAACGTGGCCCACGCCTATGGCAAGACCGTGACCTTCATGCCCAAGCCGATGGCGGGCGACAACGGGTCGGGGATGCATGTGAACATGTCGATCTGGAAAGACGGCAAGCCGTTGTTTGCGGGCGATAAATATGCGGACCTCAGCCAGGAGGCGCTGTATTTCATCGGCGGCATCCTGAAGCATGCGAAGGGCTTGAACGCCATCACCAACCCCTCGACCAACAGCTACAAGCGGCTGATCCCCGGGTTCGAGGCCCCCGTGCTGCGCGCCTATTCGGCCCGCAACCGCTCGGGCGCGGTGCGCATCCCATGGACCAAATCACCCAAAGCCAAGCGCGTCGAGGCCCGCTTCCCCGACCCCGCCGCAAACCCCTATCTGGCCTTTGCCGCGCTGTTGATGGCCGGGCTTGACGGGATCAAGAACAAGATCGATCCGGGCCCCGCGTCGGACAAGGACCTGTATGATCTGCCGCCCGAGGAACTGGCCGCGATCCCGACCGTCTGCGGCTCGCTGCGTGAAGCCCTTGAAGAGCTTGAGAAAGATCACGAATTCCTGTTGGCGGGTGACGTGTTCACCAAGGATCAGTTGGACGGCTACATCGCGCTGAAATGGGAAGAGGTTTACGCCTACGAGCACACGCCGCACCCGATCGAATACAAGATGTATTACAGCTGCTGATCCGGCCCGCGTTTGACGTGATCACAACTTGATTGGGGCGCCTTCCACGGCGCCCCTTTTGCGCTATACCAAGGGAAGATGTGCAGGCCGCACGCGGCTTCAGGCCCCGGTGATCTGGGCGAGATGACAGGACCAACGCATGAGCAAATATCACCCTCTCGATGTGCGCCATCCCTCGAACCGTGACCGCGACCGCAACAGCTATTTGCTGGCACCGGCTGACCACTCGACCTATGCGCTGCGCGCGGTCGAGAAACCCGCACAAGCGCCGTCGCGGCGCGGCGCTGATTATCGCAAAAACATCCCCGCGGACCCGGTCGTCGAAACGCCGATAACCGTCCCGGTCGCGCGCGCGGCCCCGCACAACGCGGTGGGCGATCCCTGGGGCAGCCCCAACAGCCCGGTCCTGCCCACCACTGGCGCGCGCCGCAATTGGCTCCCGCGTCTGCTGATCTTCGGTGCCATCGCCTTCGTGATCTTGAAGAACTTCGATCTGATGGATGATGTCAGCCGATTTGTGACCGACCTTCTCTATGAACTGGGGCTCTGAGGGCGCGGTGCGGCAACTGACCCAAACTCGACTAAAACCTTAGGCACAATCCACAAGCCTTGCGTCCGTTCTGGCGTTATCCTTGTCCCGTCGCGCGTCATTGAGTGCAGGCAGGAAGGTCACTATGCGCAGAATACAAGGCGTTGTCGGGGCAACCTTGCTCTATGGGTCCAACGACCCAACACCGGATCTTTTGCCGGTGATGCAATTCCTTGTCGATGATTTGCGGGCCGAAGGGCAGAAAATCGCCAGTTTGCGGCTTGGATCACGTTCGCTGCGTCTGCGCACCGCCGGTTTTGACATTGCGCTGACCCAGGCCTCGGGCCCCATGCCATCAGAGGCCACGACCTGCGTGCGCAGGCTATCGTCAGACACACCGGACGTGGCGCGTGCGCGCATGGTCAGGAACCTGCGCGAGCACCGTCATGCGATGGGTTTCATCCTGCGCCAACGTCGTGCCACAGCCGATGGCGCGCCACCCTTGGCGCAGACCCTGTCCGACCTGGGCCGCCGCTGCCTGTTGCCGGTGTTCGAGGCGGCGCAACCCTGTCTGGTGATCTGGCAGCCGGGTGGGCTGCTGTTCTCAACGGCGGAATTTCTATCCCTGAAGGATGACGCGTTGCTGTCCCTCCCCGAGCGCGAAAATCTGACCGTGATCCAGGCCGGACCACGACGTCAAACACCGCGCCCGATCACCTTGGTCCGCCCGGCGCGCCCCGCCACCGAAACCCGCGCCGAGCGTGCAACCGGTCAAAGCGCCGGGCGCCTGTTTGGCACACCGCAACCGGATCGGCCCCGCGTCTTGCCGCGGCTCGACGTGCATGAGACGCGCCTCAGCGCGGCGTTTCGCCAGACCGCCAGCCGCCCCTCGGAAAGCGTGACGCCTCTGGGACCGCGCATCCGACGGGTTGTCGCCGCAGCGCTTTGGGGCCTGTTACTGCCGCAACTTCTGAGCGGTTGGCTGCCAATCTGACCCGGTGCGCCCATCGCCGAAAACCCGGCGTTTCCACCGCCCCCACCGCCCGTCGCCCGAAACTTATTCAGCGGCGTGCAGAGGGTGCTTTCCCTGTTTTGGACGCGCCTCGGTCGTCGTCTCGGCGGTCTCGGAAACCGGTGCCGCCGGGTCCGCGAGGGGATCCCAGATGATTTCGGCATGGCGGACTTTGCTGGTGCGACGCAAGAGCAAGCGGTCATCGCGCGCCGGCCCCTTTGCCAGCGCCCGTACCCGCGGCGCGATGCCGTGAAAGAAGGCCTCGGTCCAGATCCGGGCCGCCAGCAGCGCCGGTGTCAGGATCAGCGTGAGGATCGTCGAAATCCCCAGGCCGAACACCACCGCCGTCGCCAGGGGTTTCCACCACATCGACGTCGGGCTGTCGATCGTATACCCGCCATTCACAAAGTCGATCGAGATGCCCAGCATCATCGGCGCCAGGCCCGCCATCGTGGTGATGGTGGTCAGCAGAACCGGGCGGATGCGCTGCTCGGCGGTGCGGATGATCGCCTCGAGTCGAGGCATGTAGCGGATGAATTCCTGATAGGTGTCGATCAACACGATGTTGTTGTTCACCACGATCCCGGCCAAGGCCACGACCCCGGTGCCTGTCATGATCACCGAAAACGGCTGCGCCATGATCAACATGCCGATCAGAACCCCGGCGGTCGACAGAACCACCGCGACCAGCACCAGAACCGAGTTGTAAAAGCTGTTGAATTGCGCCAGCAGGATGATGAACATCAGGCCCATCGCCGCCGCAAAGGCCCCGGCAAGGAAATTCTGCGACTCCTGTTGATCCTGCTGTTCGCCGGTCCACTCCCACGAGACCCCGGCGGGCAACGGCGCATCGGTTTCCAGCCATGTGGTCAGCGCCGCGATGCGTTCCGAGGCGGTGACCGGCACCAGATGCAGACCGTCCTCGATCAGCGCCTGACGGGCCTGCGCGGCGGCAGTGGCCGCCTCCGACCCGGCCGCATGGGCGCGGGGGTCGACCTCGGATCGGGGCACCAGACGGACCGGCGCGTTGTCGGCATCCAGCACGCTTACCATCTCAGGGGCGACACCCGCCTTGACATCGAAAAAGCGCTGCTCACCGTAACGGTCGATGATGCCACGCAGGGCGACGGGTTCGCGGCTGACAAAATTCGACAACGGCACCAGGCCCCGGGCGGTTTGCACGCGCAGCGTGTCCAGGGTCGCCAGCAAGCGATCCTCCTCGGGCAGGCGCACGCGGATTTCGATTTCCTCATCAGAGGTCTCAACGCGCATGGTATCCAGCATCAAGCCGCGGGTGATCAACTGGACCATGCCGCCAACCGTGACCACATCGGCCCCGAAACGCCCCGCCGCCGCGGTATCGACCCGGATTTCCCAATCAATACCCGGCAGTGGTCGCGAATCCTCGAGGTCCACCATCCCGCCGACCTCTTGCATCCGGGCACGGACCAGATCGACCGCCTCGCCCAGCTCGGCGAAATCATCCCCTGTCAGACGCAAATGGATTGGCTTGGAGCCCGCCGGACCGCCCGACATGATCATGTATTCAGTAATGATCCCCGGCAGTTGCTGAAATTGAGCCTCCATCCGATCCAGAACGACCTGGCCGCGCAAATTCGGATCATCGCCGCGATCATCCCAATTGACCAATTCGAACTGGATTTGGCCGATGGCATCCCGTGGGGCCTGCCCGCCGCCGGTGTTCGAGTTCAACCCGCCGGACCCGCCAAACGCAAAGCTTGCGGCCACACCCGGTTCATCCAGCACGATCTGTTCTACCTGCTGCAACAGAGCGTCTTTTTCCGCCAAGGACAGGTTGCCACGCGCGCGCACATACACGATGCCCTGCTCTGGTTCGGTGGCGACGAAGAAATCGACGCCGTAGTTATTCTCGCCAAAATAGATGAAGACCTGGTAAACCGAAATCACGATTGCCGCGATGGAGACAAACGGCATCACCGGATTGGCGACGATCAGCCGGGTGAAATGCCCAAACAGCGTGCGCCGCTCGCCCGCCTTGATCGCTTTTGGTTTGGCACGCGGCTTGAGTGCGTTCAGCGTGATCGACATGCCCATTGCGCCCAGGAACATGAGCACCGCCCCCGGCACCAGACGCAGCGGTGAGCCCACCGGCACGGCCTCGGCCAGCGATGGGTCCTGGGCAAAAATCAGACCCGGATTCAGCATGATCAACCCGCCCCCCGCCAGCATCGCCAGCGCCAACAGCATGAAGGGCACCCGCAGCAGCCACGGCAGACGGCGCAGCAGACCTGCGATCTGGTTCAGCCGGCGGGCAATACGCCCGGTCACACCGCCCATGACGGGCAGAAAGATCAGCGCGACAATCAGCGACGAGGCCAGCACGAAAATCAGCGTCACCGGCAACATGCCCATGAACTCGCCCGCCACGCCCGGCCAGAACAGCATCGGCAAGAAGGCGCAGAGCGTCGTCGCGGTCGAGGCCACCACCGGCCAGAACATGCGCTTTGCCGCCGAGACATAGGCCTTCATCGGCCCCTCGCCCTCGTCGATGCGTTTGTCGGCGTATTCTGCGACGACCACCGCACCATCGACCAGCATCCCCACCGCCAGGATCAATCCGAACATGACGATATTCGAGATCGTCACCCCCATGATCCCCAACAGGATGAAGCTGAGCAGGAAGGACGACGGAATCGAGAACCCGACAAGCAGCGCCGAGCGTGTGCCAAGACTGGCGAGCACCACGATCATCACCAGCGCAATCGCCGTCAGCACCGATCCTTCGAGCTGGCTGATCATTGAGCTGACCTGATACGAGCGATCCAGCGCCGGGGTCACGGTGATCGAGTCGCGCAGCTCTTGCGGCCAGCCGGCCACCGTCGCGTCAATCGCGGCACGCACCTGGTCAACCGTGCCGATCAGGTTGAACCCCTTGCGCTTGACCACTTGCAGGGCCAGCGTCGTATGCCCCTCGAACCGAGCGGTGCCGACGCGGTCCTGAAAGGTCATGTGGATCGTCGCCAGATCGCCCAGCGTCACCACGGAATCGCCATTCACCTTGATCGGCAGCGCGTAGATGTCTTGCGGACCCTCGAAACTGCCGGGCAGCGACAAGGAGAACCGCCCGCTCTCGGTTTCGATATCTCCGGCTGCGACCAGTTGGTTGTTGTTGGTCACCGCCTGCAACAATTCCCCGGCGAGACGTTATAGGCCTCCAGCCGCAGCGGGTCGATGATCACCTCGACCATTTCGTCGCGCGTCCCCGCGACATCCGCCGAGAGCACGGCGTCAATGCCTTCGATCGCGGTTTCCAGATCACGCGCAGCGCGCAGCAGGGTGCGTTCCGGCACGTCGCCCGACACCGCGATGATCACGATCGGGAATTCGGAAAAGTTGAATTCGTTGATCGAATAACTATCCGCCCCTTCGGGGAAATTGTTGGCGGCGCGTCCCATGCGGTCGCGCACATCGGCGATGACGGCGGTCTTGTCCCAATCGAATTCAAATTGTAGCACGACGCTGGCGTAGCCTTGCCGCGCGGTGCCGGTCATGTCGGTCAAGCCATCGAGCCCGGCCAGTTCCTGTTCCATCGGGCGCACCAGCAGGGTTTCGGCATCGGTGGCCGAGATCCCGCCGAACGGCACCGAGATGAACAGCGCGGGCACTTCGATATCCGGCTCACCCTCTTTGGGCAGGCTGGTATAGGCCAGCACCCCGGCGGCGAGGGTCAGGAAAATGAACGCCAGAACCATGCGCGCGCGATGGGCAGCCCAGTCGATTATGCCCAGCATACGATCAATCCTCGCCCCGGCGCGTGACACGCACTTCGATTCCGTCGGTCACATATTCCTGACCAACCACGATGACATCCGCCTGAGCGGGCAAGCCCGAAACCCAGAACCCCTGCGGCGCGTCGCGCAACACCGTGACCGGCGCAAAGAAGGTGCGGTTCTCGTCATCGACCAACCGCAAGCCCAGAGCGCCGTCATTGTTGATGGTCAGCGCCGAGCCGGGCACCAGATGCCCGCGCGTCGCGGTGGCGGCGATCAGCATGTCGGCACTCATCCCGTCGCGAATCGTCAAATCCGGGTTCGGCACGGTGATTTCAACGCGGAAGGTGCGCGTGGCCGGGTCCGAGGACCGCGACAGGAAGGTCACCTGCCCGATGACCTCCTCGCCATTCGACAACCGCGCGCCCGCCATCGCCCCGACTGCCAGCCGGTCGATCTGGGTTTCCGCGGCAAAGCCGACCACCAGAATCGGGTCCAGCTGGATGATCGTGGCGCACAGCCCGCCGGTCGCCAGCAATGAGCCGACTTCGGCTGTGTTGACCTCGAGCACGCCGTCGAAGGGCGCGCGGATCGTCAGCCGTTCCATCTCGGCTAGCGCGGCGGCAACGCCTGCTTGCGCGGCCTCGACACCGGCGCGCGCCGCCTCGAACGCGGCTTCGGCGCTGGAGACACGGTTTTGGGCGCTATAGCCCCCTTCGGACAACCGCGTGGTGGTGGTCAAATTGATCTCGGCTTCGCTGAGTCGCGCCTGGGCTTCAATCACCCGCGCCTCGGCCTCGGTCAGGCGCGCGGCGCGGGTGCCGGCGTCGATTTCGCACATGACCGTGCCCTGCGTGATCACACTGCCGCGCAGCAAGGGCTCCGACACGACGGTGCCCGAGGTTTCCGCGCGCACCTCGACCGAGCGCGACGAAGCCGTGCGGCCGCGCAAGACAATCGCGCTTTCCAGATCGCGTTCTTCGAGACGTGCAACCACCACGGCAAACAAACCCGGCGCGGCCCCCTCGGGTGCCGTCTCGACCGCTTGCGCCTGTGCCGGATCAACGCCCGCCCACGCCAGCAGCATCTGCCGCTCCATGACCAGCAAATACAAGACCACAAGCACCAGCGTCGCGGTCATCAGCGGCACAATACGCATCATTCAACCTTCCGTTCAGACCCATTGGAATCCTGGTCTGGATCCCGGCCGTTTTGCAGGGCGACACCCCGCCGCTGACCAAACTCGCACAAGGAGGTCAACGCCGCCTTACCGCGGATTCACACACCCCAAGACTCTATACGCAGCACACGCGGATTGGATTACTCCTGCGGAACCGCGCTGGCAACATCCACGCCCGACCTGCCGCTGCGTAAATGTGAGTTTGTATCACAATTTAACGATCAGCCGGGCGAATTGCACCGAAAAGCGGCAAACCCCCGCCCCAGCGCGGGGTGTAGGCTTGGCAAGCGCCGATCCTTCGCGTTATGAGAGGCGAGAAACCCTGCGACCAGTCGCGGACAATTGGTCCGCGCCCAGAACACCGGACGGAGACCAGACGTGAGCAACCCCGAAAGTTTCATCGACGAGGTGAACGAGGAACTCAAGCGCGACCGGTTGTTCGCCTTGATGCGCAAATACGCGTGGATCGCGGTGCTTGCCGTGCTGGTTCTCGTCGGCGGGGCGGCGTGGAACGAATGGAGCAAAGCCCAGACCCAGGCGCAAGCGCAAGAGTTTGGCGATGCGATCATTTCGGCTCTCGAGCACGAAGACCCTGACGCGCAGCAAACCGCACTGGCTGCAATCCCGGCCGAGGGCGACCGTCAGGGCATCCTGAACCTGTTGCTGGCAGCCACCGAATTGGCCGCCGAGGATCGCCCCGCGGCCCTGGCCGCCTTGGCAAGCGTTGAAAACAATGCCGCCCTGCCGAGCAGCTACCGCCAGATTGCCGCCCTCAAGCGCGTCATCATCGCCGGGGCCGATATCCCGGTGGCAGAGCGCGAACAGATTCTGAGCGGCCTGGCCGCAGCCGGACAGGCGTTTCGTCCGCTGGCGCTAGAGCAACTGGCGCTGCTGGCGATGGAAACCGGTGACACGGCGTCCGCGCTCGCGCAGGCGCAGGCACTCTTGCAAGAACCCGACGTGACGGCGGCCCTGCGCCGCCGCATTGCGCAATTGATTGTCGTCCTGGGCGGCGAGCAACCCAGCGATTTGGGCTGACCACTGCCCGTTCGGGCGGCAACCTTGGGGGAATACCCATGCGAGTCTTGAGAACTCTAGCCTTGATCAGCGTATTTGGCCTTGCGGCGGCCTGCTCGCGCGAGGAAATCCTCGAGGGCGAGCGGGTGGATCTCCGCGCGCCATGGGGCGGCGGTGAAACCGTCGAGAACCGGGCGATGCCGATCAGTCTGCCCGGCCAATCGACCAATGCCAACTGGACACAACGTCAGGGAACGTCCAGCGAGCGTCCCACGCACCCGTCGCTTTCCGCAACCCCGCAATTGGTCTGGTCCACGTCGATTGGCGCGGGCGACAGCCGCCGCGCCCGCCTGACCACCGACCCGGTCGTCGCGGGAAACCGGATTTTCACCCTGGATGCAAACACCCGCGTGCAAGCGACCTCAACCGCCGGTGCGGCGCTGTGGTCGGTTGACCTGCGCCCGGCGCGTGGCGCGCGCGGTTCGGCCTCTGGCGGGGCGCTGGCGGTCTCGGGCAACCGGCTGTTTGTCGCCTCGGCCTATGCCTTTGTTGCGGCGCTGGACATCGAAACCGGCGCTGAACTGTGGCGCGTGGATTTCGACAGCCCGCTGACCGGGTCGCCGGCGGTGCACGGCGACATGGTTTACGTCAGCGCCATCGACTCGACGCTGACCGCGCTCGATGCCGCGACCGGTCGCATTCAATGGACCCTGCCCGGCACCGCGACCCTGTCCACCGTGGCGCGCGGCTCTGCACCCGCCATTGCCGGTGATCTGGTGATCTTCCCGACCCAGGCCGGCGAATTGACCGCCGTCCGCCGCGCCAATGGCGCACGGACCTGGACCAGCGCCGCCGTGGGCCGCCGCACGGGGTCTGCCCTGGCGACCATCTCGGCCATCACCGGCGATCCGGTGGCTGACGGCAACCGCATCTATGCTGCCAACCAATCAGGCCGCACCTTTGCCATGGACGCTGCCACGGGTGCCACGATCTGGAGCATCGAAGAAGGCGCGTATGGTCCGGTCTGGCCGGTCGGCGGCTCGGTGTTCTTCATCAGCGACCAGAACCGCCTGATGCGCGTGGATGCCCGCGACGGCTCGACGATCTGGGCGCAAGACCTGCCGCTTTACACCACCGAACGGGTGCGCCGCCGTCTGGGGATTTTCCCGCAGCACGGCCCGATCCTGGCGGGTGGGCGGCTGTGGGTGGCGTCCGGCAATGGTGAGTTGCGCGGCTTTGATCCGACCTCGGGGCAGCAGACCATCAGCCTGGCAATCCCCGGCGGTGCCGCCTCGGGCCCGATTGTTGCCGGTGGCACGCTTTACGTCCTGGGCCGCAATGGCACGCTGAACGCCTATCGCTGATCCGGTCGTCGGCAGACGCCCGCTTTACAATGACACCGCGTGCGCCTATGTCAGCGCCTTCAATGCGCATACCCGGAGGCCGCCATGAGCTTCACCCTCGCCCTTGTGGGTCGCCCCAACGTGGGGAAATCCACACTCTTCAACCGTCTGGTCGGCAAACGGCTGGCGCTGGTCGATGATCAGCCCGGCGTCACGCGCGACCTGCGCGAAGGCGAGGCCAAGCTGGGCGACCTGCGCTTTACGGTCTATGACACCGCCGGTCTGGAAAACGTCACCGATGACAGCTTGCAAGGCCGGATGCGCCGCCTGACCGAGCGTGCCGTCGAGATGGTCGATGTCTGCCTGTTCATCATCGACGCGCGTGTGGGCATCACCCCCGCCGACGAAATCTTTGCCGACATCCTGCGCCGCCGCGCAAAACATGTGATCCTCGCCGCCAACAAGGCCGAGGGCAACGCCGGGCAAGGCGGATTTCTCGAGGCTTATTCGCTGGGCCTTGGCGAACCGATCCGCCTCTCGGCTGAACATGGCGAGGGCATGGATGAACTCTATCACGTCATGCGCCCGCTTGCCGCCACCTTTGACGAGCGCGCTCAGACCGAGGCCCCCGAAACCGACGTCGCCATCGACGAGGATTCCGAGGCCGACAACACCGAGGGCGGCGAGGAAATCCCCGAGTGGGTTCCGACCCTCAAGCGCCCGCTGCAAGTGGCGGTGATTGGCCTGCCGAACGCCGGAAAATCCACGCTGATCAACCAGATCATCGGCGAGGAGCGCCTGTTGACCGGGCCCGAGGCCGGGATCACCCGCGACTCGATCTCGTTGCCCTTCACCTGGAACGGCACGCCGATGCGGCTGTTCGACACCGCCGGAATGCGGCGCAAGGCGCGGATCACCGACAAGCTGGAAAAGCTGTCGGTGGCGGACGGGCTGCGTGCGGTGAAATTCGCCGAAGTGGTCGTGGTTCTGCTCGACGCGGCCATTCCGTTCGAGACCCAGGACCTGCGCATCGCCGATCTCGCCGAGCGCGAGGGCCGCGCGGTGGTGATTGCCGTCAACAAATGGGACATCGAGGACGACAAGCAGGACAAGCTGAAGGCGTTGCTGGAAACATTCGAGCGCACCTTGCCGCAGCTGCGCGGCGCGCCGCTGATCACCATTTCCGCCAAGACCGGGCGCGGCATGGACCGTCTGCACGACGCCATCCTCCGCGCGCATACCATCTGGAACCGCCGCGTCGCGACCTCGCGGTTGAACAACTGGCTCTCGGTGATGACCGAGGCGCACCCGCCCCCCGCGCCGGGTGGCCGCCGCGTCAAACTGCGCTACATGACGCAAGCCAAGACCCGGCCGCCGGGATTCGTGATCAAATGCTCGCATCCCGATGAGCTGCCCAAGAGCTATGAGCGCTATCTGGTCAACGGGTTGCGCGCGAGTTTCGACATGCCGGGCACACCGATTCGGATTTATTTGCGCGGACAGGGTGATGAAAACCCCTATAAGAACCGCACGAAAACCCAGCCCTCACGGTTGAAAAAGCACAAGAAGCCCGATCATTAGGCCAGCAGTGTCGATCTGGCGTTTCGTGCCCACGGTCGTTGCATGTGCAATAGTTTGATCCAGATCAATGTTTGATGCCTCTTTCTGCCGCATGATGAATGTCAAATCCATCATTGCAGGAGCATCGGACCATGGGACTTTTTGACAAACTCGATCGCCACGGCGATTTGATGCATCGCATGGCCGCAACCGTGAATTCGGATGTTGCCGAGGCTATTCAGCGCGGTCGCATCAGCGGCAGCGACATTCGCAACGCCGTGTTTGCCTGTGTCGGGTGCGAAGGTGGCGCGCAATGCCCGGATTGGCTCGACGCCCATCCCGACGGTGCCGAGGACACGCCCGACTATTGCCGCAACCGCGACATGCTCAATCGCATCAAAGCTTAATCGCGGTCCGACAGATCATTCCCGTTGGGTGCCGCCCCGAGTGCCGAGAGCACGGCACGGGCGGCGCGCAAACCGGGAGACTCGCCGCCGCGACCCAAGCGGGTCATGGTGGTTGTCATGGCGTCCAGCTGCACCTGTCGTTTGCTGTCCTCGACCAGCAGGGCCATCAACGCCGGGGCAATGGCCTCGGGCGTGCAGTTTTTTCCAATGAATTCCGGCACATGGCGCGTCTCTGAGACCAGATTGACCAAGGTCACCGTGTCCACTTTGAGCATCCGGGAAATGATGGCTTGCGACAGCGCACTCAGGCGATACGCGATGACCATGGGCGTGCCTGCGGCTGCCAGTTCCAGTGACACCGTCCCCGAGGCGGCCAGTGCCACATCTGCCGCCCGGAATACCGCGCGTTTCTGGCGGCCATAGACCTGCGCAGAAGTTTGCCGTGGGTCGAGGATGATCGGCCGTTGCGGCCAATCGCGCGTCAACCCCGTCACCAGATCGGTCACGTTGGCGGTCGTCGGGATCACCATGCGCGCGGTCGGCTGCGCGGCGACAAGGGGCGCGAGCGCCCTCGCAAAGATCGGCAACAGCCGCGTCACCTCGCCCCGGCGCGAGCCGGGCAGGACCAGAATCAGCGGCCCTTCGCCCTGCCCCAACAGGTCTTTGCGACAGGACGCGGCCTCCTCGGCGCTGGCCTGCGGTTGGGCCACAATCGGATGCCCGACAAAATCGCACCCCATTCCGGCGGCGGTCATCAGCGGTGGCTCGAACGGCAGCAGCGCCAAGACGTGATCGACCACGCGCGCCATTTTCACCGCACGCCCCGGCCGCCACGCCCAGACCGAGGGCGCGACGTAATGCACGGTTTTCAACGCCGGGTTCGCCGCCTTGGCCAGGGCCAACACCCGCAGGCAGAAATCCGGGCTGTCGATGGTCACCACCACATCCGGCGCTTCACGCGCGATTGCAGCAGCGGTCTCGCGGATACGGCGTTTGAGGTGGAAATATTTGGGCAGGATCTCGGCGAGCCCCATGATCGACAACTCATCCATCGGGAACAGGCTGGTCAGGCCGCGATCCTGCATCAGCGCGCCCCCGACCCCGGCAAAGCGGATCCGGGGTTGCAGGCTGCGCAATCCGTCCATCAGCGCCGCGCCCAAGGCATCGCCCGAGGCTTCGCCAGCGATCAGGAACGCCTTCATGGCACCGCCCAGAGCGCCATGTCGGCCGCATCCGCCGCCGCCACCACCGCCGCACGATCCAGCACCAGCACATGCCCGGCTTGCAGACAGATCGCGCTCAGGCCTGCCGCTTTTGCCGCCGGAATCGTCGCCGGGCCGATGGTTGGCAGATCGGCGCGCAGATCCTGCCCGGCCTTGCTGCGTTTCACGAACACGCCGCCGGTTTGCGGCGTGCGGGTCGGGCGGTGGCGCGCGACATCGGCCAGCATCGCATCTGTGCCAAACACCGCCTCGATGGCCAGACACAGCCCGGACGCCACCACACAGCCCTGCCCGACGTCAACCGCGGCCATTGCCGCCAATATCGCCTGACCGCGCTCGGCATCGGCGGCCTCCTGGACGCTTGGCGCGCGGGCCGTCAGCACCCCGCCCGAGACCAGCAGCGACGGCGCGAGATCCGACAGGCCGACGACCTCGAGATCGAAGGACTCGATCACGCCGATCACCCAGCGCAGGGCCGCATCGTCCCCCCCGGCCAGCGCGGCGACCATCCCCGGCACCAGCCCGGCGGTCTCGCGGTCAAACAGCGCGGGGTCCATGATCGGGCGGTGGATCGCGCCGGCCAGAACGACCTGACGGATGCCGCTGTCGCCAAGATGGCGCAAGAACGGCACCAGACGCTCGAACCGGAACCGGGTGTCGACCGCCAAACCCTCGGGCATGACCCCCTCGGGCGCACAGACCATCGGCCCCGACCCCTGGCCCGACAGCGCGCGCACCAAGGCCCTTGGCAGGTCACCCGCCCCGGCAATGAGCGCTATGCGGCTCATTTTGGCGTCAGGAACGAGCGCCCGGATTCCGCGAGAATGAAATCGGTGATCTCGCGCACATGCGTGCTCTCGGTTTCGTCGGCCAAGCGCCGCGCCCGGTCCATGAACGTGCCCTCACCCTGCGCCAGCATCTGATAGGCCGCGCGCAAGGCGGTGATCTCTGCACGCTCCACACCGCGCCGCTTCAGCCCGATCAGGTTCAACCCCTCAAGATCGCCGCGCGGGGCCTGCACCAAGCCGTGCGGCATCACATCATTGGTGACCATCGTCACCGCGCCGATAATCGCGCCATGACCGATCCGCACCCATTGATGAATGCCCGACAGCCCGCCGATGATCACGTCATCACCAATCACGCAATGCCCGGCGACCGCCGCCTGATTGGCCAGAATGACCCGGTTGCCGACCTGCGCATCATGGCCGACATGCGCGCCGGTCATGAACAGGCAATCGTCGCCGACCCGCGTGATGCCGCCGCCACCCTCGGTGCCGGTGTTCAGCGTGGCACCCTCGCGGATGCGGCAGCGCTTGCCGACCACCAACCGCGTGCGCTCGCCACGAAATTTCAGATCCTGCGGGACCTCGCCCACGCAAGCAAAGGGAAACACCACGGTGTCATCGCCGATCTCGGTCCAGCCCGTGATCACGGCGTGCGATTTCAGCTCGACGCCCGCCCCCAACGTGACCTCGGGCCCAATGATCGAAAACGGCCCGATCTTGCAGGCGGGACCAAGGGTCGCGCCCTCGTCGATGACCGCCGAAGGGTGGATCTGCGCGCTGGGATGGATCGCCATGCCTCAGGCCTTTGCGCCAAGGTCAATCATCGCCATGAATTCGGCCTCGGCGGCCATTTCGCCATTGACCGTGGCGCGGCCATCGAACTTCCAGATCTTGGACGAGCCGCGCAAGACCTTGACCTCGAGCTCCAGCACATCACCCGGCACGACCTTGCGGCGGAACTTGGCTTTGTCGATCGACATGAAATAGACCAGCGGGTTCTTGTCGACCAGATCGAGGGACAGGCCCACCAAAACCGCCGACGTCTGCGCCAGCGCTTCGATGATGGTGACCCCCGGCATGATCGGCGCGCCGGGAAAGTGACCTTGGAAATGCGGCTCGTTGAAGGTGACGTTCTTGATCCCGACCGCAGATTTGTGCACGGCGATGTCGCGCACCTTGTCGACCAGCAAAAACGGATACCGATGAGGAATGATGCGCATGATCAGAGACAGATCGGCGCTTGTCGTCTCGGACCAGTCGCGGGGTTGTGCAGTATCGGACATTGTGGTCTCCGCTTTCGTGTCAGGGTCGGGCATGGCACCCCGTTGGAACAAGCAGTAACAAGTCCATCCGGCAGCGACAAGTCGCCGCGCTCAGGGTTGTTGCGTCGGGGTGTCGGGGGCGGGATCCGGGTCTGGTGCCGACGCCCGATAGGCTGCATCCAGGCGTGCAATCGCCTGATCGGTGATATCAAGGTTTTCCGACCACAGAACCATGATCTCGGGCCGCATCAGGCCAACGATGCCCTCTTCGGTCATCATTTGGTCCAGAACCGGCAACGCGGCGTCAAAAAAGGCTTGCACCGAGGCCTCGGCCTGACGCGCCAGATCGGCGCTGCGTTGGCTGCGCTCGGCGCGGATTTCGGTGACCCGGGCGTCAAAAGCCTCCGCCCTCAGGCGGAACTCCTCGGGTGGCAGGGTTTGGCGCAGGTCGGTCAACTCGCGCTCCTCGGCAATCAACTGATCGGCCAAAACCTCGTTTTCGGCGCTCAACTGGCGCTCTGCTTCGGCGTTTCGCGCCAGGATCTCTTGTCCCAACATCGTGCCTTGCAGCAGACGGTCCGCATCCAGAATACGAAAGGGCAGTTGCGGCACCGATTGCTGGGTCTGCGCGACGGCTGGCAAGGATGCAACAACGGGGACGCAAACCAGCGCCCCCGTTATCAGGATCGACCTTAGAGCCTGACGCATCAGAACCTGCTGGCCATCGTCAGATCAAAGCGGCGGACCCGGTCATAGCTTTCGACTTGCAACGGCGTCGCAAAGTTGAACCGCAGCGGGCCAAAGGGCGAACCCCAGTACACAGCCAAGCCAGCGGTTGCCCGAACGCTGCCCGAGTCGCCGACCACGTCCGCCGTTGCCGCGTCTACGTCCCAGAGCGAGCCAACATCGAGGAACAACCCCCCGTGGATATTGTACTCAGCCGGAAGCCCCAGCGGGAACTCCGCTTCAAAGCGGGCAACATAGTAGAAGTTGCCGCCAAGGCCGTTTCGCGCCCCATTGGCGCCATAGCCAACCGGACCCATGCCATAAGGCTCAAAGCCACGCATCTGCTCGCTCGACAGGTTGAAGCGCTCGGTAATGAGGCTTGGATCCGACGAGTGGAAGGCCGCACCGGCCTCGAATTCGGCGCGCAATGTCACGTCGCCATTCAACACACGCTGCTGATAGCCCGCCATGAGGGTGCTGCGGGCCCAGCGGCGATCGCCACCAAGACCGGCGATGTCGGTGCCAAAGCGGAACACATAGCCGCGATCCGGGTCAGGGCCGTTTCGACGCGTGTCGAACGTATAGGTTGCCCCAATCGACGACGTCAGGTAGGTGCCGTGATCCATCAGCAACCGTGGCGATACCGAGAGAAGCGGCGTTGGCGCCTGAGTCACGTCAATCGCCGTGCGCGAAATCGAGTTGCGGACGCTCAACCGGCCATACTCACTGACCGGGAATGTCAGGGACGGACTGAACTGCAGCGACGAGGTTGCGAAACGCGTGCCGTCACCGGTGCTTCCGCTCGCAGAAGGCGTGGTTCGGCTCAAACCCACATCCAGCCCCAGCGCCAGATCCCGACCGAGCAACGCCGGCTCGACAAAGCTGAACGACAAGCTGCGCGCGTCGGATACCGTCGAAAGCTCGACCGACAGACGCTGGCCGCGCCCCATGAAGTTGGACTCGCTATAGTTGATGTTTCCACCCACCCCGCCAGTGCCATAGCTCAGACCAAAGCCCAATGATCCGGTCGTGGTTTCCTCGACCTGGACATCGACCACGGCCTGCTCTGGGCTCGACCCGCCAACCGGGTTGACCTGAACATCCGAGAAATAGCCGGTCGCCCGAATCCGGGCCGCAGCCTCGCGAAGTTCGCGCGGGTTGAGAGGGTCACCCTCAGCCACCCGGAACTGACGGCGGATCACCTGGTCCTGGGTCGTGGCGTTGCCTTGAATGTCGATGCGCTCGATAAAGACCCGATCACCACGGACAAGCGCAAACACCACGTCAATCATGCCGGTGCGTTCATTGCGCGTCAGACGCGGCTCTGCGCGGACAAACCGCTGGCCCGATTCGTAGCCAACGCGTTCAACTTGTTGGATGAGCGATTCCAGGATCGTCGGCGTGAACAGATCGCCGGTCCGATCCGTCATCGAGGCTTGATAGGCTGCCGGATCAATCCCCGAAATCTCGGAGACCACCGTGACCGCACCCAGACGGTATTGCTGCCCCTCGCGAATCGTGAAGGTCACATAGGCGCCGTCCCGCTCGCGCGACAACTCGGTCACGCCGGACAGGACTTGAACGTCCAGAAAGCCGCGCGACAGATAGAAATCCTGCAACGCCTGACGGTCACGAGCGACACGCTGCTCGTTGAAGTTATCCGACTGGAACAAGACGCTCAGACGCCCGGCCTGCGTTGACTCGAGTGCGTCGCGCAAACGACGCTCGGAAAAGCTGCGGTTGCCGACAAACGAGATCCGCTCGACCTGAACGACGGCACCTTCGGCGATCTGATAGACCACGTCGACACGGCCACCGGTACGCTCGATCAACTGCGGCGTCACGCTGGCCGACAGACGGCCACGTTGGGCGTAGAGCTCGGCAATGGTATTGGCATCGGCTTCAACCTGCGCCGGTGAATAGACCCCACCGGCACGCGACTGAAGCACTTCGCGGATGTCGTCATCATTGATTCGGCGGTTCCCCTCGATGCTCAACCGATTGATCAGCGGGTATTCCTGCACGCTGATCACCAGTCGGTTGCCGCTGGGTGCGAAATCGACCGTGCGGAAAAAGCCCGTCCCCGCGACTCGCTGATAGGCTGCGTTCAACTCACCGGCTGATATGCTGCGATTGCGAGCGATTCTTGCGAATCCCGCGATCGTGTCATCATCAATCAGCTGGTTTCCCTCAACGACGATGGTTGCAAAGCGATAGGTCTGCGCCATCGCTCCACTCGAAAAACCAACGGAAATCGCTGATATGAAAAGGAAAGTCGCTGCATATCCTTTCGCCGAGCGCGCTGCCCGCGAAAGATAATGTGCAGGACGGTTCGCGACATCTACGCGCATCCCCAAGCCCCATGTGTTACCGCACTTATTTTCATTCTGAGTATCGGTGCCAGCCCGGAATGTCAAAAGATTGCGTGCCTTGCGTGGCACATTAGGCAACATGTGGTGTTTCGATGCATCGCGTTTTGGGATTCAGGCGGGAATCCGCCGTGCCATTGCCGAAATCAAAGTCCGAAACCCGGATCATGGAGTGGCGCCGAATCCACGGGCAGCAATCCGACGAATTCACTGGCGATCACCAAACCTGTCAGAATTGCCAGCGTGAACCACAGCTTGTCCGACGACAAAAAATAAATCGTGCGCAATCCGTGCACTGATGGAAAGATGTGTTGCATGACGCCGCTCCGCCTTCTTGGGTGCTAACCCGTAGTCTGGCGTCTGAACGTGGCGTGAATGCGGCAGGTTGCGGGCCGCGATCGGGCGTTTTCAGAGAATTCGCCCGACCTCACCCCTCAGCACAGCAAATCATTGCCCAAGGCGAACAGCATCAACGCGCCCAACAGCACCAGGCCGGTGGTCATCAAGGCACCCATGACACGGTCGCTGGGCGGCTTGCCGACCAGCGCCTCATAGGCGTGAAACACCAGATGCCCGCCGTCCAGAATCGGGATCGGGAACAGGTTGAGCAAGCCGACGGCGGTCGAGAGCACGGCGATGAACCAGATGAACGACGCGACCCCGTCCGAGGCCATCGCGGCCGATGTCGTGGCAATACCCACCGGACCGGACAGGTTGCAGGTGCTGATCGCGCCCGTCACCATATGATACAAACCCGAAATCGAACGGCTCACGATATTGCCGATCTCATTGACGGCGGCTGGCACGGCCTCGGTGATGGACACGCCGCGCACCGGGTGATCAAAGAATGTTCCGCTTTGCAGACCGATCAACCAGCGCGTCTCGAACCCGCCATCGGGCAGCGGCAGATCGGTGCGGCGCGGCGTCAGGCTGACCTCCAGCTCGGACCCGTCGCGCCACAAGCGCAGCGCCACCGCCTCGCCATTCGCCGCATCAACCAAAGGTGGCAACTGTCGGAACGCATAGACCGGCTCGCCGTTGACCGACAGGACCACATCACCGGTCTCCATTCCCGCGTCGCGCGCTGCCGATTGCAGCGCAATCCCCATCGCCCGCGCCGGTATCGGGTGCGGTCCGGTAACATCCATCGTTTGTCCAGCGCGTTCAACGGTATAGGTCACGCTGGGCGATGGCTCCAACCCGTCCGCCAAGCGATAATAATCCGCCAGATCCGCAACCGGCTGGCCGTTGACACGGGTGATCAGATCGCCCTCGATCAGGTCCATGGTCCCGGGCATGGCATGGATCGCGCCGACGCGCGGCGCGTCATCGGGCACGCCCTGAACCATCATGAACCCCGCGAACACGATGATCGAGAAGATGAAATTGAAGGCCGGTCCGGCAAAAATCGTCGCGGCGCGTGCCCAGAGCGGGGCGCCGTGCATGGTGTGGCGGCGCTGCTGGGCGTCAAGATCCGACATCACCGCGTCATCCGCCGCCGATGACGCGGCATTCGCATCGCCCAGAAATTTCACATAACCGCCGAACGGCAAGGCCGCGACCTGCCATTTGGTGCCACGCCGATCGACCCGGCTGAACAGCACCGGGCCAAACCCCAGCGAGAACACCTCGGCATGGATGCCCGACCAGCGCCCGACGATATAGTGTCCGTATTCATGGACCGTCACGATGATCGACAGCGCCACGACAAAGGCCGCGAGGGTGAAGAACAGATTGCCGAATTCGGGCAGAAACCCCATAACCGATACCTTCTTTTCGTCAGGCGGCGCCGCGGCACCGTGAATTTGCAACCTCGCCGGCAAGCTGGCGCGCCTCGGTATCCATGGCCAGAACCTCGGCCAAGGACCCCGGAGACCGCGTCAGCGATGCGCGCGAGGCAAAGCGCGAGAGCGTTTCCTCGACGACCGGCGCCATGTCGGTAAAGCCGATCTTTCTGGCAATAAAATGGTCAAGCGCGATTTCTTTTGCCGCGTTGAACACTGCCCCCGCCGCGCCGCCGGTGCGCATGACCACATCGGCCAGCGCCAGCGCCGGAAAACGCGCCAGATCAGGCGCCGCGAAATCCAGCCGCCCCAGTTTCGCCAGATCGAGCCGCGCAACCGGCAGATCGGCGCGCGCGGGCCAGTTCAGCGCATAGCCAATCGGGTGGCGCATGTCGGGAGCACCCAGATGCCCCATCACCGCCCCATCCGCAAAGGCAACCAGCGCATGAACCGCCGATTGCGGGTGGATCAGGACCTTGATCTTTTCAGCCGGAAGGCCGAAGAATTCATGCGCCTCAATCACTTCCATCGCTTTGTTGAACATCGAGGCGCTGTCGATGGTGATCCGCTGACCCATGTCCCAATTCGGATGCTTGCCCGCGTCATCCGGCGTGGCGCGCGCCAAATCCGCCAGCGGCCAGTCGCGCAACCCCCCGCCCGAGGCGGTCAGGGTCACGGTTTCAACCGCCGCGATATCCTCACCGACCAGCGCCTGAAACACAGCGGAATGCTCGGAATCCACCGGCAGGATCGTGGCACCATGCCGCGCGGCCTCGGCCAGCAACAGACGTCCCGCCGTCACCAGGCTCTCTTTGTTGGCCAGCGCCACGGTTGTGCCCTGCGACAAGGCGGCGAACCCCGGCGCCAGCCCGGCCGCGCCGACAATCGCCGACATGATCCAGTCCGCCGGGCGCAATCCGGCCTCGGCCACGGCCTCGCACCCGGCGGCAACCTCGATCCCGGTGCCCGCCAAGGCGGCTTGCAGATCGGCCAGACAGTCGTCAAACGCCGTCACCGCAATCTCGGCGCGATGCGCGATCGCGGCTTGCGCCAAGCGCGAGACGTTGCGCCCCCCGGTCAGCGCCACAACCTGAATGTCGTCGCGGCGCGCCAGCAGATCCAATGTGCTTTGACCGACCGACCCGGTCGCCCCAAAAACCGAAACCCGCCGCATCAGCCCGCCAATCCGCTGAACGCGCCCAGCATCGCCAGGATCAGCGCCAGCGAGGCCACGGCGATCAGCGCGTCAAACCGATCCAGCACGCCGCCGTGACCGGGGATCAGGTTCGAGCTGTCCTTGACGCCCATGCGCCGCTTGATGAAGCTTTCCGCGATATCCCCCAACTGCCCCGCCAGTGCCAGCAGCGCGGAAACCGGGACAACGACCCAGGACAGATCCATGAGGACCGCGAAGGTCACCCCGACCAGCGCCGCGCAAATCCAGCCTGCGACGGTGCCGGACCAGGTTTTCTTGGGGCTGATCCGGGGCCAGAATTTCGGCCCGCCCAGAATGCGGCCGGCGAAATAGCCCGCCACATCCGAGGCAATCACAATGCCGACCAGCCACAGCACGAACCCCAGCCCGAAGGCGTCGCGCAGCACGATCAGCCCGTGTCCGGCGAACAGGATCATCAGCAGATAAGCACCGAAAATCCCTTTGTCGCGGGTCAGACGCATCGACAGGACGACAGCCCCCAGCGCCAGTCCGGCCAATGACAACCAGCCGCCCAGCGTGAAGGACAACACGCCCACCAGGATCGCCGTGGACACGCCATGCGCCTCGGCGCGGCCCTGCGGCGCGTCGGGTTGCATCATGGCGTAAAGCTCCCAGGCCATCAGGCCGGACAGGGCAATTGCCAGCGCGGCAAACACCACGCCGCCCCACCAGATCGCAAACGCCCCGACCGCGACCATGACAATCGCCGACAGAACCCGCGCCTTCAGATCCGAGAAATTCGCACTTGCCACGCTCAGACCCCGCCAAACCGCCGGTCACGATCTCCGAACCGGCTCAGGATTTCGGCCAGAACTTCGGGTGTGAAGTCGGGCCACAGAACCGGGGTGAATTCGAATTCGGCATACGCCGCTTGCCAGAGCAGAAAATTGGACACCCGCGTCTCGCCAGAGGTGCGGATCACCAGATCAGGGTCGGGCAGATCGGCACTGTCCAAAGCCGCGTCCACCGTGCCCTCGGTGATGTCGCCGGGCGACAACTCCCCGGCGGCGACCCGCTCGGCAATGCGGCGCGTGGCGCGCATCAGCTCGTCGCGGCCACCGTAATTGATCGCCACCGTCAGGTTCAACCGGCTGTTGCCCGCGGTCTGCGCCTCGATCCACGCCATCAGGTCTTGCAGCTTTTGGTCCAGCCGGGCGCGATCGCCGACAAACCGCATCCGCACCCCCTCGGCTGACAGCGCCTTCGCCTCGCGCTGGATATAGCGCGCAAACAGCCCCATGATGCCCAGAACTTCTTCGGTCGAGCGCTTCCAGTTCTCGGTCGAAAACGCGTAGATCGTCAGGTATTCAATACCAAGATCGGGCGCCGCACGGACCACTTCCTTGACCCGTTCGGCACCCTTGCGATGCCCGACCAGCCGCGGCCAGCCCTTGCTCGTCGCCCAGCGACCATTGCCGTCCATGATGATCGCCACATGTCGAGGCGTGCCGGGCGCACTGGCCATGGGAACTCCGTTCACAAAATATCCACCGATGTCCGCCCGCAAAATGACGGGTCAGACCTGCATGATCTCGGCTTGCTTCTCTTCCAAGGTCTTGTCAATTTTCGCAATATGCGCGTTGGTCAGCTCCTGCACCTCGGATTCCCAGAATTTCTGGTCATCCTCGGACATGCCCGCCGCTTTGGCCTTTTTGATCTGGTCCATGCCATCGCGGCGCACGTTGCGCACGGCAACCCGCGCGTTTTCGGCATAGCCGCCCGCCACTTTGGTCAATTCGCGGCGGCGTTCCTCGTTCAGCTCGGGAATCGGCAGCATGATGATCGTGCCATTCAGCTGCGGGTTGATCCCCAGCCCGGAATCGCGGATCGCTTTTTCGACCTTCTGCACCATCGACTTGTCCCAGACGTTGATCGTCACCATGCGGGACTCGGGCACGTTGATGGTGCCCACCTGATTGATCGGGGTCAGCTGGCCGTAGGATTCGACCATGATCGGCTCCAGCATCGACCCCGAGGCGCGTCCGGTCCGCAAACTTGCCAATTCCGTCCGCAGCGCAGTAATGGCCCCGTCCATGCGGCGGCTCAGATCGTCACTGTCAATTTCGATTTCGTCAGACATGGCTGTTCTCTTTGTCTCGTTCTCGGCCTCGCCCATCTGGCGGCGGCACAGGATATTCGCCCGCATCAGGCTCTGTTGAAAAGGGGTCTAAACCGTAGGGCGTAAAAAAGAAACACCCAAGCGTGTGCGCTTGGCGCGAAGACGCCGGTTGGCCAACGGCGGATTCCGTCAGTCCGAAACGCGGGTATAGGTGCCCTCGCCGCGCAAAATGCCCTGAAACCCGCCCGGCTCATCCAATGAGAACACGATGATCGGCAGATCGTTGTCGCGTGCCAGAGCAATCGCGCTGGCGTCCATCACATTCAGATGTTTGGCCAGAACCTCATCATAGCTCACATGATCATAGCGCACCGCATCGGCGTGTTTGACCGGGTCCTTGTCGTAGACGCCATCCACCTTGGTGCCCTTGAAAATCGCCTCGCAGGCCATTTCCGAGGCGCGCAGCGTCGCCGCCGTATCCGTGGTGAAATACGGGTTGCCGGTGCCCGCGGCAAAAATGCACACGCGCTTTTTCTCAAGGTGGCGCACGGCACGACGACGGATATAGGGCTCGCAGACCTGATCCATCGGAATCGCCGAGATGACGCGGGTGTGGATGCCCAGTTCTTCCAGCGCCGACTGCATGGCCAGCGCGTTCATCACCGTCGCCAACATGCCCATGTAATCGGCGGTCGTGCGCTCCATCCCCTGCGCGCTGCCCTGCAAGCCGCGAAAGATATTGCCGCCGCCGATCACCATGCAGATCTCGACGCCCAGATCATGCACCGATTTCACTTCGCGTGCGATGCGTTGCACGGTTGGCGGATGCAGCCCGTATCCCTGATCGCCCATCAGGGCCTCACCGGAAATCTTGAGCATGACGCGGTTATAGGTGACGGGGGTAAGGTCGGTCATTGGGGCCTTTCCTTGCCATGCGCCATCACCGGGCGGGCCGGGCGTGCAGCAGCAAACGGAGGGTGGTTTCAATCCGGCGCAAAATGTCGGAAAACCGCCCCGAGTTCAACGTCAATATCACCCGGATCGCGCTTAAGTCATGCCAATCTCCGCTTTGCCCCTGCCCGACGCTGACCGCCCGGTGTTGATTGCCGGGCCAACGGCCAGCGGCAAATCGGCGCTGGCGATGCGGATCGCGCTGGATCAGGGGCGGCTCATCGTGAATGCCGATGCGTTGCAGGTTCATGCCGCGTGGCGGGTGCTCAGCGCGCGGCCAACGGTCGCGGATGAGGCGCGCGTGCCGCATCACCTTTATGGGCATGTCCCGCGCGAGGCCGAGTATTCCGTGGGCCACTGGCTGCGCGAGGTGGCGCAGATCCTGAAAACCCACGCCAATCCGGTGATCATCGGCGGCACCGGCCTCTATTTCGCGGCCCTCACCGAGGGGCTGGCGCAGATCCCCGCAACCCCGCCCGAGATTCGCGCAGAGGCCGATGCGCTTTTGTCCGGGCAGGGGTTGGAGCCCCTCCTGAAAGCCCTCGACCCCGCAACCTTGGCGCGCATCGACACCCGCAACCCGGCCCGCGTCCAGCGCGCCTGGGAGGTGCAGCGCGCCACCGGCACCGGGCTGGCCGCCTGGCAGGATCGAACCGGCGCGCCGCTGCTGCCCTTGTCGCGGGTCACGGCTTTGGTGCTGATGCCCGAGCGCGCTTGGCTCAACGCCCGAATCGATCAGCGATTCGCCGCCATGATCGAGGACGGCGCGCTGGACGAAGCCCGCGCCGCCCTGCCCCATTGGCCCGACACGGCGGGCACGCCAACCGCGCCCTTGTGGACCCGCGCCATCGGTGCGCCGGATCTGGTTGCCCATCTCAAACACCAGATATCGTTGCCCGAGGCCATGGACTCCGCAACATTGGCCACAAGGCAATACGCCAAACGGCAGCGCAGCTGGTTCCGAAACCGGATGAAAGCCTGGCAGAACATCGCCCTGCCCTGACATCTCAGAGTCTCTTTTCTGCAACGCCCGCGGCTTGATCCAGGCCGCAATCACAGAGTCGTGCGTTTAGGGCTTGGGGTCTTCGCGCCCGCTTCCTAATCTGTGGTTTCCGCTGCCACGGACAAGAAAAGACAGATGACAATTATCCCCGAGACCCCCTCGCAATTGCGGCTGACGCCGATCTCACGGCTGGCCGCTGGCGGCCGCTGGCGCGTCGAGGCGATGCGCGCCCTGCGCGAACCGGTGCTGCTGTGGTTCACCCAAGGCCAAGGCCGGATCACCGTTGCCGGAACCACGCGCGGCTATGGCCCCAACCACGCGGTGTTCATTCCGCCGGGCATCATGCACGGGTTCGAGGTTGCGCCGCGCGTGCAGGGCTCGGTGGTGTTTTTTGGCCGCAATCACGGGCTGACGCTGCCGCAGGTGCCGAAATTCCTGCGCCCGCGCGACCCGATCTCGCAAAAGGAACTGCTGGCAACGCTGGAGAATATCCAGCGCGAGTTGGAAACGACCCGCGCCGGATCGCAGCAAGCTGCAAAGCACCATCTGGGGCTGCTGGGCGTTTGGCTGGATCGTCAACTCGAGCGCGAACGCAATTTCGAACCCTTGATGCCCCGCCCTGCCGCCGCACAGCGCCTTGTTGCGCGCTACTCGGCGCTGCTGGAACGTGATTTCCGCTCCAACCCTTCGGTTGCCGATTACGCGACGGCATTGGGCGTCACGCCGACCCATTTGACCCGTGTGTGCCGCGCGACCTGCGGCAAGGGCGCGCATCAACTGCTGGAAGAGCGGATCTTGTTCGAAGCCCGGCGGCTGCTGACGGAAACCCGGATGCCGATCAAGGATGTCGCCGGGGTTCTGGGCTATAACTCGGCGGGGTATTTCACCCGCTCGTTCCAGAAAAGCGCGGGCATGACCCCCTCGGCGTTCCGCAAGAAGCCTGCCTCCACGGTGGTGCCGCTGCTCTGACCAAAGGGGTTAGCCGGCGCCCATGACAACACGCACATAATGCGTGGTTTCCTCAAAGGGCGGCACGCCATTGTGCCGCTCGACCGCGCCCGGCCCGGCATTGTAGGCCGCCAGCGCCAGCCGCCAATCGCCAAACTGGTCATACATCATCCGCAAATAGCGCGCGCCGCCGTCCAGGTTCTGATGCGGATCGTCGGGGTTCACGCCCAACTGCGCCGCGGTGCCCGGCATCAACTGCGCCAGGCCGCGCGCCCCGGCGGTCGAAACAGCGCCCGGGTTCCAGCGGCTTTCCTGATTGACCAGTCGAAAAAACAAATCGACCGGCACGCCATGACGCTCGGCGGCAGCCCGGGCCGAGGGCAGGAATTCACTGCGCCGACTGCCGGAATAGGCCACAACCGGGACCACGGCCTCGCCGGAGGAGGCCGAATACTGACGCGCCAGACGCGTATCCATCACCCGGGTCTGAATGCGGAAATTGTCGCGGCTGCTGCCGGACGCGCCGCCCGACGCCAGTCGTAGACCACTGGCCATCGCCGCCTGTGTTGTCATCGCGGCGACAACCAGTGCCGTCGCCGAGCCAATCAACGCTTTGCGCATACTCAAACCCCCAGAATCCCCACCAAGACATCCCCATCTTTGGCCGAACCATACGCCCAAATTCCGGGTTTTCCAAGACGCCAGTGCCCACCGCGCCCGAACTCTGGCAAGGCGCCGCCGATTAAACCGTTTTCCAACCCTTCTCTGGTGGTGTACCCAAAGACCCAACAGATTCGATATTGGTTACAGACGGAGAAACGTCATGGCGGGTTCCATCAACAAGGTCATCCTGATTGGCAATCTCGGGGCAGACCCCGAGGTGCGCACCTTTGCAAACGGTGGCAAGGTCGTGAACCTGCGACTCGCGACTTCCGAAACCTGGCGCGACAAGGCCTCGGGCGAGCGGCGTGAGCGCACGGAGTGGCACTCGGTGGCGATCTTCAACGAGGCTTTGGGCCGCATCGCCGAGCAATACCTGAAAAAGGGCTCGACGGTCTATGTCGAGGGCCAGCTGGAAACCCGCAAATGGCAGGACCAATCCGGCGCGGACCGCTATTCGACCGAAGTCGTCCTGCGGCCCTTCAATGGCAACCTGACCATGCTGGGTGGCCGCGGTGGCGCGGGCGGTGGCGGCGATTACAACGATCCGCAGGGCGGCGGCGACGGCTACAGCGGCGGGCGTGGCAGCGCATCGGGCGGCGGTTCGGGCGGCAGTCGGGGCGGTTCTGGCGCTGGCGGCTACAGCGGCCCGTCGGACATGGACGACGAAATCCCGTTCTGAAGCCAGAACAAAGCCCGTACCACAGCGCGTGGAACGGGCTTGACGTGCTGCTGCCGCGGGTCTAGATCGTGCAGCCAAGGCGGGTGTAGCTCAATGGTAGAGCTTTTGCTTCCCAAGCAAGTGACGAGGGTTCGATTCCCTTCACCCGCTCCAATTTTCCACAGATCACAAACCCTGACGCCGGGACACCAGCGGCCCTTTGCCAAGGGCCGATCGGGTGGTTCTGCGGTTGGATCTATTCGGCAGGCACCGGTCTTGGCCGCCCGTTCAGATCAATCGCCACATAGGTGAACATCGCCTCGGTGACCTTCTCCCGGCGACCATCGGCAAAGCGCAGCGCCCAGGCCTCGATCATCACGCCCATGGACGAACGCCCGACCCGCTCGATCCGGCCATAGATGCACATCACATCGCCCACCTTCACCGGCCGGATGAATTTCATCGCATCCAGCGCCACCGTGGTCACCCGCCCCTTGGCGCGCTGACCTGCGATGATTCCGCTGGCAATGTCCATCTGGCTCAGCACCCAGCCGCCAAAAATGTCACCGTTGATATTCACATCCGACGGCATCGCCTGAATGCGCAGGGTCAGGTCTCCCTGTGGGCCGGTCTCGTCGCCGGTGGTCCTGGCGGCCTTGCTCATAGCGTCATGATCTGCGCCGTGGAGTCGAGATAGGCATAGCTGCACCGGACCTCGATCGACTGGCCGCCGCGCTGCACGCGCAACATCACGTCGCGCGATGTCGGCAGGCCGCCTGCCCCCACGACTTCGTGCGTGCCGACCACGCCCTGCACGTCGAACCCCGCCCTGCGGCCCGCGTCAAGACAGGCGGTTTCGGCGGCGCTGGCGCTGGCCCCGGCAGGCGCGGGCAAGGCCGCCGGGGCGCTCGTGGCACCGCTGCCGGTCGTTGCGGAAAACGGGTTCGTGAACCGGCTGCCGCCCCGATAATCCGGAATATCCATGCAGCCTGCCAGCATCGAACATGCCGCCAAAACCCCGATTGTCACTGCTGTTCTTGTCATGTTTTGCCTCTGTCTTCTGAGACCAACCGAGGGATCCCGCCTGGCATTACGCGCCGATCAGCGCCCGGGCCGCGCCGCGCGCCGCCTCGGTTATCGTATCACCCGCGAGCATTCGTGCAATCTCGTCAATGCGGTCGTCTGTCGAAAGTGGCAACACTTCGCTAAGCGTCTGCCCTGCGACCACCGATTTCTGCACCCGCCAATGGTGCGCGCCCAAGGCGGCAACCTGCGGGCTATGCGTGACCACCAAAATCTGCGTGCCCTCGGCCAACGCCCGCAAGCGGCGTCCAACGGCATCCGCCGTGGCCCCGCCGACACCGCGGTCGATTTCGTCAAAAATCAGCGTCAGCCCGGCATTGCCACGGCTCAGGCAGACCTTGAGCGCCAGCAGAAACCGCGACAACTCGCCGCCCGAGGCGATCTTGTTGAGCGCCCCCGCCGGGGCACCCGGGTTCGTCGCGACCTCGAAGGTCACCGCATCCGCGCCCTCGGGTCCGGGGCCTGCGGGCGCGATCACGGTCTGAAACACCGCGCGTTCCATCTTCAGCGGGGCCAATTCGCGCGCCATCGCCTGATCCAGCCCGATCGCCGCCGCCGTGCGCGCCTGTGTCAACGCCGCGCAGGCGGATTTGAACGCCTTCTCCGCCTCGGCCTCGGCTTTGGCCAGGGCCGCCATGCCGCTGTCGCCCGCATCCAGCGCCGCCAGACGGTCGCGCAGATCGCGGGCATGATCGCCAAGCGCATCGGCCATGACGCCATGCTTGCGCGCCAGTCCGCGCAGGGCGAACAGCCGTTCCTCGACCTGTTCCAGGGTCGCGGGGTCGGTGTCCATCGCGTCGAGGCAGTCGTCAATCGCGTGTTGCGCCTCGCCCAAATCCGTCAGCACGCGCTGCAACGCCTCCAGCGCCGCATCCAGCCGCCCGTCGACACCGTCCACCGCGCCTTCCAGCCAGCGCAAGGCATCGAGGCTCAACCGTTCTGCGCCCTCGTCGCCCAGGGCCTGCCGGGCGCGCGCGACATCCTCGCGCAGGCGCGTCGCGGCCTGCATGAAACGGCGGCGCGTGTCCAGTTCCGCCTCTTCGCCGCGTTGCGGGTCAAGCGTGTCCAACTCCTTGACCGCGTGACGCAAATAGTCTTCCTCACTGCGCAAACCCGCCAGGCGTTCCTCGGCGGTGACCCGTGCGCGGCGGGCCTCGGACACCGCCCGCCATGCGCCGCGCACCGCCGCCAGAACCGCCTCGACTTCGGCATAGGTATCAAGCAGTTGACGGTGCCCACGCGGGTTCAGGAGTCCGCGATCATCATGCTGACCGTGCAACTCGACCAACGTATCGGACAACGCGCGCAGCACCTCACCCGAGGCCCGGCGGTCGTTGATCCACGCGGTTTTGCGGCCCTCGGCGGTGTTGACGCGGCGCAGGATCACCTCGCCGTCGCTGGGGATTCCGGCATCCTCGAGAACCGCGCGACCGGGGTGATCGGGGCCCAGCTCGAACACCGCCTCCACCTCGCCTTGCGCGGCGCCTTGCCGCACCAGATCGGCCCGCCCGCGCCAGCCCAGCACAAAGCCGAGCGAGTCCAGCAGAATGGATTTCCCCGCGCCGGTCTCGCCGGTCAGCACATTGAGACCCGGCTGAAAATCCAATTCCAGCCGGTCGATCAGCAGCATATCGCGGATCGACAATGTGCGCAGCATAGCCCGCCCCGTTTCCTGTCTGCCTTAGATCCAGTCGCCGCGGACCGTGCGGCGGTAAATCTCGCGCAGCCAGTTTTCGCCGGTCGCGTCCGCGGACAAACCAGCCCGGTTCAGCAGCGCGTAGCTGTCTTCATAGAAGGGGTTGCTGCGGAAGTTGTGGCCCAGGATCGCGCCCGCCGTCTGCGCTTCCGAGCGCAGGCCCAACGCCAGATAGCTTTCGACCAGACGATGCAACGCCTCAGGGGTGTGCGTGGTGGTCTGATATTGCTCCACCACCGCCCGGAACCGATTGACCGCTGCCGAATAATTGCCACGGCTCAGATAATAGCGTCCGATTTCCATCTCTTTGGCCGCCAGGCGATCATAGGCCAGATCGAATTTCAGCACCGCCGAGCGGGCATATTCGGTGTTGGGGTATTCCTCGATCACATAGCGCAGATAGCGCAAGGCCTGAAAGGTCAGCCCCTGATCGCGGCCGACATCCTCGATCTGATCGTAATAGGTCAAGGCGACGATATAAGCCGCCCAGGCCGCATCCGGGTCGCCGGGGTATTGATCGAGGAAGCGTTGCGCCGTTGCGCGGGCCTCGTCATATTGGCGACTGCGGTGCAGCGCATAAGCCTGCATCACGATCGAGCGACGCGCCCAATCGGTATAGGGATAGATCCGCTCCACTTCGCGGAAATAGCGCAGGGCGCCTTCTGGGCGCGCGCTGGTTTCCAGCACATACTCGCCACGCTCAAAGATCTCTTGCGCGGTATAATTATCCAGTGGCTCATCGGTGCGGACGCGGTCCGAACACGAAGCCAGTGCCAACACCAATACCCCTGCAACCGCAAGCGTCGTCAGTTTGCGCCCGGCACCCAGCATCGCATTCCCCATCATTGGTTCGTCCCCTTGGCTCTGCCAAACACTGGCACGCCGAATCCCCACCGCCTCAAGACGGATGTTGCCGGATTTCGTAACACAGATGCAAAGGCTGCGCAAAACGCCTTTGCGCAAATTTCCGCAACACAGCAAACTGTGACACAGGCGCGTCGGAGCGACGGAAATTCGTGACGTCAGGTGACCGCGGCGTGGCGCGCCAGGTCCTTGGCACTGACGCCGGCGCCGGGCATGGAATGCGCGCGCGCACCGCCCACGGCAACCCATTCATACGCCAGAGGGTCCGCCAACAAGGCGCGCACCAGACGTCCGGTCAACGTGTGCCCCGCGCGATGCCCGACGTAGCGCCCCAGGATCGGCGCGCCCGCCACGGCCAGATCGCCCATCGCGTCCAGCATCTTGTGACGCACCGGCTCGTTGGCGCGACGCAAGCCGCCGGGGCTGAGGATCAGGTCCCCCTCGACCACCACGGCATTCTCATAGGTGCCACCCAGCGCAAGCCCGTTGGCGCGCATGAAATCGACATCCGACTGGCGGCAGAAGGTGCGGCAATCGCTGAGTTCGCGCACGAAGGTGCCGTTGCACAACTCCAGTTCCAACTGCTGATGACCGATTGCGGCATCGGGAAAATCAATCTCGAAGGCGATGGACAACTGATCGGCGGGCTCCAGCCGGGCCCAGGCGTCATTCATCCGGACTTCGACGGTGCGCAGCACATTCAGCGCCAGCAACGGCGCATCTTGCGCCACCATGCCCACCGCGACAAACGCGGTGACAAAAGCCTGAGACGAGCCGTCCAGGATTGGAACCTCGGGGCCATCCAGCGTGATCAAGGCGTTGTGAATGCCGCACCCCGCCAGAGCGGCCATCAGGTGCTCGATGGTGGATACGGTCACGCCATGGCGGTTACCGATCTTGGTGCACAGGCTGGCCTCGATCAACGCATCCGGGCCAACCACGACCCGCCGCTCATCCGCCGTGCCATTCAGGTCCGTCCGCTCGAACACGATGCCATGCCCGGCCGGTGCCGGATGCACGTCAAGGCTCACCGGGACACCCGAATGTAGGGCGACTCCAGCAAAACGCACTGTGGTTTGAAGGGTGGTCTGCACTGCTCTGCCAACCTGTTTATGAACTCTTAATCGTATGTAGAAAGCAGCGGGATGTTTCACAAATCACGCTTTGTAACACGATGTAACAGACATCTCACGGATGCGCGAGTTTCCGCGCATATTCCCGCAAACGACTACAATTCATTGTATATAAACAGAAAAGAACCGGCTTTCACCGGTTCTCTCGCTGATTTTCAGGCGCAGGATGTGATCGAAATCCGACGCTTTGTGACCGTCAATTCGCCTGGCGACGCAGGAACGCCGGGATCTCGATCCGGTCTTGCGAGGCGCGTTGCTGAGGCTCGTCGTCATAGGCATGGACCGGCGGCTGAACGCGTGCGCTTGGTGCCGGCGCTTCTGCATGGCTGCCGGCCATCCGGTGAATCAAACCGCCAAGGCCACGACGCGGCTGTGGTTGTGGCTGTGGTTGCGGCTCCATGCGCTGCTGCGGTTGCGCCGGGCGCGGTTCATAACGCGGCTCCTGCCGAGCGGCCTGGCGCGGGTCATGATAGCGATCATCGTGACGCGACTCCGGGGCTTCGGGCTGCTTCAGCACGGCATTGCGCAGACGGGCCAGGGTTTCCGCCGAGGGTTGACCCGCGACACGCTCACGCTGCGGCGCAGTGAATTGCGTGGCCTCGTCGATCCGTGGCTGCGGCTGTTGCTGCGCCTGCGGTGCGGGGTTTTGACGCGGCGTGTTCAACACAACGGTCGGACGCGGGGTCGCGGCTTCGGTGCCCAGCACGTCATCCAGATCGAACTCGTCCTGCTGGGGTTGCTGCGCCTGATACGCCGGGCGTGCCTGCTGCGGGGCGGAGTGCGCTGCCGGAGCATAAGCGTGCTGGCGCGCATCCGCGTGCATGTCACGCTGCGGTTCGGCACGAGCGGCCTCGCGACGCGGCTCGAACAACGGCGCGGGCTCGGCTTCGGGCTCGTGATATTGCTCGGGCTCGTAGCCATGCTCGGGCTCGGGCTGGGCTGCGGGCACGTCAGCGGGATGCGCGGCCAGTGGCTCGGCCAGACGGCGACGCTGCACGTCCAACGATTGCGCGTCATGCGCGGCCTCGATGCCGGTGGCGACGACCGAGACCCGAATCGAGCCCTCCATCGTCAGGTCCAGAGTCGAGCCGACGATGATATTCGCCTCGGGATCGACCTTTTCACGGATCAGGTTGGCGGCTTCGTCCAATTCATAGAGCGTCAGATCATTGCCGCCGGTGATGTTGATCAACACACCGCGCGCGCCATGCAGGCTGATTTCATCCAGCAGCGGGTTGGCGATGGCCTTCTCGGCGGCCTGACGCGCCCGGTCTTCGCCACTGGCTTCGCCGGTGCCCATCATGGCCTTGCCCATCTCGTCCATCACCGCGCGCACGTCGGCAAAGTCGAGGTTGATCATGCCCGGACGCACCATCAGATCGGTGACACCCTTGACGCCCTGATACAGCACGTCGTCGGCCATCGCGAACGCTTCGGTAAAGGTCGTGCGCTCATTGGCCAGACGGAACAGGTTCTGGTTCGGAATGATGATCAGCGTATCGACGACCTTTTGCAGGGCTTCGACACCCTCCTCGGCCTGACGCATGCGCTTGGCACCCTCAAAGGCAAACGGCTTGGTGACCACACCGACGGTCAGCACACCCAGTTCGCGCGCGGCCTGCGCGATGATCGGCGCAGCGCCGGTGCCGGTGCCGCCGCCCATGCCCGCCGTGATGAAGCACATATGCGCCCCGGCCAGATGGTCGATGATCTCTTCCAGCGTTTCTTCGGCCGCCGAAGCCCCGACCGTCGGGCGCGCCCCGGCCCCCAGACCCTCGGTCACCTTGACGCCCAACTGGATACGCGAGCGCGCCTTGGATTGTTGCAGGGCTTGCGCATCGGTGTTGGCGACGACGAATTCGACCCCTTCGAGGTTTTGTTCGATCATGTTGTTGACGGCGTTACCGCCAGCGCCACCCACGCCAAACACCGTGATCCGGGGAGTCAGATCCATCTTGTCGTTTTCGATAAAAGTAAGTGCCATTGCCTGTTCCGCCTGTGCCTGCCGGTTTGCCTTGCCCGAGGTATCGGTTGGTCGTCCGGTCGTTGCTGATTTGCTCGATTTTTCAGTGATTCTAACGTGCCTCTTCGGGGTCGTCACCTAAAAAACGAATCACATCACCCAGAATGACGGAAAAAACGCCATGATTCCCGCTTCTTCTTCTGTCCGGGGTGAAGATTGATCCATTTTCCGCCTACCAATTGTCCTTGAACCATTTCATCGCCCGTTTCAGCGGGCGCGTTGCAAAGCGTTGCGCGGGGATATCGAAATCCCACCACTCGTCTTGCGGACAGGCCGCGAACTGGCACAGCCCGACGATCGCGGCAAAGGCCGGACCGGTCGCTGCCTGCGGCAGACCCTGCACCCGGATCGGCCGCCCCAGCCGCACCTGCTGGCCCAGGATTTTCGCCGCCAGGCCATCGAGGCCCGGGATCTGACTGGCCCCGCCGGTCAGCACGATCTGCTGGCTTGGCAGATGATCGAACCCCGCCACGTCGAGCCGCGCGCGCACCTCTTCCAGGATTTCCTCGACCCGCGGGCGCATGATGCCGATCAACTCGCTGCGGGTGATGGTGCGGCGGTCCTTGTCCCAATCGCCGCTGTCGCCGCCGATCTCGATGATTTCGCGGTCATCCCGGCCGGTCGCCTGAACCCCGCCGTAATAGGTCTTGATCCGCTCGGCCGTCGAATAGGGGATCTGCAAGCCCTTGGCGATGTCGCCGGTGATGTGATCGCCGCCCAACCGCACGGTGTCGGCATATATCATGTGTTTCTTGATGAAGATCGAGATGCCCGTGGCCCCGCCGCCCAGGTCGATGGCGGCGGCACCCAGTTCCTGCTCATCCTCGACCAGCGCCGAACGACCCGCCACATAGGGCGCAGCCGCCATGCCCGCGACCTCGACATCGCAGCGCTTCAGGCAATGGATCAGGTTTTGCACCACATCCGCATCGACGCTGAGCATATGCATGTCGCAGCCCAACTGGTGCCCCGCCTGCCCGCGCGGATCGGCCAGCCCGGTGCGATGGTCCAACAGGAAATTCACCGGCTGCGCGTGCAGCACCTCGCGCCCCGAGCCCAATTGCGGCACGTCACAGGCCGAGAGAACCCGCGCGATATCCTCTTCCGAGACGCGATCCCCTTCGACCTCGACCATGCCCTCCAGCCCGTAAGACCGCGTATCGCCGCCCGCGAAGCACAAGATCGCGTGGTCCACACGGGTCTGCGCCATCTTTTGCGCGGTCTGCAACGCCGTGCGCACCGCGCGCTCGGTTTCCTGCATCGCCGCGATCTCGCCGAACCGGATCCCGCGCGAGCGCGTGGTGCCCGCACCGATCACCCGGAACGCCGCCTGCCCGGCCAAAGCGCCCACGCCCGAACCCTCGGCCGGCCCCTCGGAAACCCCGAATTTCAAGATCAGACAGGCCACTTTGAAGGTGCCGATATCCAGCACGGCGATGGAGCCGCGTTGCATGGCCTGTTGGCGCATACTGCGCATTGCACGTTGGGATTGATATAGGTCGGTCATCGGTTTTGAGCTCCGCTGGACTCTCGTCTGATCCGGTTGAGTTCGTCCATCGCTTCGGGCGACAGACGCAGGGTGGGACGCGTCGGATTGCGCAGGTCCAGGACCTGCACATCGCGCGCCAGTAAATCTTGTGCACCGTTCAGGGCGATTGCGCGTTCCAGCGCGCCGAGGGCGCCATCCGCGGGCAGCAGGATGCGTTGATCGCGATCCAGAACCACATTCCAACGCCGCTCGCCGACCCGCTCCAAGCCGCGAAGCCGCGACCGGATCGGGGCCGCGGCCGCCCATAGCAGATGCGCCTCGGCAATGGCCTCGGGCGCGCCGATCCCGGCAATCAGCGGCAGATCGGGGCGCGCGGCCCGGCTGGCCAGACGCGCAACCCGGTTGCCCTGGGCATCCAGCAGATCCAGCCCGGTTCCGTTGCGCCAGATCATCGCGGGCAAGCGCTCGTCGATCACCACCTCCAGCACACCCGACCGGACCTGCAACGACGCCGTCTCTACTGCATCCAGCGCCTCGGCCGTGGCCCGCAGCGCGGGCAGGTCCAGTTGAAACGACGAAATCGGAAACTCGATGGCCAAGAGCTGCGCCACGCCCTGCGCCACTTCCGGCGAGCGGGAGTGCACGGTGATCCCCGTCACCTGGAACTGCGGCCGGTTCTCGATTGCCGTGCGCACCGATACGAAGCCATCAACCAACGAGGCGCGCCGCGATTCATCCGCCAGCCAGCCACCGACCAACAGCACCATCAGCAAGATCGGCAGACCGACGCGCACGAAATGGCGCACCGTCGGCGTCAGCCACAGCCGATTCAGTCGATAGCTCAGGCGGCTGGGCGACGGATCCGCCGGGCGCGCGGTTTCCAGCGGGATCGTAGCCATCGCCGGCCAGCCTTCGTCGGGTTGCGCCGCGCCGGCCTGGCGTGGCGCCGCGGCGATGGATCCGGCGTGGGTTTGTCCGGCGTAGAGGTGTCCGATCGCCGCCGCACCCTGCGTCGAGCTGGCGAAATTCGTCAGCGACTGACGAATGCCGGGGCGATCCGCCGCCTGTCCGCGCGGCAAAGGGTGCGCGGGTTGGGCCGTCTGGTCAGACCGCGCCGGGGCGTGCCCGCGTGGTCTTGGCGTGAATTGCACCGACGGGAGCACGCCGAAATCATCCAACGTGTCGCCCTCATCCCGTGGCGCGGGTGGCCAGGACGCGGGCAAAGGCTCGCATTCCCAGCGCGCCGCCAAAGGCACTGTCGCCGTCACCGTCGGCTCTGGCCCGGGCTGGGCGATCTCGATCGGGTCCGGCCATTCCCAGCGTCCGTGCGGGTCCACCGGGCGGGCGTTGCGCGTCAGGGGCGGCATGGTCTTGTCGCGGATCACCGTGGACACGAGGCATCCTCCACCAACCAATGCACCAACTCGGGAAACGAAATCCCGCAGACCGCCGCTTGTTCCGGGCTCAGCGACGTCGGCGTCATGCCGGGCTGGGTGTTCGTCTCCAGCAGGACCAACCCGTCCAGACCGCGCGCCTCATCCCAGCGGAAATCGGTGCGGCTCAGGCCCCGGCAACCCAACGCCTGATGCGCCCGCAGTGCATAGTCCAGACAGGCGTCGAAAATCTCGGCGGGCAACTCGGCGGGCACCACATGCCGCGAGCCGCCGACCTTGTATTTCGCGTCATAATCATACCAGCCCTCGGTGAGGATATCCGTCACCGTCAGCGCCCGGTCGCCCAACACGCTGGCGGTCAACTCGCGCCCCGGCGCAAAGGCCTCGACCATCACCACCTCGGGCATGGCGTCATCCAGTTGCGGCGGGCCGTTGTTTTCATCGGCGACCATCCACACCCCGACCGAGGACCCCTCGTTATACGGCTTGACCACATAGGGCGGCGTCAACACATGGCGCGCGCGCACCTCGGCCTTGCAGGCCAAGCGGCTCTCGACCACCGGCAAACCCGCAGCGCGGTAAATATCCTTGGTGCGCTGCTTGTCCATCGCCAGCGCCGACGACAACACGCCCGAATGCGTATAGCGGATGCCCAGCCATTCCAGCAGGCCCTGCACCGCGCCATCCTCGCCCCAGCGGCCATGCAAGGCGTTGAACACCACATCGGGGCGTAGCGCGGCAAGCCGCTGCGCAAGGTCGCGCCCTGCGTCCACTTCGACGACCGTATAGCCTGCCTCACGCAGCGCGGCGGCGCACATGCGCCCGCTGGATAAAGACACCTCGCGCTCGGCCGAGATGCCACCCATAATAACCGCCACTGTGGAGGATGCCCTGCTCGACATACCCACCAACACTGCCTCTTTCAGGGCTTTTCGCCCCAATTATTCGTTATCGACCAGTCGTCTTATTGGTTTTGCCCGGTCGCGCAGATCTTGTGCCTGCTCAGTTCTGCGGTGTGACCTGTTCGCCCACGCGCATGATTTCCCATTCTAGCGAAATCCCGCTGTTTTGGAACACCCTTTTTCGCACTTCTTCGCCCAAACCCTCCAGATCGGCCGCGCTGGCCCCGCCGGTGTTGACCAAAAAGTTCGGATGCATAGGCGACATCTGCGCCCCGCCCCGCACCGCGCCGCGCATTCCGGCGGCGTCGATCACCGCCCAGGCTTTCAACTCATGCGTGTCATCGGCCTGCCCGGTTGACGAAAACCCCGCCGGATTGCGAAAGGTCGAGCCCGCCGTGCGATCCTTGGTCGGCTGCGTCGCGTCGCGCTTGGCCAGTTGCTCGGCCATCCGGGCTTCCAGCGTGGCCGGGTCACCCGACGGCGCGCGAAATGTCGCGGCCACCACCACCGCGCCCTCGGGCAGATCCGACTGTCGATAGCGCAGATTGAGCGCCTCGGCGGCCAACACCTGCGGCGTGCCATCACGCAAGATAACGCGGATGCTCTCCAACCGATCCGCTACATACTGTCCATAACAGCCCGCATTCATCCGCACCGCGCCGCCGATCGACCCGGGGATCGTGCGCAGGAATGTCAGGTCCAGACCCGCCTCGGCCGCCTTGCGCGCCACATGCGCATCCAGCGCCGCACTGCCCGCCGTCACCCGGTCGCCGTCGATCTCGATGCCATTGAACCCGCGCCCGAGGCGAATCACCACCGCCCGGATGCCCCCGTCGCGCACGATCAGGTTCGACCCCACGCCCATCGGAAACACCGGAACCGCCGGATCCAGCGCCGCCAGAAACTGCGCCAGATCCGCCTCGTCGGCGGGCAGAAACAGCCAATCCGCCGGACCACCGACCCGCAGCCAGGTCAGCCCGTCCAGCGGGCGATTCGCGGTCAACGAGCCGCGCACGGGAATTGCAAAAATGTCACTCATGCCGCTTCGTAGCGCGCCCGCCGACACCTGTCCAGCGCGCGCCTATTCCTTCGGAGAGGCATCGTTACCGCGCCCGAAATACCACGCAACCAGCCCGACAACCCCGCTACCCAAGGCCGCCGGGAACACGAAGATGAGCGCCGTGATGGAATATCCCAGTCCGTCAAAGCCCTGCTTTCGCGCGCCGACCACCAGCAGGAACCCCGCCAACCCGACAAGGATCCCGCCACTGATCATCGCGACACGGGGCGCAAAGACCCGCGCCACGATGCCGCCGAACACCACGCCGATGACCAGCGCTCCGAACACCAAGACGACTATTTCCACGCTTCACTCCGCAGTTTTCGGCAAAATTCGCCCCGAACTATGAGCGATTCGCGTGAAAAATCAATCTTGGCGGCGAAACCGTGACAGGATCGTCCCCAGCACCAGCCCTGATGTGGTGGGCACGGACCAAAACAGGACCATCATTGCGTAGCCGGGACCATTCTCGCCGCCGAACAGCAGCGCTGCGGGCACCAGCAAAAACCCGGCCAGCGCGACGAACAGCGCAAAAACCATGGCCGCGCGGGGCGAGGCGCGGCGCGCCAGCAAGACCCCCGCGATCAGGCCAAGAATGGCCCAGATCGCCGCGTCCCAAAACGGCAAGCCGGTCATGGCTTGGCCAACTGGGCGGGCAGCCCCTGCGCCCAGGCCGAAATCGTGCCCGCGCCAAGGCAGACCACGATATCGCCGGATTTCGCCTCGCGCAGCACCAGGGCCGCAAGATCCTCGGCCGAGCCGATCGCCGTGGCGCTGGGGTGGCCCTGCGCCTGGATGGCCGCGACCAGCGTGTCGCGATCCGCCCCCGGAACCGGGTCTTCGCCCGCCGCATAAACCTCGGCAATCGCCACCACATCTGCCCCCGCAAAACAGGTCGTGAAATCGGCAAACAAGGCGTGAAGGCGCGAGTAGCGATGCGGCTGATGCACGGCGATCACCCGCGCCCCCGGCTCCACCGATTGCCGCGCGGCCTTGAGCACGGCGGCGATCTCGACCGGGTGATGTCCGTAATCATCGATAATGGTCACACCATCGACCTCGCCCACGCGCGTAAATCGCCGCCCGACCCCCTGAAACCCGGCCAGAGCGGCGCGGATATCGGTGTCCGACATGCCCAGTTCCAGCCCCACGGCCACCGCCGAAAGCGCATTCGAGACATTGTGATCGCCCGGCATCGGCAATGTCAGACTTTCAATTATCCGACTATTTGCCCCCTGTTTCACCCGGATATCAAAGTGGGCCTGTCCCTTTTTATACGTCAGACCTCTGGCCTGCACATCAGCCTCATCCCCGAACCCAAAACTGACCATCCGCCGATTGCGCAGGCGTTTTGCCAGAGCCGCGACCTCGGGGTGGTCGATGCACAGCACCGCCAGCCCATAAAACGGGATACGCCCGACAAAAGCATCGAACCCGGCGCGCAGGGCGTCGAAACTGCCCCAATGCTCCATATGTTCGGGGTCGATATTGGTCACCACCGCGATATGCGTCGGCAGCAGGTTGAACGAGCCGTCGCTCTCATCGGCTTCGACCACCATCCAATCGCCACTGCCCGCCCGCGCGTTCGAGCCATAGGCGTGCAGCACGCCGCCGTTGATCACCGTCGGGTCAAATCCGCCCGAATCCAGCATGGCGGCCATCATCGTCGTGGTTGTCGTCTTGCCATGCGTCCCCGCCACCGAGATCGTCCGGCGCAGGCGCATCAACTCGGCCAGCATTTCGGCCCGGCGCACCACCGGCAGGCCGCGCGCCACCGCCTCGGCCATCTCCGGGTTGCTCGGCTTGATTGCGGTGGACGCGACAATCACCGCCGCCTCGCCGATATTCGCCGCCGCATGCCCGACATGGATCACCGCCCCCAGCGAGGCCAAACGGTCGGTGATCGCACTGGCTTTGGCATCGGATCCCTGCACGCGAAACCCCGCGCCCAGCAGGATCTCGGCAATGCCGGACATGCCGATCCCGCCAATGCCGATGAAATGCAAAGGCCCAAGGCCCGGCGGCAACAAGGTGGAAACGCTCATACGCGGTCGCTTTCAGGCAGAGGGTGGACCGGCGAGACGTTCGGCAACATCCGCCAAACGCATCGCGGCATCCGGAAGCCCAAGCGTGGTGGCGGCCTGCGCCATACGGCTGGCGGCATCCGGCGTGGTCAGGATCATCTCGATCTGTTCGGCCAACGCCTCGGGGGTGAACTGGCTTTCGGGCATCAGCACCGCGGCCCCGGCCTCGACCAACCCGCGCGCATTGGCGGTTTGTTCGTCGCGCACCGCCGCCGCATAGGGCACCAGGATCGCCGGGCGGCCGATCACCGTCAGATCCGCCACGGTCGAGGCCCCGGCCCGCGCGATCACCAGTTGCGCCTCGGAAAACCGGCGCGGCACATCGGCGAAAAACGAGTCCACCTCGGCCGGAATATCCGCCGCGTCATAGGCCATATACACCCGCTCCAGATCCTCTGGCCGCGCTTGCTGGGCCACGCGCAGATGCCGGCGCAAGTGGTCCGGCAGCAGGGCAATCGCCGCTGGCACCACGTCCGACAGGATCCGCGCGCCTTGCGAGCCGCCGATCACCACCAGGCTCATCGGGTAGTCGCCCGGCGCAATATACGGCGCCGCCGCCTTGTCGCGCACCGCAGCGCGCACAGGATTGCCGGTGTGCAGCCCCTCGACGCCACTGGGCAATTCTGTTGGCCAAGTGCCGCAGGCAACCGCCGAAACGCGCGGCGCAAAGATTTGGTTCACCCGGCCCAGGACGCCATTCTGTTCATGGATCAGGCGTGGGACGCGCAGCACCCAGGCCGCGCCAATGGCCGGAATTGACGGATAACCACCGAACCCGGCAACCACCGCCGGGCGGTCCAGCACCATTGACGTGATCGCCGAGGCCATGCCACCCAGCACGCGAAACGGCACCACAAGTTTAGCCAAAGCGCCACCGCGCGCGAAAGTCGCCGACGAGACGACGCGCCGCTCGACCGCCTCGGGGAATGCGCTGGAATATTGCGCACCCCGGGCATCGGTCGACAAGACCACCCGCCAGCCACGCGCCAGCAATTCCTCGGCCAAGGCCTGCGCGGGGAACATATGCCCCCCCGTCCCGCCAGCCGCAATCACCGCCAGAGGGGGTCTTTTCGCCCTGTTCGAAGCCATCAACGCCCCCGTGTCAGCATGATATCCTGAATTCCACCCTGCGGGCGGGTCCGCGTCAGGGCAAGCAACATGCCCAGCATAATCCCCATTGCCAACAAAGACGAGCCACCTTGGCTGATGAACGGCAAAGTCATGCCTTTGGCCGGCAGCAAGCGCACCGCCACACCCATGTTGATCATCGCCTGCGCCGAAACCATCGCCACCAACCCGGCCCCGGCCAACCGCGTGAACGGATCGCGTTCGCGGGTCAGGCGTGACAGGGCGCGCAAGCAGATGACGGCATAAAGGGCAATGATGAAGGCCACCAGAATGAAGCCATATTCCTCGGCCGCGACGGCAATCACAAAGTCGGTATGCGCGTCCGGCAGCTGCCATTTCACCTGACCTTCGCCCACGCCCATGCCAAACAAACCGCCCTCCTGAATGGCCGATGTGGCATAGCCCAATTGCGAGCGCGCATCGACTTCGGCGGCCAGATAGCCGTCAATGCGGCGCGCGAAATGCTCCGAGCTGTGATAGGCGAAGACGCCCCCCATGCTCGCAAGTCCCGCCAGCCCGAGGATCACGAACATCGGTGCGCCCGAGATGAAATACATCACCCCCCAGCCGAACAGGATCAACACGGATTGGCCGAAATCGGGCTGCAAAACCAGCAGGAACACGGTTGCCAACACCACGGCCAGCGACAGCGATTTGCCCGGCGGCCCGTTCAACGCCTGCCCCGAGGCCAACAGCCACGCCGCCGCCACTGCCAGACACGGTTTCACGAACTCCGAGGGCTGGATGGTGGTAAAGCCAAAGCTGAGCCAGCGCACCGCCCCCTTGCCAAAATCGCTGCCGATGAAGGGCAAGGCGGCCAGCGTGACAAAGCCGATGCCAAACCCCAACACGCCCCAGCGCCGGATGGTTTCGGGCGACTGCATCGACACCACGAACATCACCAACATCGACATCGCCGCATACAAGGTGTGACGCTGGAAATAGTAGAACGGCGAGACATGGTTGCGCGCGGCCAAGGGTGGCGACGACGCCAGCGCCAGCAACAGGCCAACGCCCACCAGCAACAAGACGCACGAGATCGTCCAGCGATCGACCGTCCGCCACCAACGCGACAAAACCGGTTCGCCCGAGTAGACGGGCATGGTGCCATGGACCATTTCTGTCATGTGAGACTGCTCTCTATGCCTGTGTTTCGCCCGTTTTCCGGGTCTGAACGGCAGTCTAACGCGAATGCGCACGCAAAGCCAGAGTCTTGCAGCGCGCTCTTTCGCCGCTATCCGGCGCGCAGCCGCCGCCGCCGCTGCACCAGCAGATCCGCCGAATACAGCGCCAACGCCAACCAGATCACCGGAAACGCCACCCGTTTCGCGCCCTCGAACGGCTCTCCGAACACCAGCACCGCGATCAGGAACACGAAAGTCGGCGCGATATACTGCATCAAGCCAATGGTCGTCAGCCGCAACTGCTTGGCACCATTGGCATACAGCATCAGAGGCACCGCCGTCACCACACCGCAGCCGATCAGCAAGACAGCATCCAGAACGCCGGTCGCCCCAAAACGCAGATCACCCTGCCACCACAACCACAGCACATATCCCACGCCAATCGGACTCAACAGGATCACCTCCAGCGTGAACCCCTGGTTCGGACCAATCGGCAACGCCCGCTTGAACAACGCGTAAAATCCCCAACTGAGGGTCAAGGACAGCGATAGTAACGGCAGACTGCCGGCCTCCCAGGTCAACAGCGCCACCGCCGCCCCCGCCAACGCCACCGACGCCCATTGCGCCCGCGTCAGGGTTTCGCGCAGGATCACAGCGCCCAGAAAGATCGAGAACAGCGGGTTGATGTAATAGCCCAATGCCGCATCCAGCACCCGCCCGGATTGGATCGCATAAAGATACACGCCCCAATTGACCGATACCAACGCCGCCGTCAGCCCCGCCATCGCCAACAGTCGTGGCGACACGATTGCCGCGCGCAAATCCGCGGTGCGCCCCAAAGCCAGCAAGACCAACAGCGCGACCGGCACCGCCCAGATCACGCGATGCACCAGAACTTCGGGCAGCGGTATGTGATTGAGCAAATGCAGATACAGCGGCAAGGCACCCCATATCAAATAGGCTGCCAAGGCCAGTAAAAATCCTCTCAGACTATCGCCGCCGTGACCGTGACTGCTCATCCACCCACCCCGTCTTTGTTCACCAAAATATCCTGGGGGGTGAATTGGCCGCAGGCCAAGAGGGGGGCAAAGCCCCACCCCTTTTTCACATCTCCAATAGGCATTTACCCACGAGGCACTTACCCACGCGGCAACCCCTGCACAAGTGCGGTAAAATGCTCGCCCCGTTTTTCGAAATTCGGGTATTGATCGAAACTCGCCGCCGCCGGGGCCAGCAACACGACCTCCCCGGCCTCCGCCTCGCCCGCCGCACGCGCAACCGCCTGATCCATCGTTTCGCAAATCTCATACGGCACGGCACCAAGCTGCAAGGCAAAATCGCGCGCCGAGTGACCGATCAGATAGGCTTTCGCCACCGAGGCCAGATACGGCACCAGCCCGGCAATCCCGCCCTCCTTGCCAAGCCCCCCGGCGATCCACCGGATGCGGGGAAAGGCTTGCAACGCCTTGGCGGCACTATCCACATTCGTCGCCTTGGAATCGTTCACATACCGCACGCCGCCAATCTCGGCCACCAACTGGCTCCGATGCGGCAGGCCGGCAAAACTGGCCAATCCCGCCTCGATCTGACGCGGGGCAACCCCCAGACTGCGCAGCGCCGCATAGGCCGCACAGGCATTCTGATGATTATGCGCGCCGGGCAATCCGGCCATCGGACGCAGATCAATCGACGCCACCTGCCGCCCGCTACGCCACTCCGCCAGAAACCCCTTGCGCGCAAAGACGCTCCAGCCCGCGCCCTGCAATTTCTGCCCCGAGGACACCCGGATCACCCGCGCATCCTGCGGCCCCTCGCCCAGTTGCATCGCCAGATTGCGCCCCTCGACCTCGTCGACGCCAATCACCGCGCGGGTCGGCGCCCCCTCCGAGAACAGCCGCCGTTTGGCCGCGAAATAACCACCCATCCCGCCGTGCCGATCCAGATGATCCGGCGACAGATTGGTGAAGATCGCCACATCCGGGGCCAGATGCCGCGCCAGATCGGTCTGATAACTGCTCAACTCCAACACCACGACGCCATCCTCGCCGGGCAGATCAATCGCCAGAACGCCGGTGCCGATGTTGCCCGCCATGACGACCTCGCGCCCGGCCTCCGCCAGCAAATGCGCGATCAGCGCCGTGGTGGTCGATTTGCCGTTCGACCCGGTGACGCAAATGACCTTGGGCGGGAAGTCGTCGGCGGCCAAGGTGCGAAAGAAAAGCCCGATGTCGTTGTCCACCGGGATGCCCTGCACAAGGGCGGCCGCGATCACCGGATGCGGCGCCGGGTACAGATGCGGAATGCCCGGAGAGGTGATCAAGGCCGCCAATCCGTCCAGCGCGCCGTGCCGGGTCAGGTCTATGGGCGCAAACCCCGCCGCCTCGGCCTTGGCCCGCCCCTCGGGGCTGTCGTCCCAGGCACAAACCTCGGCACCGCCCGCCGCCAGTGCCGCACAAGTCGCCAGCCCCGACCGGCCCAGCCCCAGAACACCAACGCGTGCGCCCTCAAACCCTTGAACGGTAATCATTTTTTCCCCTGCACAGATTGCGTGCCTCCCAGAGTATCCGAGAGGGCCGCCAAGCGGAAGGGCCAGACCAAAGGCAGGGAAAAATGGCGCGGTTGACGGGGCTCGAACCCGCGACCCCCGGCGTGACAGGCCGGTACTCTAACCAACTGAGCTACAACCGCGCGTGAGCCGTCAATTAGGCGAAGCGCCGGGGGGCGTCAAGGATTAAAAGCGCGCACCGTGACGCTTTGTCATCCCCAAGACGCCAGGCGAATTGGAATTTCGCGCCGGCGCTCCGCCCCGCGAGGCTAGGCCACTTGCGCCAAATGTCAGCCGCTGCCGCATCCCGGGCCAAAAGCCGCGCCCCACGATCTGGCCTCTGTGGGGAAACCCCGGTGTTGAACGAACCCTTCGGCAGGCCACGCGCCGTTATGTGAAGCAAGGTGCGTGCAAGCACACACCCTACCCTCTGTGGACACGGAGCGCGCGGACGTCACCTCGGATCATCGCCCCTGCGCCAACATAACGCCCTCACGCGCCTTCATCTTGCCAAAAATACTCACCTCAAGGCCACACCCCGCACACTCGGCCGAGCATTCCGCCGTCGGGCGGCCACTCTTGACATCAGGTAAACGCTTCCATCCAAGCCCTTGATTTCACAAGCCCACCATTGTGTCCCACAGGGGGACACCCCAGCAGACGTCATGAAAAAAGGCCCCACAAAGGGGGCCTGAAATCAAGTGGCGCGGTTGACGGGACTCGAACCCGCGACCCCCGGCGTGACAGGCCGGTACTCTAACCAACTGAGCTACAACCGCGCGATGACCGGGGGATATCCGCCCGCCGCCGGGTCGTCAAGCGCGAAAAGCGCGCAACTGTCAGCTCAGGTCAGCGCCCGTCGATGCGCCCAGCTTCCCTGCGCCAGAACCACGAGATAGGCGAGATCCGTCAACAACAAGACCGTCCACGGCCGCATTGCCAGCGCCCCGGCAAACACACCGACGCCGAGCAGGACCCAGATCGCGCGGTTTCGCGGTACGGCCAGCCCCTTCGGCGAGGGGGTTGGGAGCCGCGAAATCATCAGCAGCCCGATCATGCCGACATAAAGCGCAACCGCAATCGGCCATTGCCGCATATCGACCCAATCCGCCAGCGAGACGTAAACCGGCAAAAGGGCCAACATCGCGCCTGCGGGTGCGGGAACACCGACGAAATGCGCGCGACCCGGTGGTGGAGGCGCATCGCGATTGACGTTGAACCGCGCCAGACGAAGGCACGCGCAGATCACATAGACCAGCACGAACAACCACCCCAACCCGGGCAACCCTTGCAGCACAAAATGATAGACAAAAATCCCGGGTGCCACGCCGAAACAGACGAAATCGCTGAGTGAATCCAATTCGGCCCCAAAGGAGCTTTCGGCATTCAACTTGCGCGCCAACAGCCCGTCGATTCCGTCGATGATCGCCGCCAAAACCAACAGCGCCGCGGCGACCTGATACGAATCTTGCAGCACATAGCGGATGGATGTCAGCCCCGCGCTGAGCCCCAGCAGCGTGACCAGATTGGGGAGCAATTGCACCAGCGGCAACGACCGGCGGTCCGCGCTGGCGGTGTCACTCTCGGTCGGTTGCGTCTGCGGATCGGTCATGGCCTAGCGAACCTCTGCCAGGCGCGCCGTTTCATCTGATGCAAGATCCGCCAACACGGTTTCTCCGGCAACCATGGTTTGCCCCAACGAGACCAATGGATGCACACCGTCGGGCAGGTAAACATCCAACCGCGACCCAAATCGGATCATGCCAAACCGTTCCCCCGTTTCCAGCACATCACCGGGCTTCACGTCGCAAACGATTCGGCGCGCGACCAATCCGGCGATTTGCACCACGGCGATTTTGCGCCCATCCGCCATGTCTATGGCGACGGAGTTGCGCTCATTGTCGCTGCTGGCTTTGTCCAGAGATGCATTGAAGAACTTTCCCGGGCGGTAAGAGACGGCACTGACAGTCCCGGCGATTGGCGCGCGATTCACATGACAGTTAAACACGTTCATGAAGACGCTCACGCGCATCATGGGGTCCGTGCCCATGCCCAATTCAACGGGCGGGACGGCGGGTTCGATCAGCGAAATCACACCGTCAGCGGGGCTGATCAACAAGCCCGCGCGTTGCGGCGTATGCCGTTCAGGATCCCGGAAAAAATAATAGCACCAGACGGTCAGAACCACGCCAATCCATCCCAGCGGCTGCCAGATCAGAAAGAGCACCAAGGTCACGGCGGCAAAAATTCCGATAAAGGGATACCCTTCGCGGTGGACGGGTTTGATCACGGTCGAAAGCATCGAGTCTGACATCGGAATTCCTGATTGAGGTCTGCGCGATTGCTATAGCCCCTTTCCCGCACAACGCAAAGCACCTCGTGCCGGGCTTCACCTTGGCACGAGATATTTAACGTCGCGTGAATATTGCGCCTCAGGTGGCGCGAATGGCGTTTACGGTGGCAATGGCGCGGGCAATGGCCGCCTCGGTATCCAGCGCCGAGGTGTCGATGATCACCGCGTCAGCCGCCGGTTTCAACGGCGCATCGGCGCGGTTCCTGTCGCGCTCATCGCGCGCGATCACATCGGCGAGGACCTCTGCCTCATTGCCGCCGACTTCCAGCCAACGACGATGTGCCCGGACTTCGGGGCTGGCGGTGATAAACAGTTTCACCGGTGCATCGGGGCAAATAACCGTGCCAATGTCACGACCGTCCAGAACCGCGCCGCCCTCGCGGGCCGCAAATGCACGTTGGAAATCAAGGAGTGCGGCGCGGACCTCTGGTATCACGGCGACCTTGCTGGCGGCCTCGCTGGCGGCCATGGACCGCAAATCATCACGTTGCAGATCCTCGGTGGTCAGGGTGCGCGCGGCGACAATCGGATCGCCGCCCTTCGCGCCCACGGCCCGGTACAACAACCCCGTGTCAAGATGCGCCAAGCCAAACTGCGCGGCCAGGGCCCGGCTGATCGTCCCTTTGCCCGCCGCCGCCGGACCATCCACCGCCACTGTAAATGTCATCGTGCTCTCCCGTCAGGCTGCTGGGCTCATGTTTCGGTTTGATGCCTCGAAAGCCCACCCCGATGCAAGCCGTGCGAGGGCCGCCAGACCGGTTTTCGGGTTGGGAGGACAATGGCTGCAATTGACGTGTTCCAATTGTCAGACGTTGTAAATGTTCTATCCAGTGATCAAACCGCGAAGGTTTCTTGTCAAGAATGTTGGAAAAGTGAAATCCCAGCCGTCACACGCGGCCCGCCCAGCGCCGCCAGCTTTGACGTGCGGCCAGTATCACACCAAGCGCCAACGCCACGAATTTGGCGCTGGTGAAGGTGCTCGCGCGCAGGATTTCGGCAGGCTCCACCCAATCCGGGCCTGCCGTGAGCATCGCTTGAACCGCAGCGTTCTCGCCCCAATCCAGCGCCACATAGGTCATAGCCGTCAGCACGCAGACCATGCCGAAAACACCGGAAAACGGGCGCATCCACCAGGTCAGCGTCAAACCGATCAAGGTCGAGAACACCATATCCGCCCAGAAAACCGGCCCCTGCGCCAAGGCAAACCCTTCGGGGGACAGGGCGCGCAAATAGTCGCGCGCCTCGCCCAGAGAGTACCCAAAGGCGCGAAAATCAAGGGGAATTTCGCCTGTGGCGTGGTGCATCAACTGGCCGCTCAGATAGAGGCCAAGATAGGCATAAACCGCCAACGTCAGCAGCGGCAGCCCCCAGTTGATCGCCCCGCGCATCAGGGTTTATCGCGGGCGATGGTTGCGCCGAGCCCCGCCATCAACGGCTCGAAACTCGGGAATGACGTGGCGATCGGCCCGCCGTCATCGACCGAAATCGGGGCCTCGGACACCAGACCCAGGACCAGAAACGACATTGCGATCCGGTGGTCCAGACGGCTCTCGGTCACCGCACCACCCGGCACGCGGTCCATGCCGTAGACGGTGAACACGTCATCCTCTTCCTCGATCCGCACGCCACAGGCCTCGAGGCCGCGGGCCATCGCGTCGATCCGGTCGCTTTCCTTGACGCGCAGCTCTTTGACGCCGCGCATGATGGTTTTGCCCTTGGCGCAGGCCGCGACCACCGACAGGATCGGGAACTCGTCAATCATCGAGGCCGCACGCTCGGACGGGGTTTCGAGACCGCGCAACTCTGGCGAATAACGCACCCGCAGATCGGCGACCGGCTCTCCGCCCTCTTCGCGCACGTTTTCAAACTGGATATCCGCGCCCATTTCCAACAGCGTCACATAAAGCCCGTCGCGCGTCGGGTTGCGGCTGACGCCCGGCACGGTGATGTCCGACCCGGGCACGATTACCGCCGCGCAGACCGGAAACGCCGCCGAGGACGGATCGCGCGGCACGGCGACGGTCTGCCCGGTCAACTCGGGCTGGCCGGTCAGCGTGATCACGCGGCCCTCGGCTGTATCCTCGACCGACACCTGCGCCCCAAAGCCGCGCAACATGCGCTCGGTGTGGTCGCGGGTCGCCTCGGGTTCAATCACAACGGTCTCGCCCGGCGCATTCAACCCCGCCAGAAGCACCGCCGATTTGACCTGCGCCGAGGGCACCGGCAAGACATAGCGCACCGGTACCGGGTTCGCGGCCCCGACCACCGTCATCGGCAATCGCCCGCCATCGCGGCCCACTGCTTGCGTGCCGAACAGGGCCAGCGGATCGGTCACCCGGCCCATCGGTCGCTTGTTCAGGCTGGCGTCGCCGGTGAAGGTGGCACAGATCGGCGTGGTCGCCATTGCCCCCATGATCAGGCGCACACCGGTGCCCGAATTGCCGCAGTCGATCACATGATCCGGCTCGGCGAATCCACCGACGCCGACGCCCTGCACCGTCCAGGTGCCCAGCCCCTCGCGGGTCACCGTCGCGCCAAAGGCGCGCATGGCGGCGGCGGTGTCCAGCACGTCCTGACCTTCCAGCAAGCCCGTCACACGGGTTTCGCCGATCGACAAGGCACCAAGAATCAATGCCCGGTGACTGATCGACTTGTCGCCGGGCACCTCGGCCACGCCGGTCAAAGGACCAGAGGCGCGGGCGGTCATCGGAATGGGGGTGCCGTGTGCGGACATGGAAACCTCGGGCTGGCTGGTAAAACTGCCCGCCTGATAGCGCAGCCGATCCGCGCCGTCCATCGCGTTCAGGCGCGCGGGTTATCCGCCAACCGCCGAGGCCTCGAACGCGTCGAGGCCGGCACCCGCTTCCAGAGTGTCGATCAGATGCGCGATGAAGCGCGCTGCCGGGCCGCCGTCGACCACCGCGTGATCGATTGCAACCACCAGATTCAGCATCTCGGCCTCGCGCGGTTCGCCGTCGGCGCCGGGCCGCAACACCCTGGAGATCGAGCCCACCGTCACGATCAACGGCCATGGCCCCGAGATGACCGCCCAGCCGGTGACGCCGAGCTCACCGAACATGCCCACCGACGTCACATTGATCGTTCCGATCATCCGCTTGCGCAGCACCGGGCTGCGGCGAAGCAACCACCAGACCACCGCGCGCAGCGGACGGGGCAATCGCGCCAAGATGTTGGCCTGTCGCGACAGCCGGTCGTTGGCCAGCGTGATGCCACGCAGCTCGGCCTCTTGCGCCGCGCGCAGCTGATCATGGATCGCGCGCAGCGGCGCTCGGTTGGCGGCGCGCATGATCATCGAGGCCGGGACTTGCGTGCCGTCGGGCAACATGCGCTCGACGATGGTCGACACGTCCATATCTTCGAACTCGGTCAAGGACCGGCCGGTGCGCACCGCATGAACCTGCGGAAATGTGGCAACGGCGCGGGCGGTGCCGTGGACGATGAACGCCGTCATCGACGGTGGCGGTAGCCCACGCGCTACAAGCGCCTGCATGCGGGCGCGAACTTCGGTGACCTCCACCTGCACGATGCCGTGGACGTGCTCATGGTGGTGCCCTTCCCGGAGGATGTCGAGGATCACCTCGCGGTGGCGTGGCATCCGCGCGACGCGGCGTGCATTGGTTCCACCCGCTGGTTCATACGCTTGCGTCATCCGTACCCCGTCGCACCCCATCCGCTATCGAGAATGCGCTCTTGATGCGGCCGTTGTCGAGTTGGCAAGCGCGCAGGGGGCCTCGCAACGGCGCGGCTGTTCAGGGGAATGCGCAGATCCCCGGCGATCGCGCCCAGTGCGCAAGTCACCCGCGCGCCCGGTGGCCGTGATGGCGACCGACCTGCGGCTTCTGAACAAGATTTGCAGGCCGTGACAACCCCTGCTAGTCGAGGGCGATGCCAACCCCTGTCATTCCCCAGGTTTCGCCATGCCCATTCCTCACGACCTGTTACTCGCGCTGATCCTGTATGCCTTTGTGTCGTCGATCACGCCGGGCCCGAACAACCTGATGTTGCTGGCGTCGGGGGTCAATTTCGGATTTCGCCGAACAATTCCGCATATGCTTGGCATTGGCGGCGGTTTTACGGTGATGGTGGGCATCGTTGGGGTGGGCCTTGCCGGGCTGTTCCTCGCATACCCGCCCGCGCGTCTGACCCTGACGATCGTGTCGATCCTCTATCTGGTCTGGCTGGCATGGAAAATCGCGAATGCCGCGCCACCGAGCCACGCGGCAACAGCGGCAGGAAAGCCGCTCGGCTTTTTGCAGGCCGCGGCATTTCAGTGGGTAAACCCCAAGGCATGGACCATGGCGTTGACGGCCAACACGCTCTATGCCCCGAACGCCGACTGGCCGTCGGTGCTGGCAGTGGCGGCGGCGTTCGGGGCGGTCAACCTGCCCAGCGTGTCCTGCTGGGCGCTGATGGGAACCATGATGCGCGGTGTCCTGCGTGACCCCAAACGTTTGCGCCTGTTCAACTGGACGATGGCCGCGCTGTTGGTGGCCACGCTCTGGCCGGTGCTGCGCAACGCCGTGTAGGGTGCGTGCTTGCACGCACCATCCCGCACCGGCAAACCACAGCCGCCGGGTTTATGCCGTCGCCATGCCTTTCTCGGCCGCAATCTCGCGCATCCGCGTCTGCAGCTTTTCGAAGGCCCGCACCTCGATCTGACGGATCCGCTCGCGGCTCACATCATAGCGCGATGACAGTTCCTCCAGCGTGACCGCCGGTTCCGCCAGTTTCCGCTCGGTCAGGATGTCGCGCTCGCGCTCATTGAGCACATCCATCGCCTCCATCAACATTGCCTGACGCGCTTCGAATTCGTCGCGCTCGGCATAGTCGCCGGCTTGATCGGCGTCGTCGTCCTGCAACCAGTCCTGCCAACTCGACCCGCCCTCTTCGCCGCCCACCGTGATGTTCAGCGACGCGTCCGATCCGGCAAGCCGGCGGTTCATGCTGACCACCTCTTGTTCCGTCACCGACAGATCCTCGGCCAGTCTGGCCACGTTTTCCGGGCGCAGATCACCCTCTTCAATCGCGCCAATCCGGGCCTTGGCCTTGCGCAGGTTGAAGAACAGCTTTTTTTGCGCGCTGGTGGTGCCCAGCTTCACCATCGACCACGACCGCAGCACATATTCCTAAATCGAGGCGCGGATCCACCACATCGCATAGGTCGCCAGCCGGAACCCTTTTTCCGGGTCAAACCGCTTGACCGCCTGCATCAGACCCACATTCGCCTCCGAGATCACCTCGGCTTGCGGCAGGCCATAGCCGCGATAGCCCATGGCGATCTTGGCGGCCAGGCGCAGATGGCTGGTCACCAGTTTATGCGCAGCACCCGTGTCCTGGTCTTCGACCCAGCGTTTGGCGAGCATGTATTCTTCTTCAGGCTCCAGCATCGGAAAACGCCGGATTTCCTGCAAATAGCGGTTCAACCCCTGCTCAGGGCTCGGGGCGGGAAGTCGAGTGTAGTCGGCCATGATCTCTCCTTCAAATACCGGCAAGAAAGCACCTAGGACCGCCCGCGTGGTTTTTCAACGACGCAGCCTGTCCTTGATGGGTTACAAAATGTTTAACGCGCGAGACCTGGGTTTCCGTCGGTCGCCACGCCAATTCCTGTGTCCGGGCCTCAGACCCGAAACATCACGCCCTCGCGCACCAGACGTCGGGCCAGCACCGCTTGCCCGGCCTCGTCCAGATCGCCGGGCAGATCGCCAACGGTGAATTGCGGCAAGGTCATCGCCGCGCGCAGCGATTCTTCGGCAAAGCCGGGAAAGGCGATCTCGGCACCATAGACTTCGAGGATCACCTCCTCCGCATCGCCCTTGGCGCGGCGCGACAGCGTGTAAATCAGCCCCGGCCGCACCGAGACGGCACAGCCCGCGCCAATCGCATCGGCGGCGTTGCTTTGCAGGAACTGCCCCGGCACGACAGGCAAACGGCGGCGGCGGAATTCATGGGCAAACCCGTCCAGCGTGCGCTGCGGATCGCAACCCTCGACGGCGCGCGCCATCAAGGCCGCAAACGTCTCCAGAGCCCCGGCCTTGTCGAACCCGTCATTGGCAAAGCCCGGCGGGATCGAGGCCCGCAAGGCCGGGTCCTGCAAAGCGCGCTCGACAATCGCCTCAACCAGCACATCCACCCAACGCGAGGCCAGAAGCCCGGTGGTGATATGCAGCGATACCTCATCGGTGGCGATCGCGTCATGCACCACGCCGCGCGGAATATAGGCCATATCGCCGGCGTTCAGCACAAAGGTCTCGATCACCTTGCCCGCCTGGAAGGTCTTGGGATCAAATGCCTGACTGCGCAGCGGCAATTCCAGCGGCGACTCATAGATTTTCCAGGTCTTCGAGCCATGCGCCTGCAAGACGATCACGTCATGCGAATCATAATGGGTCTTGAAGCCCTGCGCATTGTCAGGTGTCAGATAGATGTTGGTTTGCAAATCGCAACTGAACACGGTCTCGAGTGAGCGGCAATAGGACGACAATTTCGGCAAGCTGCGGTGGAGCTGCGGCAAGATCACCGTGCTGCCGCGCGCGAATTGGTAGGACACGCGCACCGGGTCCACATACCCGTTGGGCATGGTAAAGTCGTCAACATCAATCCCGTTGCCGTTGTTGACCAACTGCAGATTGGCGCTTGGCACCATCGTCTGCGTGATCACATGATCAATATCTTCGATGGTCAGCAGATCGCGGTAATAGTCGGGCTGGTCACGTTTGATAACCAGATGCTTTTTCTCGAAATATTCCGCGAAAAACGTCTCGGGTGAGACGGGAGATATGGCCCGCGCGAAATCATGCACCACCGCCCCGGCGCCCTTGTCCTTCACAGCATCTTTCATCGTCGCTCTCCGTTTTCTCAGCCCGATCCGCGCGTGACCTCATGGCGGCCCCCTATGCGCCTTGGATGCACACGCATCGTTGCATTGGATAACACTTGGCGGCGTCGCGCAATGCCCGAAAATGGGCGATCACTTGCAGGCGTCGGCATGGTCGTTTCGCTCGACCCCAGGTCTCGATGCGCCCGGACCGGCGCAAACGCCGCCCGGTTCCGCACTCGCCTGACGCGCCGCGCGGCATCGCGCCAATTTGGAACCATTCAAAAATATTGACCGAAAAGCACGTTTCGCCTTATGATGTAGCATATTTGCGACATATATAGATAGGTGAGCCAATGTCAGATGATGAGCCAACCAAGAAAAAGGGATCGTTGTCTGATAAAGACATCACGACCCGCACATCCCTTGGGCGCCGGGCGTTTATTTCCACGGCCGTAGGCGGCGCGGCAATGCTCGCCAGCACACAGGCGAAGGCCATCACCGACTCTGATGGTGGCGCGAACGCCGACCCGGCGGGCGCTGGTCGCGGAAGCGGTGGACGATCCGGCCTCACCGACTCCGACAGCGGCGCAAGCGCTGACCCGGCGGGCAATGGGCGCGGTGGCGGCGGCAGCAGCCGTTCCGGCCTCACCGACTCGGATAGCGGTGCAAGTGCTGACCCGGCGGGCAACGGGCGCGGTGGCGGAGGCAGCAGCCGCTCCGGCCTCACCGACTCGGATAGCGGTGCAAGTGCTGACCCGGCGGGCAACGGGCGTGGTGGCGGAAGCCGCTCCGGCCTCACCGACTCAGACAGCGGCGCAAGCGCTGACCCGGCGGGCAATGGGCGCGGTGGCGGCGGCAGCAGCCGTTCCGGCCTCACCGACTCGGATAGCGGCGCAAGCGCTGACCCGGCGGGCAATGGGCGCGGTGGCGGCGGCAGCAGCCGATCCGGCCTCACCGACTCAGACAGCGGCGCAAGTGCCGACCCGGCGGGCAATGGGCGCGGTGGTGGCGGCAGCAGCCGTTCCGGCCTCACCGACTCGGATAGCGGCGCAAGTGCCGACCCGGCGGGCAATGGGCGCGGTGGCGGCGGCAGCAGCCGTTCCGGCCTCACCGACTCGGATAGCGGCGCAAGCGCTGACCCGGCGGGCAATGGGCGCGGTGGCGGCCGTTCAGGCCTGACGGACTCCGACAGCGGCGCAAGCGCTGACCCGGCGGGCAATGGGCGCGGTGGTGGCCGTTCAGGCCTGACGGACTCGGATTCGGGGTCCTTTGCCGACCCGGCAGGCAATGGGCGTGGTGGCAGCAGCCGTTCCGGCCTCACCGACTCGGACAGCGGCGCAAGCGCCGACCCGGCGGGCAACGGACGTGGCGGCGGCGGCAGTCGTACTGGCCTGACGGACTCGGATTCGGGGACCTTTGCCGACCCGGCGGGCAATGGCCAAGGCGGTCGGCGCACCGGCTTCACCGATTCGGACTCCGGCTCCTTTGCGGATCCGGGCGGCAATGGTCGTGGCTCGGGCCTCACGGACTCGGATCAGGGCAGCTCTGCCGACCCCGCAGGCAATGGTCGAGGGCCGCGCCCACCAAGCGGCGGCGGCGGCGGCGGCAAGCCGGGTGGCGGCCTTCCGCCGGGCAATTCCGGCATCACCGACGCCGATTCCGGGCATTGGGCGGATGCGGCGAGCAATGGTCGCGGTGGCGGACCCAACAGCGGTGGGCGCACATCTGGCCTCACCGATTCCGACGGTGGCCCCTCGGCCGATCCGGGTGGCAACGGACGTCGCGGTCGCTGACCCCGGTACCTCAAGGCTCCAAAGGGCACGGTTTTTCCGTGCCCTTTTTCCATCTGCGGCCTGCGCGCGCATTTCGCACATCATAGCCGCTTGAGATCGTTGACCAAACGGCAACTCTGCGGTTATGCTGATTTTTTAAGTGATCTTATTCCGGAGACTGATTCATGACTGACAAACCCAAAAAAGGATCCATGTCGGATAGCGACATCCAAACGAACCGCGGGCTGGGGCGTCGCGCCTTCATTTTGGGAACTTTTGGCGGCACTGCAGCCCTGGCTGGGTGCGTCAGTACGGGCATCACCGATTCCGATGGTGGCCAATGGGCTGATCCAGCCGGTGGTGGACGCGGTGGCCGACGCGTGTCCGGGATCACCGATTCCGATACCGGATATGGCTCTGACCCGGTCAACAACGGTCGTGGCCGCCGCGGTGCCACCGATTCCGATGTCGGTTACGGTTCTGACCCGGTTGGCCGCGGCCGCACCGGTCGCACCGATAGCGACGGTGGCAGCAACGCCGATCGCGCCGGACATGGCCGCCGTTGAGCGCATCAGCCAAGGCGCGCGCGGTTCAGAACATCACAAATCGGCCCCGCACGGCTTGTCCGCGCGGGGTTTTTGATTGAGATCCCCTATTCCGGCTCAACCCGCCCAACCCAAGGCCATCAACAAATCCCGCATATCCTGCGGCAGTGGTGCTTCAAAACTCAGGCGCTCATCGGAAACCGGGTGTACGAATCCCAGCGTCGCGGCATGCAGCGCCTGACGCGGAAATGTCGCCAAGGCCTCGACACCCGCCGCCGACAGGGCCGCGGGCGACGCTTTGCGCTTGCCGCCATAGACCGGATCGCCAATCAGCCCATGCCCGACATGCGCCATATGCACCCGGATCTGATGCGTGCGCCCGGTTTCCAACCGACACTCCACCAACGAGGCCTGAACCGGCGACCCGAAACTCTCGATTGCCCGCGCCCGCGTCACCGCATGGCGCCCGCGATCAAAGAACACCGCCTGTTTCTGGCGGTCAAAACGATGCCGCTCCAGCCGCGTGGTGATCTTCAACACGCCGCCGGTCTCGAAATTCACGCCCTTGCAGCCGTTCAACCGCGGGTCGCCCGGATCCGGCATGCCATGCACCACCGCCAGATAGCGCCGCTCAGCGGTATGCGCCTCGAATTGCGCGGCCAACCCGTGATGCGCGCGGTCGGTCTTGGCGACCACCAGAAGCCCCGAGGTCTCCTTGTCGATCCGGTGCACAATGCCGGGTCGCTTGGACCCGCCAATCCCCGACAGGGTCTCGCCGCAATGATACAACAAGGCGTTGACCAGCGTCCCGTGCGGCGTACCCGGCGCAGGATGCACCACCATGCCCGCCGGTTTGTCGATGACGATCAACTCGGCATCCTCATAAACCACACTCAGCGGGATGTTTTCGGGCAGCGCGTCCAGATCCTCAGGGGGTTCGACGGTGATAACAAACGCGTCGCCCTCGGCCACTTTCGCCTTGGCGTTGGTGATGATCTCGCCATTCAGACTGACCGCCCCCTCGGCGATCAGCTTGGACAGCCGTGATCGCGACAAGGCCGCTTCCTCTGGCACATCGCGCGCCAAGGCCTTATCAAGGCGGTCGGGCGGGTTCGCGCCAATGACCACGTCGATTTCCAAAGGCAGACCCTCGTCCATGTCCGATTCAGATGACACGACATCCCTCCCGCCTGAGTTGCGGTTCCTGAAATTGCTGGTGACCACCCTTGCGGGGGTGATGATTGTCGGGCTTGTAGCCATCGTTGGCCTGCTTGTCACGCGGCTCGGCACGGCAGCGCCCCTGCCCGAACTGCCCGCCAGCGTGATCCTGCCCCAAGGTGCCACCCCCGCCGCCGTCACCTTTGCCCGCGACTGGCTGGTGGTGGTCACCGAGGCCGGAGAGATCCTGCTCTATGACCGCGACGGCGTGCTGATCAATCAAATGCCGCGCCCCTGAAACGCGGCTCTGGCCCACCCTTGTTCACGACTGCGCCACGGAATTCGCCCACGAGCCTTTGACAAATGTCTATTTTTAGAACAAGTCCCGAGGGAATTGGTTGGCGTTTCCATGAGAGCGACTTGAATTCGAGGTCTCCTATGAACAATGCGGTAGAACTTCAGGAATTCGCCGCGCAACTCCGCACGCATGAGGATCCTTTCTCTGTGTTCCAGAGTTTTATCGAGGACCATGGCGGCAAGGGCTATTTTTACGGCTTCGCGGGTATGAAATCGGATTTCTTGGAGTTCAATTATTCCAAGGCGCTTTTCTCGCATCATACCTATGGCGACGATTGGGCAAAAACCTCGGGCCCCGAACGCGCAATCGACCATGATACAACAATCGCACGCCTGCTTGCGGGTGAGGATTATGTCGAATGGGTGCCCGAGAATATCTCGGAGTACGTGAGTCATTATACCCCCGAACAGCATAAACAAGTGTCATCCGAACACGGCATGGGGCTCAAGTTTGGCTGCTCCATCGCCATAGATCGCAGTGCCTTCGGGCTTTCGGGGATGGGTTTCTGGACGACTGCCGTCACATCTGGCCACGAATTCCGACAGTTGTGGAGCCGGTACGGGGCGCAGATCTGCCAAGGTGCGGCCATGCTTGACATGCATATCCGCAAGGACCAGCCAAATCTCCTGATTGGCCTGACCGCCCGTGAAATCGACTGTATCAGTTGGCTTGCGGCGGGTTTGCGGCCATCCGAAATCTGCTGGAAGCTCCAGATATCCGAAAAAACCTTTGAAAAACACATCTCCAACGCCAAACAGAAACTGAAATCCCGGACCCGTGACAACGCCGTGGCCAAGGCGATCTTATTTGGCCTGATCAAGATGTGATCCGCCGCGACCACCACCTTTTCAACCGACTGCCCGCCATGCGCGCAGAGGTTGTTTTGCCACATGGGGAAAAATCCCCTGTGGCCGCGCCATTTCAAATATGGTCAACACAGAGCGGGATTTAGGGGCCTGTGCCCTGTTATTTGTTGTTTTCGTGAGGCGCTTTTCCAGCAACAGGCTTTTCCCGACCTCTGCCATCCTCGCCCGAGTGAATGCGTTGCAAAACGTCACGACGGAGTGGGATGTCTCACACCACTTGGTGGCAGAGCGTTTAAGCCCTTGGACCTGCCGCAGAGCAGACCCAAAGCACGCCAGCGCCCGTCCTGTCACTCCCGCCGGAATGTCATGTATTGCGGCACCCGCCCCTCGCGCAGCGCCTTTTGCTCATAGCGGGTCGAAAACCAGTCGTCCCACGCCGTGACACTGTCCGACACCAGCGTGAACCCCGCCGCCGGCACCTCTTCCAATGTCTGACGCGCATAGTCGGGGATATCCGTGGCCACCCGAAACTCGGCGCCCGGCGTCATCACCCGGTGCAACGGGGTCAGATGATCCGGCGTCACAAAGCGGCGGCGATGGTGGCGCGCCTTGGGCCAGGGGTCCGGGTAATTCAGGAACACCTTGTCCAGACAGGCATCGGGCAGCACATCGAACAGATCGCGCACGTCACCCGGGTGGATCAACGTGTTCTGCACCGGATTGCGCCGCAGCAGACCCAGCAGCATGGCCACGCCGTTGACGAACGGCTCGCAGCCAATCAACCGCACATCCGGATACCGCCCCGCGATATGCGCCAGATGCTCGCCGCCGCCAAAGCCGATTTCCAACCAGATCGGCCCCGAACCCGGAATATCGGACAGCGCCAAGGTCCGGCGCTCGGGGTTTTCATCCACCGCAACATTGCGCAGCCGCAAGGCCGACAGATCCTGCGACAGATACTCTTTTTGCGTCGGGCGCAGGGTCTTGCCATGCACACGGCCATAGAAATTGCGATGCGTGCGCAGCGCGGTCAACGCGGGATGCGGCGGCAGGTCGGGTTTGCGATTGTCACTCATGGGACGCGGCCATAACTGCCGCAGCGCCGCCATGCAAGAGGCCGCGTTACGCCCGTTGGATCAGAAACAGCCCCAACGCCATCACGCCCAGGCCCGAGGCACGCATCACCGTCAGTGGCCGCACGATCGCACCAAACAGGCCAAACTGGTCGATCAGCGCCGCCGAGATCATCTGCCCCATGAGCACGAAGAACACCGCATTGCCAACGCCGAACCGCGGCGCGACGATGGTGACGGACAGGACATAGAAACAGACCAGCAACCCGGCCAGAAACAGGTGTTTGGGCTGGGTGGTCAGCGCGCTGAACCCAGCGGGGCCCTGCGTCGCCACCATGACCACGATGGCACCGAGCAAGGCGACACAAAACAGCACGACCGCCGCCACGGTGGGCGATCCGATCCGCGCACCCAGTTGCGCATTCAGCGCCGCCAACACCGGAATGCCAATCCCGGCCGCCAACATGATCAACGCGTATCGGACTGTCTCGGGCATCTGGTTCCCCTCTTGCGCTCCGACACCCTGACCCAAGCAAACCCGCCGCGCAAGATCACCCGGCACGGTTTGACAGCGCCGGACAATCGTCGCAGAGTTCGCCGCGCAATCTCCCAAGCCGGGCACATGCCATGAGCCGTCAGACCGATACAATCGAAGTCCAGAACATCAATGCCCCGGATCACATCACCCGCGTTGACCGGGCGAAATACGATGCGATGAAAGCGGCCTTGTTGGCCGTCCTGCCGCGCGAGGCCCCCGGCCTCACGGCGGCCGAGGCCAAAGCCGGGCTCTTGCCGCATCTGGACGACATGGTGTTTCCCGGCGGCGAAAAATCAGGCTGGTGGCTGAAATGCGTGCAACTCGATCTTGAGGCCAAGAACGTGATCAAACGCGCGGATACAAAACCCCTGCGCTGGCACAGGGTATGACCTCATGGAAAAAGGGCAAGGGTTTCCCCTTGCCCTGATCCAAAGCGCCGGCGGCGCGTAGGGTGCGTGCTTGCACGCACCGTCCGTGATCCCTCAAACGCCCGCGCGGAGGGTGTCAATCAGGTCCGTGCGCTCCCAGCTGAAGCCGCCATCGGCCTCGGGCGCGCGCCCGAAGTGGCCATAGGCCGCCGTGCGCGCATAGATCGGCTTGTTCAACTGCAACTTGGTCCGAATCCCGCGCGGCGTCAAATCCATCGCCGTCCGCACCGCACGCTCGATTTGCTCGTCGGGGATCGTGCCGGTGCCATGCGTATCGACATAGATCGACAACGGCTGCGAGACGCCGATGGCATACGACAATTGCAACGTGCAACGCTTGGCCAGGCCCGCCGCAACGATGTTCTTTGCCAGATAGCGCGCCGCATAGGCCGCCGAGCGGTCCACTTTGGTCGGATCCTTGCCCGAGAACGCGCCGCCGCCATGCGGGGCCGCGCCACCATAGGTATCGACGATGATCTTGCGACCGGTCAGGCCCGCGTCGCCATCCGGCCCGCCGATCACGAATTTCCCGGTCGGGTTCACATGCCATTCGGTCGTTGGTGTCAGCCAGCCATCGGGCAACACCTGCCGAATATAGGGCTCGACCACGGCGCGCACGTCACCCGAGGTCATTGTCTCGTCCAGATGCTGCGTGCTCAGGACAATCGACGTGACCTCAACCGGTTTGCCATCGACATAGCGCACCGACAATTGCGATTTCGCATCCGGGCCCAGCACCGCCGCTTCGCCCGATTTGCGCACCTCGGCCAAACGCCGCAGAATCGCGTGGGCGTATTGGATCGGCGCGGGCATCAGCGCCTCGGTCTCGTCGGTGGCATAGCCGAACATGATGCCTTGATCGCCGGCCCCCTCATCCTTGTTGCCGGATGCGTTGACGCCTTGCGCGATATGTGCGGATTGTTCGTGCAACAGGTTGGTGATCTCGACCGTGTCCCAGTGGAACTTGTCTTGCTCATAGCCGATGTCCCGAATGCACTCGCGCACGATCCCGTCGATGCGGCCCATGTATTCCGCCAGTTTGGCTTGGTCCGACAGCCCGACTTCGCCACCGATCACCACGCGGTTGGTGGTGGCAAAGGTCTCGCAGGCGACACGCGCCTCGGGTTCCTGGGCCAAAAACGCATCGAGGATTGAATCCGAAATCCGGTCGCAGACCTTGTCCGGATGCCCCTCGGAAACGGATTCCGAGGTGAAAATATAATTCTTACGACTCATTTGAGGTATGCTCCATTGATTATAACTGCCACGTCAGGAAGCCGTTGTGACAGAATTGACCCGCGCTACCCGTTGCGCGCCCCAAGGTCAATTCTTTTCCCTCGTTACACCCGATGCCGCACGCGGCGCCGCCAAACCCTGGCACCCAGAAAAAGCACCAGGATTGACAGCCCAATCGTCCAGGGCCCATCGCCGACCTGAGCATAAGGCGTCGGTACAAGCGCACCCGGAACCGTGCTGTCCAGAAACCCCCTCTCGCCCAACCCCAAGGACGCGACAATACGTCCCATCGGATCAATCACCGCCGTCACCCCGGTATTGGCAACCCGCACCAACGGCAGGCCGGTTTCCACCGCGCGAAGCTGCGCTTGCGCCAGATGTTGAAAGGGACCACTGCGCGTGCCGAACCAGGCGTCATTGGTGATCTGCAAGATCCAGTCAGGGCGTTCCTCGGTGTGCAGGCTGCGGGCGAACACGGCTTCGTAGCAGATCAGCGGCACCACGCGGCCCGCGGCGCCCAGGTCAATGACCCGCGGCCCCGGACCCGGCGCATAGCCCGACAGAACCCGCGCCGCCAAGCCGCGCCAATCGCCGGGCAGATACGCGACCAGCGGCACATATTCGCCAAACGGCACAAGGTGGTGCTTGTCATATTGCGCCATGATCTGACCCTCGGTGTCGATCATCGCCAGCGAATTGAAATACTGCACAAGCCCGTCTTCGGTGCGCGCGCGCCGGTCCACGCCGAACACCACCGGGGCCTGCGCCGCCTCGGCGATCATGCGCAGCCCGCTGCCCGCGTCGTTCAACAAGAACGGCGCGGCGGATTCGGGCCAGATGACAAGCTGCGGCACGGTTTCGCCGGGGGCTGCGCTCAGGTCCAGATGACGGTTGAAAAACTCCATCACCAGATCAGGCTGCCACTTCAGATGCTGCGGCACATTGGCTTGCACCAGCCGGATCGGCACCCCCGTGCCCAACGGCACCGGCTGCGCCAACCGCGCCGCACCCCAGCCCCAGGCCGACGCCAGCGCCAGAACGCCCGCCCCGGCAACCACACCGGCGCGCAGGATCCGCCCCGCCGCCGCGCGCAAGGCAGCCGTTGCCAAAGCAGCCGCCAGGCCCAGTGCCCAAGCGCTCAACATCAGCGCGCCGCCCAGCGCCGCGCTCTGATCCATCGGCGTGCCGATCCAGATATGGCCGCTCAACGCCCAGGGAAAGCCGGTGAAAATATAGCCGCGCACCGCCTCGAATGCCACAAACGCCCCGGCAAAGGCCCAGACCCGCGCGACCGGCGCGCGGACCGAGGCCGTTGCAAGCCCAGCGGCCACCGCCCAGAACAGCGCCAACCCTCCCGCCATGAAGACCAGCGCAAAAGGCGCCATCCAGCCGTGGCGTTCGGGCTCGATCAGAAAGGGCTCGACAATCCATGCCAGACACAGCGCGAAATGCGCGGTTCCGGCCAACCACCCGGCCCAGAACCCCGCGCGCGCCGAGGTTGACCGCGCCACCAGCGCCATGAGCGCGGCCAACGCCACAACCGTGACAGGCCACGCCCCCCAGGGGGCCTGCCCCAATGCCGCCACGCCGCCCAAACCAAGGGCGATCAACCCGCGCCCGTAGCGCCCGGTCAGGACCGCGCGCACCCTCAGTCGCCGCTGACGCTGTCGCCCGTGCCCGCCAGCCGCAGCCGCAGCCGTTTCACGCGGCGCGGATCGGCCTCGATCACCTCGATCTCATGCCCGGCAGGGAGTGCGATGACTTCGCCACGCGCCGGAACCCGGCCCAGCAGCACAAAGATCAGCCCGCCCAGCGTATCCACTTCGTCGTCGTCGATCCCCTCGGCCAGATCAATGCCCAGTGCCTCGTGCAGATCCTCCAACAACGCGCGCGCCTGAATCAGCCACACACCGGGCGCTTCGGCCTGCCACAAATGTTCGTCCTCGGTGTCGTGTTCATCTTCGATCTGGCCGACGACCTGCTCCAGCAAATCCTCGATGGTGACCAGACCATCCACACCGCCGTATTCGTCAATCACCAGCGCCATATGCATCCGTCCGGCCTGCATTTTCTGCAGCAGGATCACCAATGGCATCGACGGCGGCACAAAGAGCAACGGGCGCAGCAATTCGTCGATCACCAGATCGCCGTTGCGCAGGTCAAACGCCCGGTTCAGCACCAGATCCTTGAGCAACAACAGCCCCATCGGCTTGTCCAGCGTCTCGTGATAGACCGGCAAACGCGAAAACCCGGATTCGCGGAAAATCGCGATCAGGTCATCAATCGTCGTGTCATGCGAGATGGACACGATTTCTGCCTTGGGAACCGCCACATCCGCCACACGCAAACGGCGCAGATTGGCCAAGCCCGGCAAGACCTGCCGCATGGACTCGTTGAGCGCGCGCTCTGCGGGATCCTCGGCCTCGTTGGGCGTGAACGCATCGAACAAGCGACCAAGCAGCCCACGTTGCTGCGTGCTATCGTCCGGACTAGGGTCGGGGTCTTCCGACACATCGAGGGTGTCGGCGGGGCCAGTGCCCGTATGAGAATCGGTCATGGGTCCTTTCCGGGAGCAGTTAATCCAAGGCCGCGACGCCAAGTGGCATCGCTGAGTCGTTCTGTGCATATGGGTCGGCAATCCCCAGTTGCGCAAGGACTGAACGCTCGGTTTCCTCCATCAAAACCGCATCTTCGTCGGTTTGATGGTCATAACCCAGCAAATGCAGCACAGAATGCACGACCAAATGCGTCACATGGTCGCCGGGCGTCTTGTTCTGCGCCCGCGCCTCGTCGAAACACGTCTCATAGGCCAATGCCACGTCGCCCAGCGCCTCGGGGTCCTCGGGCGTGCCCGGCTCGGCAGGGTCCGGCGCGTTACCCGGCGTCTCGGCGCTCAGATCCCATGTCGGCCACGAGAGCACATTGGTCGCGCTGTCCTTGGCACGAAACTGGCTATTCAGTGCCTGGATGCGCTGATCATCACAGGCCAGCACGCTGACCTCGAATGCGGCCGGGTCATAGCCCAGAAACGCAAGGGTCGCCGCACTTGCCCGCGCCACCAAAGTGTTCAGGTCCAACGCGGCCCATCGGGCGTCTGTGATATCAATTTCGACGTGCATGGCCCATGATACCGCCTGCGAAATCCGAACGATAGGGGGATTGACAGGTGCCTGCGTGAATATTATCCGACTATATTACTTGGTTTATTCAGGAGTCACCTATGACCACGCCAACCCGGCCAACACAAGAACCCGCGCGCCCGGCCCGCCGCGTCTCGCCGCGCCCGTTGGCCGCGGCAACCGCCGCCGTTCTCGGGCTTGCGGTGCCCTTGGTGCCCGCGATGGTGCTGGCACCCGCGGCTTTTGCCTCGGAAACCGGCGAAGGTGGTGAGGCCGGTGAGGCCGGCGTTGTGCGCCAAAGCGGCACCGCCGGGTTCCTCGCCGATCTTGGCCTGTTCGAAGCGGCCCACCGGATCGTTGGCACGCTCTATCAACGCGGCGAGTATGCCGAGGCGCTCGAACAACTCCAGGATTCGCACCACGCGTTCTATGACGACATCGAGCCCGCGCTGACCGCCCTTGGCGCGCCCGGCTTTGCCGCCGAAGCCGAAGCCTTCGCCCAGGCCATCGCCGATGAGGTCACCACAGAAATCGCCGCCGCACGCCTCAGCGCCCTGCTGGCCGCCATTGATGCCGCCCGCGACGCCTCTCAGGCCACGCTGGGCGACCGGCTGTTGTCGATGAAATCGCTCCTCGACGTGGCCGCCGCGGATTATGCGGGCGGCGTCGAGAATGGCGTGGTCACCCTGGATCACGAATACCGTGACGCCTGGGGCTTTGTCGAAACCGTGCGCGCCCGCGCGCAACATTTGGCACAGAGCGCAGACCCGGCCACCGCGCAGGCCGGCACCGAAGTGCTGGACCAACTCGCCCCGCTCGCGCCGCTGTTCCCCGATCTGACCGCCACCCAGACCAGTGGCGACCCCGACCTGATCGCCGTCGCCGCCGCCTGGGTCGAAATCATTGCCTTGCGTCACCGCTGATGCCCGTCACGCTTGACCCCTTGCTCACGAAATCCGAGACCACGGTGCTCCACGCCGCGGCCTCGGCGCTGGATTTTGAGGATGGCGCAAGAACCGCGGGCGCCGTGGCGCGCGCCGTCAAAGTCAACCAGCAGGCAACCCCCGGACCCGCCACGCAAGCGGTGCTGGACAAGGTGCAAACCGCGCTGCTGGCAAATCCGGTGTTTCAGGCCATCGCCTACCCGCGCCATTTCGCCGCCTTGATGGTGACGCGCACCGAAGGCGGCGGCCACTACGGGCCGCATGTCGACAACGCGCTGATCGCCGGGGTCCGCGCCGACCTCAGTGTCACGCTGTTCCTGTCAGACCCGGCGCGCTATGACGGCGGCGCGCTGGTGATCTCGGACCGGATCGAGGATCGCGCCTTCAAGCTGCCACAAGGGGCGGCCGTGGTCTATCCGTCGAACACGCTGCATCACGTTGAACCGGTCACTAAGGGCTCTCGATTGGTCGTGGTCGGTTGGGTGCAAAGCTGGGTCCAGGACCCGGCGCAGCGTGAGATCCTGTTCGATCTGTGGCAGGCGATCCAATCCACGCAAGACCCGGACCAGGCGCGGCTCTTGTCGAAATCCCGCTCCAACCTGATCCGCATGTGGGCGCATTGACCCCACGCGGCGACGCCCCGTAGGGTGCGTGCTTGCACGCACCGTCCCTCAAGGCCCCGTAGGGTGCGTGCTTGCACGCACCCTCCCTCAGGGGCCCGTAAGGTGCGTGCAAGCACACACCCTACCACGCCAGACCCTTAGCGCGTTACCTTGGCCTCATAGGTATCATAGGCCGCGACGATCTTGGCCACCAACGGGTGCCGGACCACATCCGCCGCCGTGAAATAATTGAACCCGATCCCCGGAATACCCTTCAGGATCTGCTCGGCGGCGGCCAAACCACTGGTATGCCCGCGCGGCAGATCGACCTGGGTCCGGTCGCCGGTGATCGCCATGCGCGACCCCTCGCCCAGCCGCGTCAGGAACATTTTCATCTGCATCTCGGTGGCGTTCTGCGCCTCATCCAGCACCACAAACGCGCTCGACAAGGTGCGCCCGCGCATGAAGGCCAGCGGCGCGATCTCGATGCGCTTGTCCTCCATCAGCTTGGCCAACATTTTCGACGGGAAAAAGTCGTTCAGCGCGTCATAAAGCGGCTGCATGTAGGGATCGACCTTGTCCTTCATGTCGCCCGGCAGATAGCCCAGCTTTTCCCCCGCCTCCACCGCCGGCCGCGACAGGATGATCTTGTCGACATGCCCCTCGATGAAAAAATTCACCGCCGCCGCCACCGCAATATAGGTCTTGCCGGTCCCCGCCGGACCAATGCCGAAATTCAGCGTCTGCTCGAACAAGGCCCGCGCGTAATCCTGCTGCGCCTTGGTACGCGGCGCCACGGTTTTCTTGCGGGTCTTGATCTCGACCTGTCCACTGCGGAACATTTCCAGCTGATGCTCCGGCTTCTCGCCCGCCGACAGGTTCACCGCCCCGGAAACGTCGCCCTGCTCGACCTCTTTTCCACCCGACAGCCGCGCATAGAGCGCCTTCAGCGCCTCGGCGGCGCGCTCACGCATCGCAAGCTCGCCCATGATGTGCAATTGATTGCCCCGACGCACGATCTGTACGTCCAACTCTTGTTCCAGCTTCACAAGATTGCGGTCATACTCACCGCATAAATCAATCAAGAGACGATTGTCCGCAAATTCCAGCATCGTTTGCTGCGGATCTCCGGACGCCGCCGGAGGAGTCAGCGCGCTGATTCCCAAGTGTCACCTCGTGTTGGTTGGTGGGGTCTAAACCGTTGCCCCATGCTGCCAACTGCGCCGCCGGCACGCAAGCCCGGAAGCCATCGCCAAAGCGCACAATTGACGGTTCACGCCGCTACCAAGAGTTCGCACAAAGCAGAACGGCCCCCGAAAGGGCCGCCCAGTCCGTACACTGCACGCGCGGATCAGGTGCCGCGACGATAGCGCCCGACAGCGACGGTCGGCGGGGCAATGCCCGAGCAAACCGGGTTGCCATATTGATCGAGCCGCGCCGACATATAGCCCTCGACGCCTTCATCGATCATCCAGTGATCACACCCCTGCGGGTCCACCCAGATGCCGGCATCGCGCATGTTCGACAGGTGGTTGGGAACCCCCAAATGGCGGTCCGAGGTGCTATCCTCGTTGTTCCACTCAACCCAGCCATCGCCGCCCCCGGCGTTGTTGTTGGCGGTCCCGGTCGAGCTGACACAGGCCGACAAGGTCAGGGCCGCAGCACCGAGCAAGATGATTTTCGCGGTATTCATTCTGACTTTCCCCCCGGAACTCACTGCACGCACAGCACTTCAACACGACGATTGCGCGCCATGCCCGCTGCCGTGCTGTTCGACGCCACTGGATTCATCGGGCCAAAGCCCCGCACCGTTGCAACCCGACCGCCGCCGGCGGCAATCGCAACGTTCGCCACGACACGCGCCCGATTCTCGGACAGGTTCATGTTGTACTCGAATCCCCCACGCGGGTCGGTGTGACCATAGATCACATAGGCCGTCGCGTTGTTGCCGCGGAAGAACGACATCAACCGCGCCTCTGCACCCGGACGCAAGGCATGGCTCCCGGTTGCGAAAAGCGTGTCGGTGCTTTCCGTCAGGCACACGTTGGTCCGATGACACACCGGACGTCCGTCAGGCGTCCGATTGGGCGTCATATACCCCTCGATGCCGTTGTCGATCACCCAGTGTTCGCACCCATCCGGATCAATCCAGATTGTCGGCACATAGCGTTCCCCGACGATCGTCCGCTGGCGTTGCGCCGCAGCATCGGTCGCCGTCAGACCCGTCAGCATAAGCGCCATGGCAGTGGCACCAGCAATCAGCCGGACAGCTTTGGAAACAGACTTAACCACAGCCATCTTCCTTTTAATTGTTTACCCCCTGGCAAGGCCCTCTGCCGAATCATGCACCCCGAGCAGACGCGGATGCAAAGCAAGAAGACTGCCTACCATGTCGGAAACATTAGCAAACTTGCGCGCGTATGGAAGAGTGATTCCCGGCGAACCACAAGGAATCCGGCCTGTTATCGACGATCGTGGCAATTTTCATGCGGTTGACAGCCGCCAAAACCGCCACAACCGCCGCGACTCACAACAGAACACCATTCAGTGAGTTGGTCATGCTCTCGGTGATTCTGACGCGCCGCAGCATGCCGGGTGCGAGGGCATCATCCGTCACATGAACCGCATGCAGATAGTCCGATTTGCCCACCATTTGCCCCGGCATCCGCGCGGCCTTTTCGAACAATACCGTCACATCGCGCCCGACCATCGACTCTTGCACCATGCGCTGCTGCTGCGTGATCACGGCCTGCAACCTGTGCAGCCGCGCGTTCAAGATGACATCCGGCAGCACCGGGCGCTCCGCCGCGGGCGTCCCCGGCCGCGCCGAATATTTGAACGAAAACGCCGAGTGATAGCCGACCGCGCGCACCAGATCCAGGGTCGCCTCGAAATCCGCGTCATCCTCTCCGGGAAACCCGACGATGAAATCACCCGATACCGCCAGATCGGGCCGCACATCCCGCAACCGCTCCAACACCGCCAGATAGTGCGCAGCCGTATGCTTGCGATTCATCGCCTTCAGGATCTTGTCCGACCCCGACTGCACCGGCAGATGCAGATAGGGCATCAACTTGTCCACCTCGCCATGCGCCGCAATCAGATCGTCGGTCATGTCATTGGGGTGCGAGGTCGTATAGCGGATGCGCCACAGATCCTCGATCTCGGCCAATTCGCGCACCAGACGCGCCAGGGACCAGTCGCGCCCATCCATCCCCTCACCGTGATACCCGTTCACATTCTGGCCCAGCAACGTGATCTCGCGCACGCCCCGCGCCACCAGATCCCGCGCCTCGCGCAAGATCCGCTCGGCCGGACGGCTGACCTCGGCACCGCGCGTGTAGGGCACGACACAAAATGCACAGAACTTGTCGCAGCCTTCCTGAACCGTCAAAAACGCCGCAACCCCGCGCCCGGCACGCGGCCCCTTGGGCAAATGCTCGAACTTGTCCTCCGAGGGGAACTCGGTATCCACCGGCCGCTCGCCCGCGCGCACCGCCGCCTCCATCGCCGGCAGGCGATGATACGTCTGCGGCCCGACCACCAGATCCACCACCGGCGCGCGGCGCATGATCTCCGCCCCCTCGGCCTGCGCCACACAGCCGGCAATGCCGATCTTCAACTCGGGGTTCAGATCCTTCAGCGGCTTCAAGCGGCCCAACTCGGAATAAACCTTTTCCGCCGCCTTCTCGCGAATATGGCAGGTGTTCAACAAGATCATATCGGCGCTTTCGGGCGTGTCCGTCGTCACATATCCCGACGCCCCCATCGCCTCGGCCATGCGCTCGCTGTCATAGACATTCATCTGGCAACCATAGGTCTTGATGAAAAGCTTGCGTGGCTCGGTCATGGCACTATCCTGTCTGGGCTGACCGGGGAAATAGCGCAAACACGCCCGCCCTTCAACGCCAGCCGTCTTTGTTCTTCAAATATCCTGGGGATGAATGGCCGCAGGCCAGAAGGGGCAAAGCCCCTTGAACCCGCACGCCCCAAAGGGCGTGCTCAAAAAACCTCACGCGACGCGTGCCCGCAAGATCACCCCGATTGCGAAAATATCCGGTCCAGACGCGCGGCTTCCTCGGCCAGCCCCCAGGGCGGGTTGATCACAAAAAGCCCCGACCCCACCATCCGATGCCCCTCCCGCGCGGGCGGGAACCGCACTTCGTGGCGCAGGGCGTCGGGATGCGCCTGTCCCAAAGCGCCCAGCATCGGGAAATGACGCCCATCGCTCAGGATCGGATACCACAGCGCGATGATCCCCACATTCCATTTGCGGGCGATCTGCGACACGAAATGCGCCATCTCCGCGTAATCCGAGGCGATCTCGTAGCTGGGATCAATCAGCAGCATCCCGCGGCGCGGCGTGGGTGGGGTCAGCTCATGGGTCTTGGCGAACCCGTCCACCTTATGCACCCGCGCCGAAAAGGGCAGCATCGCCTCGGCCAGGGCCGCGAATTCGCCGGGGTGTTTTTCCGCCAGATGGATCGTATCCTGATCGCGCAGCAAAGCCGTCGCGATCATCGGAGACCCGGGATAGGCCCGCGCCCCATGCGTGGCCCGCGTTTTCGAGAGCGCCCGCCGATAGGGGTGATCCGCCGCAAACGCCGCCTCAAGGCGGTCGATCCCCTGCGCCGCCTCACCGGTTTTCTCGGCCTCCGGCGCGCTGAGATCATAAAGCCCGCGGCCCGCGTGGCTCTCGATATAGGTCAGCGGTTTGTCTTTTTGTGTCAGATACTCCAGCATCCACGCCAGCAACGCATGTTTATGCACGTCCGCGGCGTTCCCGGCATGGTAGAGATGTTGATAGGACAGCATGTTCAGAAAGGCGTCAGGAAGCGCGACGCAGGCGGATCACCACGTCAACCCGCGCCACTTCGCAGCCGTCGGGCGTGGCGGGCAAGCGGCGGAATTCCAGCTCCTCCGAGGGCGCGTCGCTCAGGGTCTGGGTCTCCTCCCAAAAGAAATGCGGGTGATCATCGGTCCGTGTGTCGAAATAGCTGCGCGAAGCGTCTACCGTGATTTCATTCAACAAATCCGCATCCCGAAACGCCCGCAGGGTATTGTAAACCGTCGCCAGCGATACTTTTTCGCCACACTCCAGCGCCGCCGCATACAACCCCTCGGCGGTGACATGGCGATTCTGGCCGTCCCCCATGACCAAGGCCGCCAGCGTCAACCGCTGGCGCGTCGGACGCAAGCCGGCCTGCGACAACCATTGCGTCGCGCAACTCTGGGACTGTTCGGTTTGAGGAGCGAAATCAACAATCATGCCACATCTTATGCGCAGAGCATGCGGGTTTCAATGCTCCTCGCGTGGCCAGCCAGACCGCCCCGAGGCAAGCCGCGACTTGTCAGGCTCAAACCATGAATGATAGACGGGAACAAAGGCTTAGACCCGGGAAAGGACATCGACACATGGCGCAATATCCAACGCAGTTTGACAAAGAGGGCCTTTTGGCCTGTGCCCGAGGCGAACTTTTTGGCCCCGGCAATGCCCAACTGCCCGCGCCGCCGATGCTGATGATGGACCGCATCACCGATGTTTCCGCCGATGGCGGCTTGCACGGCAAGGGCCATATCACCGCCGAGTTCGACATCACGCCCGATCTGTGGTTCTTCGACTGCCATTTTCCCGGCAACCCGATCATGCCCGGCTGCCTCGGCCTCGACGGCTTGTGGCAATTGACCGGCTTCAACCTGGGCTGGCGCGGCTGGCAGGGGCGTGGCTATGCGTTGGGCGTCGGCGAGGTGAAGCTGACCGGCATGGTACGCCCGGACCGCAAGCTGTTGACCTACAAGGTTGATTTCACCAAAGCGATCCAAACTCGCCGCCTGACGATGGGGGTTGCCGACGGGATCGTCGAGGCCGATGGCGAGGTGATCTATGTTGTCAAAGACATGAAGGTCGCGCTGTCCGAGGGCTGAGCCCTCGACCGCTCAAGGGGGGTGGGTTTCGCACCTCAGGACCGCGCTGGCGCGCGGCCTTCGGGCGACCCGGGGGCGCTGCGTGCCGCAGCGCCCAAGTCAGGGGGCTGTCTGCCCCCTCTGGCGCGCAGGCGCGCCATTCACCCCCGAGGATATTTCGCGGAACAAAGACGATGCGCGGGCGGCACAACCAGGATCATGGAGCGCGCAGGGCGTCCATCATCGCGTTCCGCTTGTTTTCGACACCTGCAAGATCGCGCAATCGCCCGAGCACCCGAGATGACGCGTGGTATTTTGAATGCACTCATTGCAGCGACGGGTGTGACTTGCGCGCCGCGCGCCCTGTTGCCGGCCGACACGGGTCCAAGTTCGACCGATAATTCGGCCCATGCCTCTGTTTCGCGCAAGATTGCGGCAACTTGGCATGGTTACCGCCAAAAATATCCGGTAGCTTTTTGGGGAATGGGTCAGTAAAAACCCCTCGCCAAGATAACAGGGAGTTGCCATGCGCCGCGTCGTCATAACCGGGATCGGGATCATCTCGCCCATCGGCAACACTGCCGCCGAAGTTGAAGCCAATCTGCGCGCCGGGAAATCAGGGATCGTTTTCTCGCCCGAATACGCCGAACACGGGTTTCGCAGCCAGGTTCACGGCATGCCGCAAATCGACCTGACCGCGCATATCGACAAGCGCGACCTGCGTTTCATGGGTCCGGGTGCGGCGTATAACTTTCTGTCGATGCAGCACGCCATTGCGGATTCGGGGCTGGAGGAGCGCGATGTCTCGAATGAGCGCACCGGGTTGATCATGGGCTCTGGCGGGCCGTCGACCTCGAATTTCTTCCAAGCGCATCAGATCGTCATCGAGAAAGGCGCGCCCAAGCGGATGGGGCCGTTCATGGTCACGCGCTGCATGTCCTCGACCAACTCGGCCTGCCTGGCGACGCCGTTCAAGATCAAGGGCGTGAATTATTCGATCACCTCGGCCTGCTCGACCTCGGCGCATTGCATCGGCAACGGCGTGGAACAGATCCAGATGGGCAAGCAGGACATCGTCTTTGCCGGCGGCGGTGAGGAACTCGACTGGACCCTGTCATGTCTGTTTGACGCGATGGGTGCGATGTCGTCCAAGTACAACGACACGCCCGAGACCGCCTCACGCACCTTCGACGCCTCGCGCGACGGGTTCGTCATCGCAGGCGGCGGCGGGGTTGTCGTGCTCGAGGAACTCAGCCACGCGCTGGCGCGCGGCGCGAAAATCTACGCCGAAGTCACCGGTTACGGTGCCACCTCGGACGGGCATGACATGGTCGCGCCCTCGGGTGAAGGCGGCGAGCGCTCCATGCGTCTCGCGGTCAGCACCCTGCCCGAAGGCCGCAAGATCACCTATATCAACGCACATGGCACCTCGACCCCTGCCGGCGACGTGACCGAGGTCAAGGCCGTGCGCCGCGTCTTTGGCGAAGGCAAGACGCCGCCGATCGCCTCGACCAAATCGATGACCGGACACTCGCTGGGCGCGACGGGCGTGCATGAGGCGATCTATTCGCTGCTGATGTTGCAGGGCAACTTCATTGCGCCGTCGATCAACATCACCAACCTGGACCCGGAAATCCACGCCGATGAGATTTGCACCGAGTTGCGCGAAAACGTCGAGCATGACAGCGTGCTGTCCAACAGCTTTGGCTTTGGCGGCACGAACGCCACCTTGGTCATGTCAAAATTCGACACATAAGGGGATCAACGCATGGCCGATCTGATGAACGGGAAACGCGGGTTGGTCATGGGTGTGGCCAATGAACGCTCCATCGCCTGGGGCATCGCCAAGGCACTGGCGCATGAGGGGGCCGAACTGGCATTCTCCTATCAAGGCGACGCGTTCGGCAAACGGGTGCAACCGCTTGCCGCCTCGGTCGGGTCGGATTTTCTGGTCGATGTCGACGTGACATCGGATGAAAGCCTTGATGCGGCGTTTGCCGCGCTCAAGGATCGCTGGGGCAGCATCGACTTTCTGGTCCATGCCATCGCCTATTCTGACAAGAACGAGTTAACAGGCCGTTTCACCAACACCAGCCGCGCCAACTTCAAGAATTCGCTGGATATTTCCTGCTATTCCTTCATCGACGTCTCGCGCCGCGCCGCGGAACTCATGCCCAACGGCGGCTCGCTGATCACCCTCACCTACGGCGGATCGAATCGTGTGACGCCGTTCTACAACGTGATGGGCGTCGCCAAAGCCGCCCTGGAGGCCTCGGTCCGCTACCTCGCCAATGACCTCGGGCCACAAGCTGTGCGCGTCAACGCCATCTCACCGGGCCCGATGAAAACGCTGGCCGGGGCGGCCATTGGCGGCGCGCGCAAAACCTACCGCCACACCGAAGCCAACAGCCCGCTGGGCCACAACGCAACTCTCGAGGCCGTGGGCGGTGCCGCCGTGTTCCTGGCATCAGATTACGGCGCCTGCACGACCGGCGACATCCTCATGGTCGACAGCGGCTACCACGTCCTCGGCATGCCGCAACCCGATAACATTTAGGCGACACGACAGCGCTCGCATCCCGCGTTTCGTCGCAAACTCCGACCGACACTTACGAGCGTGCAAATAACATCGCGCCGGGCGCACACCAATCCGGGCGTCCTTGCTCCGCATCGCGGACCTTCGGATTGCGTCACGCCCGTGGCATACGAACCCCGCAAGGCCCACGCGCGCGGACAATCCCCCAGCACCAACGCTCTCCGCCCGTGACGCATCAAAAGCCCCTCGCACCCGATTTCATCTTGCCAAAAATACTCAAAAACCAGCGCCTCACGCCGTCGCCACGACTGCCCCTTCCAAGCCGAACGCGTGCCCAATCCGGCTCGCGCAACAGCTTCGGTCAGCGCCGCCGCCAGACCCGGGCGGGGGCCTCGCCGATTGCATAGGTGATCAGGGTCTGCCCGTCCGGCGAGACCACGACATCGGCATTCGGCTGGGGGAACTCTTGCTCCACCGCGCCTTGACCGAGCCCGACGATCTGCGACACGCCGGACGACCAATGCACGAACAGGCTCTTGCTGTTCGGGATGAGGTGCGCCGCAACGACGCGCGCGTCTTCCACAGCCACAAGGCGGAACACCTGCCGGCCGCTTTCAGTGTCCCAGACCGCCAGATGTCCAGCGTCCTCCAGCGTCAACAGACGGGTGCCATCCGCTGAGAATTGCGCCCATGTAACGTCGCTGACAAAGCCCGTGATCTCCAGATCGGGCGCGGTTGTGCTGGTCCAGGTCTCGATATCGCTCCAGATCCGGATCGTGGGCTCCGCCACCGCCCGGAATGGCCCGTCCTGAAACCCGGCGCGCTCGGGGTTCACCTCCGGCAACGTGGCAAGACGCGCATTTCGGGCATCGAACGCCAGCAATTTCTCATAAGGACCGTACGAACCCGGAAGCTGCACGGGGTCCTCCGAGCATCCAGGCGCCGGACACGGCGCGGTCAGATTGGCGGTCAGCGTACTCAGGGTGAAAGCCCCGGAATCGACCACCAGCAATGTGCCGTCCTCCGACAAACGCAACCCCGCATGCGGGCGCATGGCGTCAACCTCGACGGCGCCGATCACCTCGCCATCCGTGGAATAGATCGGCAGATCCCCGAACTCTTGCGAGACAAAGAACGCCTCGCGGTAGGGCACCAACAAGGCATCCGTGGCCAGCATATCGGCGTCGAACTCAAAACCACCCGTCAACGTGCCGTCGGCGATCAGCCAACTGCGCAATTCGCGGCGGCTATGGGCATAGACCGATGATTGCAACGTGTTCGGATCATAAGGAGCCTGCGCAAAATTGATCTCCAACAGCGCTTGAAATGGCTGATCGAGGTCGGCAATCTGCAACCCGTCGCGGGTGCTCCACACCCGGCCGGCAAACCGCGCCGCCGGGTTCCAGGCGGTTCCCGCGACCAGTTCACCAAGGGGCGAGACGGTAAGCGGCCCGATCACCTCACCCGGCGACAGCTCCAGCTGCCCGACAAGGTGCCATTGGGGCTGGGTCTGCGCCTGCGTTTCGCCGGGCACGAGCGCCCCGGCAGCAATGACATGGGCCAGAAAGAATGACCCGGCGATCCTGTGATGGCCCATACATCCTCCGCGTCAGCATGTCGGGGCCGGAAACCGACTCCCGTGAAGTCCTGATCTGCGCACCCTCATGTAACCACCGAAACAGGCCGCCGGGCAAGACAACTCTGTGTCACGGGACCCAGGATATGCGGCAAACACGCCCGTTCCTCTTGCAAGCCGGCCTCTTCATCTTGCCTTCAAATACTCACCTGTCGCGACGCCACGCCCTAAAGCCGCGCCCAAGCCTGATCGCCAAACCTCTGAAAAGCCGACCCTTTGTCAAGGTCGACTGCCCGCGACGCGCCCTGCACGACGCGCCGCGCGCACCCGCGACCGCGCGCCGCCCCTTGCACCCGGCCCGCCACAGTTTAGAATGGCTCCAAATTGAAAGAGGTGCCCGATGATCCCCGGCTATGGAAATCGCCGTCGTTTCCGCGACTTGTCCGAACAAGAAATTCTGGCCCTCGCCATTTCCTCCGAGGAGGACGACGCCCGGATTTATCGCACCTATGCCGAGCGGCTGCGCGCTGAATTCCCGGCCTCGGCCGCCGTTTTCGATGAGATGGCGGTTGAGGAAGACTCGCATCGCAATCGCTTGATCGACCGCCACAAGAAACGCTTTGGCGAGGTCATCCCCCTGATCCGGCGTGAACATGTTGCCGGGTATTACGCCCGCAAGCCGGTCTGGCTGATGGAAACCATGAGCCTCGAGCAAATCCGCGGCGAGGCCGAGGCCATGGAGCGCCAAGCGCAGTCCTTTTACGAGACCGCCGCCGCCCGCACAACCGACGCCGAGACCCGCAAGCTGCTGGGCGATCTGGCCGCTGCCGAGGCCGCGCATCAGAACACCGCCGGGCGGCTGGAAGAAAAGCATCTGGGCGACGATGCCCGCGCCATCGAGGATGAAACCGCACGCCGTCAGTTCTTGCTGACATGGGTGCAGCCCGGCTTGGCCGGGTTGATGGATGGCTCGGTGTCAACCCTCGCGCCGATCTTTGCCACCGCGTTCGCCACGCAGGACACGCACACCACGTTGCTGGTCGGCCTGGCGGCCTCGGTCGGTGCGGGCATCTCGATGGGCTTCACCGAGGCGGCATCGGATGACGGGCAACTCTCGGGTCGCGGCTCGCCCGTCAAACGCGGGCTGTCTTCGGGGGTGATGACCACCCTGGGCGGGCTCGGCCATGCCCTGCCCTATCTGATCACCGACTTCTGGACCGCCACGATCATCGCCATGATCATCGTCTTTGTCGAACTCTGGGCGATCGCCTGGATCCAGAACAAATACATGGAAACCCCGTTCATGCGCGCGGCATTCCAGGTCGTTCTGGGGGGCGCTCTGGTCTTTGCGGCGGGTGCTCTGATCGGCGCGGGATAGCGCACCTTCGGGGCTTTTGCGGGCGTCAGAAGTCCCGCAAAAGCCGCGTCGTCTCGGGATCCATGAACCCGGCCACCGTCGCCTCGGTTTCCAGTTGCAAGGCCCGGTTCAGATCGGTTGACGCAGTGGCATTCAGGACGCGTTTCATGGCGCGCACCGACAGGATTGGCAGAGCCGCCAGGCGTTCGGCGGTCTTGCGCGCCTCGGCAAGCAGCCGGTCATCGGGCACCACCTTCCAGGCGACACCAAGCGCCAACAGCTCGCGGGCGCTGTATTTCTCGCTGAAAAACAACATCTCGCGGGCCTTGTGCAAGCCCACCATCGCCGGCAACAGCGATGTCACGGCGCCCGTCACAAACAGGTTGAGCGATACTTCCGGGAAAAACCCCTTGGCGCTTTCGCCCCAGATTGGAAAGTCGCAATTGATCGCCCATTCAAAGCCACCGCCGACCGCCCAGCCATTGATCGCCCCAACCACCGGCTTGGCGCCAAAGGTGATCGCCTGCGTCGCGCGCTGGATGGCTTGCACAAGGTCGCGGGCGTCGGCGTCGGACGTCGGGTGAACATGCTCGCGCCGATCATCCCCGGCGCAGAACGCCCGCCCCGCGCCGGTGAAGAGAATTGCGCGCGTCGCCGGGTCGGCGTTGGCATGGTCAAAGGCGCGGGCGACTTCGTCGATCAACTGCCGGTTCATGGCGTTCAGGCGGCTCGGGCGATTGAGCGCAATCACCCGGACCCCGTTCTCGTCCAGCGTGCTCAGGATCGTGTCGAATCGGGCGGCGCTCATTGGTAGCTCCTTATGACGCGGCGGGTCTTGCCCTCGGTCACCTCGAAGGACCCTTTGGGCAGCACGGTCACTTTGGCGGTGACACCAAGGGCTTGCTTGAATTGGCGCGCGATCTGTTCGGCCAGCCCGGCGCCCGGCGGGTGCTCTGTCGCCAGTTCGACGTGAACCGGCAAGACATCATGCGGCGGCGGGGTCGTCAGAACGATCCGGAAATCGCCGGTCAAGGCGGCGATGCCGCTGACCACCGCGCCGACCATCGTTGGAAACACATTCAGCCCGCGCACGACGATCATATCATCCGAGCGGCCCACCACCCGAAACCGGAACCCGGTACAGCCGCATCGGCAAGGCTCGGTTTCGTCGATGGCAATGATGTCGCCGGTGCGAAACCGAACCAGCGGCTGACAATCGCGCAGCAGATGCGTCAGGACCAGCTCACCCGTCGCCCCCGGCACAAGAGCCAGCGGCGCGCCGGTATCGGCGTCGATCAGTTCAGGGTACAGCACATCCGCCGCCAGAAAATGCAACCGCGTGTCGTCGGGGCATTGCGCGGCGAAATTGGAAAACACATCCGACACGCCGAAATTCGCATTGCGTGGCGCGAAGCCCCAGGTGTCGTGCAACCGCGCGCGCAAGGCGGGATCATCCAGTCCCGCCTCGCCGCCGAACAGGCCCAGTTTCAGCCCCAGATCGCGCGGCGCAAGACCGGGAAAGCGCTCGGCAATCACCCGCTCCAGCACGGCCGGGTAGGACGGCGTGCAGGAAATCGCCGTCACGCCGACCTCGAGAATGGTGCGCACCAACAGTTCGGTGCTGCCAACGCCAAACGGAATCACCAGCGCGCCGGTTTCCTGCAAGGTCAGGTGATCGGTCAGCCCGCCCATCCACATCTGATAATTCAGGCAATGCACGACCGTGTGCCCCGGGCCAAGCCCCGCCAGCCGTTGCGCGCGCCCGCCGACGATTTCGGTAACGCGACAATCGCGCGCCGAGAGCGCCAGATTCATCGCCTGCCCGGTGGTGCCGGAGGTGCGATGCAGGCGCACGGCCTGCGTCCGGTCCGCCGCAAGATAGGTGCCGAACGGCGGGTGATCAGCCTGCGACACCCGCAGTTGCGATTTGTCGGACAAGGGCAACGCCGGAAGGTCGCGCAGGTCCTCGGGCGGCGGGACCCCGGCCCAGAGATTGCGGTAGAACACCGAGTTCTCGCGAACATAGGCGCGCTGCCGGTCCCAAGCGGCCTGAAGGATCGGCGGCAAGTCAGCGGCACTCAGGGTCTCGGCATCGGGTAACAGGGTCATGGTTCCATCCCTCGCTGCCAGAGCATGGTCAGCGTCTCGATCACCAGATCGCGGTCGCGCGAAATCGCTTGCATGTTCGGGTCTTGAGACAGCAGCAGGCCGCTCAGATATTGATCGGTCATGCCGCCCAAGGCATAGGCGCGGCGCATCAGGTCGTCGTGGTCAGCGGCTTTGCCCTGCCGCGCCCAGTGCCGTTTGGTGGTCGAAACCGCGCTTTCCAGCCAGTCCCGGTTCAAGGTCTGAAACGCCGCCTGCGCTTCTGGAATGCCTTCGGGATGGTTGAGCAAGCAGCGCATCAGGCCGAGGTTGCTCTCGAACAGTTGGACATAGGTCGCGGTCGCCGCGCGGACCGGATCATCGGCTTGCTGCCGCGATGCCTGTCGCATCTGCCGTTGGATAAAGGCGATAAAGCGCAGCATGACATCGCCGATCAAGGCGTTGCGGTCGGGGAAATAAATGTAGAACGTGCCGGGCGCCACCCCGGCCGCGTCACAGATTTCGGCCACCGTCAGCGCGACGGGCGATGATGTTTCCAAACGGGTGCACAGCGCGCTCTGGATCGCCGCCTTGGTTCGCGCGCCCTTGCGACACCCGGCCGCCGCCCGCAAAAGGTCATTGGCGAACCGCAGGTCCAGATCCTGTTGCGGTGTTCGGGCTTTGCGCGATGGCTGGGTCATGGGGTTCAGGAAATGAATGTGATGTCATATTTATGGAAAGCGATGCGCGTGACGTCAAGCCTCCGAGTGGAGGGTTGCGGCGAGAATGGTCTGCGTTTGTGTCTGATGCGCGCCTGCGCCTGGTGGCGCAGGCAGAAGGAAGGGGGGCGTTGCCCCCCTCTTCGGCTGCGCCGAATTCACCCCCCAGAGTATTTTTGGCAAGATGATGTGGGGAGCCTAGGGTTTTTTGCTCTGCTGGCGCAGCAACAGGCCCGCAACGGTCACGGCAACCGCGACAATCACGATGATGATGGTCGCCAGTGCGTTCACATCCGGGCTGACCCCCAGCCGCACCTTGGAGAAAATCACCATCGGCAGGGTCGAGGCGCCGGGGCCCGAGACGAAGCTGGCGATCACGAGGTCGTCGAGGGACAAGGTGAAGGCCAGGAGCCAGCCCGAGATCAGCGCCGGTGCGATCACCGGCAGGGTGATGTCGAAAAACACCCGCACCGGCCCCGCACCCAGATCGCGCGCGGCTTCCTCGAGGCTTTCATCCATATCGCGCAGCCGGGATTGCGCGATCACCGTGACAAAGGCCGAGCAGAAGGTCGCATGGGCAATCACCACCGTCGTCAGACCGCGCCCGGCGGGCCAACCCAGGACGGATTCCATCGCGACAAACAGCAACAGCAGCGACAGGCCGGTGATCACCTCGGGCATGACCAGCGGGGCGGTGACCATGCCGGTCAGCATCAGTTTGCCCTTGAACCGCGGGAACCGGGTCAGCACAAACGCCGCCAATGTGCCGATGATCATCGCCACCGTCGCGCTGATCACGCCCACCTTGAGGCTGATCCAGGCCGCCGCGAGCATCTGTCCGTCGTTGAGCAACTCGCCATACCAGCGCGTCGAAAACCCGCCCCAGACGGTGACAAGGCGGCTTTCGTTGAAGGAAAACACCACCAGCGACACAATCGGCGCGTAGAGGAACACGAAGCCCAGCGTGGCGACGATCGGCAGGAACAAGCCCCGACGCATCATTTGGGCACCTCTCGGTTTTGCACGGATTGCAGCCACATGATCGGCACCACCACCAGCACCAGCATGACAATCGCCACCGCCGAGGCCACGGGCCAATCGCGCGACGAGAAGAACTCATCCCACAGCACCCGGCCGATCATCAGCGTATCCGGCCCGCCCAAGAGAGCCGGGATGACATATTCGCCGATCGCCGGGATGAACACCAGCATCGAGCCCGCCACGATCCCCGGCAGCGAGAGGGGCAGTGTCACGGTCAGGAAGGTCACGGTGGGCGAGGCGCCAAGGTCGCCGGCCGCCTCCAGCAGGGAATCGTCCAGCTTCACCAATGTCGCGTAGAGCGGCAGGATCATGAACGGCAGATAGGTGTAGACGATGCCGATATAGACCGCGAAATCGGTTTGCATCATCACCAGCGGCTCGTCGATCACGCCGAGCCAGCTCAGGATGTTGTTGATCACCCCGTCGCGCCGCAGGAAGCCGATCCAGGCGTAGACGCGCAGCAGAAACGAGGTCCAGAACGGCAGGATCACCAGCAGCAGCAGCACCGTGCGCCGGGGTTCGGGCGAGCGGGCGATGTAATAGGCAATCGGGTAGCCGATCAGCAGTGCAAAGAATGTCGAGATCGCGGCGACGCGGATCGAGGAGAGGTAAGCGTTGCGATACAGCGCATCGCTGAGCAGGAAGCGGTAATTGTCGAGGCTGGCAATGATCGTCAACCCACCGTCCGGGTCGGTTTCCCACAGCGGGCTATAGGGCGGGCGGCGGATCATGGTCTCGGCCAGCGAGATGCGGCCCAGCACGAGGAAGGGCACGACAAAGAACACGAACAGCCACAGCATCGGCACGGCGATCACCAGCCAGCGGCGCGAGACCCCGATCCGGTCGCCGACCTCGACCGCGAGCAGCAAGAGCGCCGCCGCGGCCAGCAGCAGCGAGAGCGGCGAGGCCGTCGCCTCTGCCATTGGCAGGGTCCCCAGCCGCAACAGAACCGCAAGCGCCGCGAAAACCAGCAGCGTGATCCGCCGGGCGCTGGACCAGACAGAGGCCGCGGCGCTCATTGGGTCAGCACCCGAACGGCCGACGGGTTCCAGCAGGCATGGACGTGTTCGTCCCATGTGATCGGATCGTCGTCGCGCAACTTGCTGGTTTGCGTCACGCTGATCACCCGGCCCGTGGCCAGGCGGACCCGGTAGCTCGACAAATGGCCGACATAGCCCACGTCTTCGACCAGGCCCTTGACGGCATTCGGCACGCCCTGCGGCGGGGTCCGCGAGAGGGTGACGCGCTCGGGCCGCAGCGCCAGCCAGACGGTCTGCCCCTGTGTCAGGCCGGCAACCGGCGGCACCAGAACCGGGCCAAGATCGGCGGTTTCAACCCGCATGAAATCGGGGGCCGCGGGGCCGACAACACCCTCGAACAAGTTAACCGAGCCGATGAAATCCGCGACAAAGCGCGACGAGGGTGTTTCATAAATCTCGGGCGGCTCGCCGACTTGCTTGATCACGCCCTCGTCCATCACGCCGATCCTTGTGGCCAGGGTCATCGCCTCGTCCTGATCATGGGTCACGACGATAAAGGTCACGCCCAGCGATTCCTGTATGCGGATCAATTCGAACTGGGTTTCCTCGCGCAGCTTTTTGTCCAGCGCTCCCAAGGGCTCATCCAGCAGCAGCAATTTCGGCTGCTTGATCAGCGCGCGGGCCAGCGCCACGCGTTGCCGCTGGCCACCCGAAAGCTGGTGCGGCTTGCGTTTACCGAGTGTCTCGAGCTTGACCATCTTGAGCATCTCGCCCGCGCGCTCATACGCCTCGGCCTTGGTTTTCCCTTCGCGCAGCAGCCCATAGGCCACGTTCTTTTCCACGCTCATGTGCGGGAACAGCGCGTAAGACTGGAACATCATGTTGGTGGGGCGCTTGTCCGCGGGAACGCTTGCCATATCCTGCCCGTCGATCAGGATCCGCCCCTCGGAGGGGCGCTCGAATCCGGCCAACATGCGCAGCAAGGTCGATTTCCCGCAGCCCGACCCGCCGAGCAAACAGAACAACTCGCCGCGAAAGATGTCGAGCGAGACGTTCTTGACCGCGGTGACGTCGCCAAAACGTTTCGTGATGTTCTGGATCGAAATGAACGGCGTGGCGTCTGCATCGCGCCAAGGTCGGGTATTCGCGGCGATTGCCGGAGTGGTCATCGCAAGACTCCACCAGTGCTAAAGGATGCCCCGCCCGCGATGTGATCACCGGCGGGCGGGGCCAAAAGGTTACTGACCGGTGCGCACACGCGTCCACAGACGCGTCGCAATGCGATCGGTGCGCGAATCATACGGCACCAGCGTGAACAGGCGATCCATGACCTCCTGAGTCGGGAAAATCGCCGGGTCGCTGGTGATTTGCGGGTCAACCAGCGGCCATGACGGGCGGTTGGCGTTGGCATACCAGACGTAGTTGGTGATTTCCGCGATCACGTCGGGCTGCATCAGGTAGTTGATGAAGCGATGCGCGTTCTCCGGGTTTGGCGCGTCGGCGGGAATGGCCAGCAAATCAAACCACACCACGGCCCCCTCCTCAGGGATCGCATACCACACGTTCACCCCGCGGTCGGCCTCCTCGGCGCGGGCGGCCGCCTGAAAGACGTCACCCGAATAGCCGAAGGCCACGCAGACCTCGCCATTCGCCAGATCGCCGATATATTGTGACGAGTGGAAATAGCGCACGTTTTCCCGCGCCTGGGTCAGCAAATCGCCCGCCGCTTCCAGATCTTCCGGGGCATGTGACTGCGGATCGCGACCCAGATAGGCCAGCGCCGCCGGGATCATTTCAACCGGGGCATCCAGCATGGTGATGCCGCAATCCGCCACTTTGGAGGCGATCTCAGGGTCAAACAGCAGTTCGAGGCTGTTGACCTCATAATCCGCGCCCAGACGTTCGGCGATCATGTCAATGTTATACCCGATCCCCGTGGTGCCCCACATATAGATCGTGCCGTGCTCATTGCCCGGATCGAACGAGGCCGCGCGTGACATCAGCCCTTCGTCCATATTGCTCCAGTTGGGCAATTGCGCGCGGTCCAGCGGCGCATAGACGCCCGCCGCGACCTGACGCTGCAAGAAGTCGGCGGTGGGAACAACCACGTCATACCCCGAGGCTCCGGCCAGCAAGCGCGCCTCCAAGGTCTCGTTCGAATCATACACATCAACCGACACATCAATACCGGTTTCCGCGCGGAAACGGTCGATCGCCGCGTCCGTGATATAGTCCGACCAGATGTACAGGTGCAGCGATCCCTCCGCGAGCGCGGGGGCTGGCAGGGCAAGGCAGGCCAGCGTTGCGGCCAATGTAGAACGTTTCATCAACTCAAAGTCTCCTTGTTGGCAAGCCCGCACAAATCCGCAAGGCTCGAGTCGGCAAAGGCAGTTTTCCGCCCCGGTTTTTTACAGTCTATCCTGTCGCCATTCTGAGCGTCCAGTGGGTCAGAATCACAAAACCCCGGCAGCCCGGATTTCGTCAGAGGGCAAGTGTCAGAGGAATTTGATCAAAAAACAACCCTGTTGTTTCACCCGCGCCTCAAAGCGGCGCCTGTCACGGCGGATGCCAGCATCTGACGGCGCAATCGAACCCCGGTTGCCTTGTCGTTCAGATCGACATCCGCCATGCGCAACACCTGCCCCTTGGCCACGTCGCGCCGCACCCGGACCCGGTGCGCAAGGCCAATCGGCAACAACGCGTCCCGCGCCGAGATCGCCGCCGGGCAGGCCCGGCCCCAGACCGTATAGCCGCCCTCGCCATCCAGCATTTCACCCGCCGTCAGCGCACGTTTGGCCACCGCCACCGCATCGCCGCGCCAGTCCCGCGTGCTGCCCGTGGCCTCGCCCCGCAGGGCCGCCGACAGGACCGAGACCGACAATTCCATGCCGATCAGGTGGAACGGCTTGTACATCGCCGCATAGGCCCCGGTGCTGTCGGTCGGCAGCCCGTATTGCTTGAAACAGGCCGCGGCATAGTCGTTTTGCGCCTTCAGGATCACATAGACCCCCCAGCGCAGATCACGAAACACCGGCAGGCCGTCGCGCTCCAGCGACGAGATCACCTCGACCATGCCATCGCGCGCCAAGTGCCCGCCCAACGCGCGCGGACGCAGGGTCTGCGCCAGATCATCGACGCCGCAGGGTGGAAACGCCAGCCCCGCGTCGGGCACATCGAGGCCGCAGGCATTGGCAATCGCCGCCGCTTCAATCGCCGATTTCGTGCCGTCCAGAAAACTGTTGAACATCTGCGGGTTCATCCCCGCCTCGGCCGCTTGGTCCGGCGTCAGGCCGTAATGGTCCCAAACCCCGTCCGGCGTAACCTCATGGTATGCGGGCAGGAATTTCGTGCCCTTCCCCGCCGCCGCCACGCTGAACCCGCTGGCCCGCGCCCAATCGACCATCTCGGACACCAGCGCGGGTTGGTCGCCATAGGCCATCGAATAGACCAGCCCGGCGGCGCGCGCCTCCGCAGCCAGCACCGGCCCGGCCAGCACATCGGCCTCGACATTGACCATCACGACATGCCGCCCGGCATCCAGCGTTGCGCGCGCGTGGTTCAGCCCGGCCTCGGGCGCGCCGGTCGCCTCGATCACCACATCGACGGGCGCGCGGGCTGCGTCCAGCCCGTCGTCCAGAAACACCGTCGCGGCGATGCGGGCGGGCGTCCAGCCCACCGCGCGACAGGCGGCGCGTGCGCGTTCAGGGTCCAGATCGGCGATATGCGTGACGCTCAGCCCGGCGATATGCGGCGCCTGCGCCAGAAACATCGCGCCGAACTTACCCGCGCCGATCAGCGCCACGCGCACCGGCTTGCCCGCCTCGGCCCGCGCCTTTGCCAAGATCGAGAGATTCATGGCGCTTTCCTTTTCTTCGTGTTGCGCAACAAAACAAACGAGACCACGTTCAGCGCCGCCGGAATGGCAAACACCGCGCCCGGCAAAAACCACAGCGCGTCCTCGCCCGTGAACAGTGCAAAGGTCCATGTGTAGACAAACGGCGAGACAATCATGCCGACAGCATGCAACGAGGCCAAGGCCCCTTGCAGCTCGCCTTGCTGCGAACTCGACACCATATCCGACATTTCCGCCCGCAGCGCCGGCATCACCAGCCCGGACAGCGCCGAGATCGGGATCATCACCAGCGCCAGAACCCCGCTTTCCAGCCAGATCAGCGTCGAGAACGAGGCAAAACCCGCTATGAACCCGATGAACATCGCCGCCCGCCGTCCGAGCCGCGCGATCACCACCCGAATGAGCACCCCCTGCACCAGCGCAAAGCCCACGCCATAAAACGCCAGCGACAACCCCACCTGCCCCGGTGTCCAGCCAAACCGCGCAATGGTGAAATAGGCCCAGATCACCGGATAGACGGCAAAGCCGAACTCATGCACCGTGTAGATCGTCAGATAGCGCCCGAGGCCGGGCAGTTTGCCGATGTGCTTGAACGCGCCGAACGGGTTTGCGCGCCGCAGCTCGAACGGACGGCGGTGCTCCGCGCTCAGCGATTCGCGCAGCACCAGAACGCCGAACAGCATGTTCAGCCCCGAGACCACCGCCGCCGCCACGAACGGCGCGCGCACGCCATATTCGGCCAGCATCCCGCCAATTGCCGGGCCCAGCACAAAGCCCGTGCCGAACGCCGCGCCCACCAGACCAAAGCGCTGCGCCTTTTCCTTGGGCGTCGAGATATCCGAGATATAGGCCATCGACGTGCCATAGGTGGACGAGGCCGCGCCAATCACCAGCCGCGTGGCAAAGATCAACCAGACCGAACCGGCCAGCGCCAGCACGACGTAATCGGCCGACAGAACCGCCAGCGACACCAGCAGGACGGGTCGGCGGCCAAAGCGATCCGACAGGTTGCCGATCACCGGGCCGAACAGGAATTGCATCACCGCAAACCCGCCGACCAAGGCCCCGCCCCACAACGCCGCGCTGGCCAGGTCACCGCCGGTAACCGCGCGCAGCAGATCGGGCATCACCGGCATGATCAGGCCAAAGCCGATGGCATCCAGCGTCAGTGTGATCAGGATGAAAAAGATCGCAGCGCGATTTTGCATGGATGCCGTTTCTCGCTAAGGGACGTGTCGAAATCGCTTAGCCAAATGTCAATTCTTCAACATTAAAATCAGGGGATATCTAGACCCCCCCCCTGAACTGTTCATTTTTCAACAATCCGCGAATGTCATACCTATGCCTGAACATGGCCGATCCCGCGCAGGAAGCGGCTCAGATGCTCGGCATAGGCAACAGGTTGGTCAATGCAGGGCAGATGCCCGGCGTCCCGGATCAGCGCAAATTTCGACCCCGGAACAAGGTCTGTGGTTTCGCGCACCATATCGGGCGGGGTCGAGCCATCCTCGCTGGCCGCAATGCCCAGAACCGGCAGTCGCAGGCTGGCGGTTGTCACGTAGAAATCCGCACCCGCAAGCGCCGCGATGCAGCCCGCGTAGCCGTCGAGCGTGGTGCGCACCAGCATCGCGCGCCACGCGTGGCATTCGGGCGTGGCGCGGAAGGCCGCCGGGAACCAGCGCTCGATCACGCCATCGGCCAGCGCCTCGATCCCGCCGGCCCGCACCGTGTCGATCCGTTCCTGCCAGGCGTCCTTGGTGCCGATCTTCGCCGCGGTATTCGACAGCACCAGGCCGCGCAACAAATCCAGCCGTTTCACCGCCAGCCCCTGCGCGACCTGACCGCCGATCGACAGCCCCACCAGCACCGCGTCGCGGATCTCCAGATGGTCCATCAAGCGCTCCAGATCGCGCACCAGCGCGCCCATCGTGTAAGGCGCAGGCGGCGCGTCGGACAACCCGTGGCCGCGCATGTCATAGCGCAAGATGCGCAGACCTTCGGGCAACAGGGGAATGATCTTGTCCCACAGGCGCAAATCGGTTCCCAGCGAATTGGCGAACACCAGTGGCACCCCATCCGGGTCGCCATCCAATTGATAATGCAGGCGTATATCGCCCAGATCAGCCATGAGCATTCGCGATCCCTTTCCTTGCGTGCCAAACGCGGCCCGACAGTGATACTGGAAACGCCGCGCAGGACAAGCCATGCGGCGCAGGCCGCCCCGCGACATGACCTTGAAACCCGACGCCAAAGTTGCGATCTGAGAGGCTGGAGGATCCGATGACCCAAAACCACCCCAATCCCGTGCTGGACTTCATGCTCACGCGCCGCTCACGGCCCGCTGCTGCGCTGAAATTGCCCGCCCCCGATGCCGCGACGCTGGAACATCTGCTGACCGCGGCCACCCGCGTTCCCGATCATGGCAAGCTCGAGCCGTGGCGCTTTTTGATCATTGACGGCGCCGCCCGGCAGCGCCTGTCCGACCTGATCCTCGAACGCGGCCCGGCCCTGACCATCGCGCCCGAGAAAATCGAGAAAGCCGCCAAGACCTGGGCCAATGCGCCGCTGATCGTGGCCGTGGTCCTGTCGCCCAAACCCTCGGAAAATGTCCCCGAGATCGAGCAATTGCTGTCGGCCGGTGCGGTCTGCCTGAGCCTGGTCAATGCCGCGCTGGCCTCGGGTTGGGGGGCGGCCTGGATCACCGGCTGGGCGGCCTTTGACCGCGCATTCCTGGAAACCGGGCTTGGCCTGCAACCCCATGAGCAGATCGCGGGTTTCGTGCATCTTGGCAGTTGCGACACCCCCGTCACCGACCGCCCGCGCCCCGATGTTTCGGCGCTGATTCAAAGGCTTGATACATGATCCTGGGCGCGATTGCCGCCGCATTCGGCCAGTGGAGCGACCCGAAATTCCGCCGCGCCCTCTGGTTCGGCCTGGCCCTCGCCATTGCGCTGCTGTTTGCCATGTATGCGGCGGTCCTGATGGTCGTGCAGATCTTCACCCCTGATGCCCTGACCCTGCTCTGGGTCGGCGAGGTGCACGGCATTGCGACGCTGCTCTCTTTTGCGTCCTTGGCCTTCATGCTGGTGCTGTCGATCTTCCTGATGGTGCCCGTGGCCTCGGCCTTTACCGGGTTGTTTCTGGATGACGTGGCCGACGCCGTCGAAGCCCGCCACTATGCGCAACTTCCGCAAGCCCCGCGCGCGCCGTTCCTGACCTCGCTGGTCAATTCGCTGCGCTATTTCGGCGTCCTGGTGGCGCTGAATCTGCTGGGGATGGTGTTGTTCATTTTCTCGGGCGGGCTGGGGATGATCGCGCTCTGGCTGATCAACGGCTACCTGCTATCGCGCGAGTACTTCACCATGATCGCCCTGCGCCGCCTGCCGCCACAGGCCGCCCACGCCATGCGCCGCGACAATCGGTTCCGGCTGTGGACGACCGGGGTTCTGATGGCGGTGCCACTCAGCATTCCGGTGGTCAACCTGTTCATGCCGGTGGTCGCGGCGGCCACCTTCACCCATCTGTACCACCGATTGCGCGCTTAACTGTGGATCCAGCGGTTGATGACATCCATGTTTTCAACCGTCACCACGCCCGAGAGGATGATCCAGACGATCCCCGCCCACAGGAGCGTCGCCACCACCGTGGTGATGATCATTTTCTTGCGGATCTGCGGGTTGGAGGGTGCCGACGAGGGCGTGCCGGGTGTGACCTCGCCCATCTCACCCTGAGTTTTCAACCGCAGCGGCAAGATGACCAGCAGCGTCAGAAACCAGACGAACCCGTAGACGATAAAGGCTGAAAACGCTGGCATCACACTTGCTCCAGCTCAACCAGACAGCCGTTGAAGTCCTTGGGATGCAAGAACAAAACCGGCTTGCCATGGGCGCCGATCTTTGGCTCGCCGCTGCCCAGAATGCGCGCCCCCTCGGCCAGAAGTTTGTCGCGCGCCGCCAGAATATCCTCGACCTCATAGCAGATGTGATGGATCCCGCCGGCGGGGTTCTTATCAAGGAAACCGGTGATCGGGCTGGCCTCACCCAAAGGATACAGCAGCTCGATCTTGGTGTTGGGCAGCGTGATGAACACCACCGTCACGCCGTGGTCGGGCTCATCCTGGGCCGGGCCGACATCCGCCCCCAGGACCGTGCGGTATTGCGCCGCTGCCGCCTCGAGGTCCGGGACGGCAATAGCCACATGGTTCAGACGTCCGATCATGGCGCTTCCTCTCTTTGCTTTGCGCAAGGACATAGACTCCACGCCGCAAAATGCAAGCACCGCAGGGACGCAGGACGCGCGGAAAGCCTGATGCGGCCTTAACGGTGCATTAGGCAATTTGCGCCAAGCTGAGGGAAATAACCGAGGTGTCACCATGCCTGAACCAACGCCTGCCCCCCTGCCCATCCCTGTGCCCTTTGCCGCTGTTGGCACCGGTTTCGCCATTTCGCCCCGCACGATGCTGCTCGTCGAGGACAGTCGCCTCGCGGCAGAGGCCGTTCGGCTGATCTGCCGTCGGGCCGGGATCCGATTGCGGCGCGCCGAAACCCTGGCGGCAGCGGCAATGCACCTGAAGGTTTATCGCCCCGATATCGTGCTGATTGATCTGGGTCTGCCCGATGGGTCGGGCCTTGACCTGATCGCCGCACTCGCCGTTGAGGACAATCGCACCGGACGCATTGTCGCCATCAGCGGCGATCCGACGCTGGAACGCGCGGCGCGCGCGGCGGGGGCGGATGCCTTTTTGCTCAAACCCGTCAGCATGACGCAACATCTGACCGCGCTGACCGGGGCTGATGTGCATCCAAACGCCGATTTGCCCGCCATTGATCGGTCGCTGGGGCTGCACAACGCAACGATGCGCCCGGATCGCAACAGCGGTGCCGATCCGCTGGCGCTGCGCGATGATCTGCGCATGGTGCGCGACCTGCTGCTGGGCCCGTCGGAACCCGAGCGTCTGCGCTACGCGGGGCAATTTCTGGCCTCGGTCGGGCGCTCGTTGCATGATGACGATCTGGCGCAAGCCGCGCAATCCGCCGGCGCGCAGGGCGATCGCCGGGCGCTCGTCGCCTTGGTGAAAACCCGCGAACTCGTGGACCCGCCGATCTAACCGGCCGGTGTCGCTTGCAGGGCGCGGACACCCGTTTGCCCGACAATATCAGCCCACTCGGTGGCATACCCCTGATCCAGCCGCGCAAATTCGCGCAGCGCCCAGGCGGGCAAAGGTGCCTCGGTGTTTGGGGGCTGTGACAGGCCATAATGCGCGCCAAAGCTCGCGACCACACGCCGCAAGTGCCCGAAGCTTGCGGGCGGATTGGCGGCGCAATACCGCTGCAACCGCAGTTGCACTTGCGCGGACAAGCCCCGCGCCGCGATCCGCAACAAGCCCGCGGGGGGCGCGTTGGTCACCGGTCCGGCCATCAGCGACAGGATCCGCGGCCACTGGCTCTCAAAGTCTTCGTGCCGCCACACGACCAGCCGCGCCTGTGGTATCTGACGCCGGATCGTGCGCACCAACTGCGCCCAGGGCAGCGTGTCGCCGCCAAGATGGGACAAACGCTCCGCCAAAGCCTCGGGTGCGTCAGGCAGCACGGCGGGCAGGAACCCCGAGGCGCTGCGGATCGCCAGCAACAGCGTCACCTCGCAGCGCGAAAACAAGGTGCCAAGCCCGTGCAGCCGACGCGCGACGTCCCGCACATAGAACCCCTCAGGGGTCAGAATATCGGATGCCGCGCCCAGCAAACCGGGGGCGCTGACCGACAGCCAGCGACGGGCACCTGACGCCCCCAGCCCGCGCAACACGGACTCTTCGCGGGTTTTGGGGTCGGCCTTTGGGTCGTCCAAAGCCGCGGAAATCGCCTGTAGAAAGGCGTCAGGCGCGGGTGCACACAGGCCATTCGCGGCAAAATGCGCACGGTTTTCCGCCATCCATGCGGCGATCACCTCATCATCGGTGCCCTGTGCGCCAAGATGAAGGATCAACCGCATGCACCGGGCGCCTAGCCGCCGCTCATGATGCCGCGCAACGACGCAATCGCGCCGCGCGTCTCATCAGTCGCCAACTCGCCGTGCAACCGTGTAAATTCGGCCATCGCTTCATTGTTCTGGCCATTGTTCATATAGGCGTAGGCCCGCAGCATCGCCAGATCGCGACGCAAAGACCCGTTGATCTGCTCCAACGCCGTCAGATAGGCAATCGACTGTTGATAGTCGCGTTGATGATAGGCCCGCACGCCGCGCTGATCGAGGATCGTCGATTCGACCTCGAGTCGCTGTTGCTGCGTCAGGTTGGTGCTGGCTGCAATCCGCGCGCCATCCTCGGTCATGTTCATCGCCAAATAGGCCAGAATCATGCCGAAACGGCTGTCGCGCGGCACGTCGCCACCCAGTCCCGCGCCGCTTTGTGCGGTGGTGGTGAAGCCGGACAAGGCCTCGCCGGCGCGGTCCAGATTATAGGCGCACCATGAGCGTTCATACAGGATCTCGATCGACTGCGGATTGGTCGAGGCCGCCAGACAGCCCGCCCAGTTGCCGCGCTCCTTGAGCGCGCGCGTCTGGGCCAAGCGGCTGTCGCCGCGCAATGGCAGGCTGCCGCTCCGCGCGGCGGGCGAGGACACCGCCGCAACCGGGGCCGATGGGGCCTCGGTGCGCGCCGGGGCGGGTGCGGTGGTCGCGGCCTGGCGTGCCGGTGCGCGCGCCGTTGCCGATGTCGATGCCGATCCGCCGCGCCCGGCCCGCAAGCGGGCTTCGAGTTGGTTCAAGCGTTCGGCATTGGCGCCGCTGGCCTGACGCGCGACGTCAAACAACGCGGTGATTTCCGCCAACGATGCGATATTGTTGGCCTTTTCCAGCGTCGGTTGCACATCCGAAATCCGCGTGCACGAGGTCAGGACGCCCCGGTATGTGCCCAGTGCATTTTGCGTCTGGTCCGAAAGCTCATAAAGCTCTGCCATCCGCCAGGCGTTGTTGATCCGGTCGCAGCGCATCAACGCCGGGGTCCGGCGCGCGGCGGCGACAGCGGCCGAAACATCGCGGCGCGCGTAGGCCTCGTCAAAGGCGGCCTGCGATTCATTGGTTTCCAACACGCGCAGCATCTCGGCATCGGGCGACCAGCCGGGCACCCGGCTCCGCGCCTGATCAATCAAGACCCGCGCCCCGGCAAAGTCATTGCGCTCGATGCGCGCCCAGATCGGCGCCACATCCACCGAGGCAACCGCGCTCGAGGCCATGGCCCGCAGCTGGTTCACATCCCCCGGCGGCGTCCACCGCGGAAACTCGGCGCGAAGACGGCGCATTTCGGCCTGAACCGAGCGCTGGTCGTCGTGATCGAGATAGTAGATCAAGGCGCGCAGATCCTCGGCCCCCGGTTCGGCACTTTGCGCAAGACCGGGTGAGGGCACAACGGCCCCGAGGGCAATCACGACCGCCAGCGTTTTGGCACAGGCCCGCAAACCATGCCGCGAGTTCAAGGGGTTGTTCATCAGATTGGCACGCATTCTGGGGTCACCTGATTGGCGGCAATCATCGCGAACATCTGCAATGTTGCCGGGTAATAGGGTTGAGTCGGATCGAATGGCGGCATCAACGAGCCAAATTGTCCGGCGCTGCCCGCGCAGGAAATCAGCGCCGCCAGCGCCCGGTAGCCGGGGTCATTGCTGGCCTCCAACACGGTGCCCGACACGGGCTCCAACACGGTCGGCACGGGCACGCCGGGCTGAACCGTGCGCTCGTAAATGCGCTGCATTTGTCCGACGGCGGGGTGGCGGTTCAAGCCCGACCACACCAGATAGAGCGGCACGCGCATCGCCTCATAGCCGGCGTTGGCCGAAAAATCGGGGGCGGGGGTCATGCCGCGGGCGGTGACCTGCACCCAATCGGGAACCGGTCCGGCCTGCGCCAGCCGCAGCAGGATGGCCTCGGCATTTTGTGCGGCCAGCGCCAGTTCGGTAACCCCCGTCGCCGCCGCCACCTCGCGCAGCGCCAAAGGCATCACATAGCTGGGGTTGAACACGATGCGGTCGTTGTGCACGAAGCCTTGGGCGGCGGGCAGGAACAGCACTTCATCGGCATTCGCCCGGTTCGGCGCAATGCAGCGCGCCGCCAGGGACTGTGCGGTCTGCATCGCGCGGGTCAGGTAGGTGCGGTCATTGAACCGCCGCGAGGCCCGAACCAGCGCCCATGCGTAAAACAAATCCCCGTCCGAGGCATTGTTGATATCGGGCACCGAGTTGGTCTCGCCCGGCAAGAAGCGCCAGGCCAGCAACCCGTCGCCGCGCACCGAGAGGCGGTTTTCCGTCCAGTCGAGGATCCGGCGGAACGCTTCGTGATCGTTGAATTCGGTCGCCAGAACAGCGCCGTAGCCCTGCCCCTCCGAGTGGCTGGCGTTGTGCTGCAATCCATCGACAACCCGTCCGTCGGGTTGCAAATAGGCGCTTTTCCACGCCTCCCACACGGGTCTCGCAGTCTCGCTGAGGTCGCCGGTCTGCAACAGGCCTTGGGCCGCTGCGCCCGAGACGCCCGCCGCGGCAAAGGCCGGCGCGGCACCCATCAAGGACAAGAAATGGCGTCGGTTCATTGTCTGTGCTCCCGCGTCGAAATAACCAGTCTGAGCGCGAAGAGCGCCGAAATAAGGGCGAGGAAAAACAACCCCGTCACATAGCGAATAGGCATGGCCGAGACAAAATTCCCCAGCACAAACCGTACGTTGCCCAGCGTCACTGGCTCCAGCAAGACGGGTTGGCGGTCCGGCGCGATCCAGCTTTGCCAGATGCCGTTGTTGTCGAGGATCGACAGCTGCCCGCGTGGCCCTTCGGCGTTGGTCCGGGCCGCCACAAAGGCCGAGGCAATGGCGCTGATGTCACTGCCCGGCGCGCGCACCATCCACACCTGGTTGGGCTGGGTCGGGTCCAGTTGGATCAGGGCGGCCTGGCCGTTCTGCTCGGTCAACCATTGCTCCAGCCGCGCGCCAGAGCGCGGGTGCAGCCATTGCAACGTCGCCTCGAAGCCGCCGCGCAGCCACTCCCAGCCGCGCGCAAGGGCGGCGGTCGAATTCGGTGCGCTCGGTCAGGGTCAGCAACGAATTGGGCCGCGCAGTCGCCGATGGAAAGGCCGGCAATCGCCGCCGGTTCGGACATCAACGCCGCCTCGATGGCTTGACGGCTGAATTGATAGCCGCCCAGCGGCACCGAACCCAGATCATCCATCGACAGCAGATGCAGGCGCGGATGCAGGGTTGCCGCCTGCGGGTCCTCGCCGCCCGACAGCGCCGCGCGCAAGGTCACGACATCATTGTCATCAAAGGACCGCGACGACATATCGTTGGTCAGAACGCTTTCGGGCGTCAGGCCGGCGAAGGCGATATGCATGTCGGGCATGTACATCGACGGGCTGAACGGCACCATCAAGCTCGAGGCTTCGCCCACCGCGACCATCGCCGCGTCTTGCGTCGGGCATGGCAGATCGGCGGGTGCGCCGGGAATGATGGTCTCGAACGCCAGGGTGTTGATGCCCGAACGCAGCAAGCGGGCCTCGAACCGGACCGGGAATTGCTCGATCAATTCCCCCGCCTCGCCCCGCAACGGCAGCAGGCGCACGTTTTCGCCGTTGATATGGACCAACAGCATCGCGCCTTCGGGAAGGTTGGGCACATAGATGTAATCCAGCGCCAGTTCGGCCTTGGCATTGGTCAGGACGACGTAATCCTCGGGCAGGCGGAACCGCTGTTCGATCAGGGCGTAGCGGTCGCGCACTTCGGTGGTGGTGAACCCGAACTCGGACAGGGCAACCGGGCGTTCGGTGTCAATCAGCACCGGCTGGCGGCGCTCTGCCACGCGGGGCAGAATGTTCTCGAACTCCGGCAAGGCCTGTGGCCGCTCACCGGGGATGAACTCCACCACCATGACCTGCGCGCCATCGCCCGCGGTGCGGAACGACAGCCGTGTGACGGTGCTCGGCAAGAAGGTGATCCGCGCCGCCGAACGCATCTCGCCCTGCACGCTCCAATATTCGGTGAACCGGAACGGGATCGGATCGCCGCCCAAGGCCGCCGAAATGCGTTGCGTGATTTGCGAGATCCAGGCGTCGCGGTAGTCGATCAGCCCATCGGCGCCCCGGATTTCGATACCGGAACCAATCGCCGCCGCCGCCGCGATGCCCATCATGAACCCATCCTGACCCGAAATCCCCTCGGCCGAGGACAGGACCGCGCCCGAATTGGCCAGGTCAATGTCCGACCACAGCGCAAAAGAGGCCTCGGGCCCGCAATAAATCCGGTGATACTGGACCAGTTCGATCCGCACATGGTTTTGCCCCGGCAGCATAACCGAGGCCCCGACCGGGAAATCCACCGCGCCAAATTCGGTCACGTTGTTCAGCTGCAATTCACCGACCAATGTGTCGTTGATATACACCCGAAAGCGCGAGCGTTCCGGCAGCACGTTGATCGAGGACAGGGTCGAAACCCGCAGCGCGTGCATCTGCGACGGATCGGGGACAAACAGCGCGAAATCCAGCGTGCGGCTCTCGCCATCAAACCGCAAGGCACTGCCCGCCGGGCCTGCCACGGGCCTCGATGGGGCGCAGCGGGCTGAGCAGCGAGCGATCAATCGCGGCGGGCTCGACATGCGTCCCGCGATGCTGTTCCTCTTCGAACCGGATGGCGTTCAGACGTTCCAACTCGGCGGCGGTGGTGTCATCGGTGGGACCCTCCAGCGGCAGCGGGATCAGCGTCTGCGCCGATGTTTGCCCACCCGACAGCAGCGCGATGGCTGCAACTGCTGCGTAAACACCCGATTTCAGCGGAAAACCAAAGACGCGCATCACACTGTTCCCTTTTGCGTACCCGCGCCATGCGGCGTGCCGTTGGGCGTGCCCGGACCCCGGGGCGCGGTGTTTTGCGCGATCGCGGCTTGCAGCAGCGAGACGGGGCGCTCGGACGGGAGCGGATCGAAGGCCTCGCCAAACGCCAGCAGATGCGCGGGCGTGCTGTTGACCACGACCACTTCCTGCGCGCGGTTGCGCTGGCGTTCAAGCCGCGCGGGTTCCGCCGCCAGCGCCTTGATCGTTTCCACAATGCCCTGCACCGACAGCTTGACCACATAGGCCATGCCGACCAGCAACCCCATCCGCCGGTTCCGCGTTTCACGGATCGCTTCCCAGGACGCGCTGTCGCCAAAGATCATATGCGCCACGGTTTCGCGCACGATCATCGGTTGGGTCGGGTCGAATTTGACACCCAGCGCCACGGATTCGCCTTCGCGGGTCACGGTCTGAACCTGAACCCGCACCGCGTTTTCCAGATGCGGCGATTTCGGGAATTCCGGCGTGAAGAAGAACGTCTCGTCCTTGACCGGAATGCGCCCGCTGGTGCCATCCGCGCCGGTGCGCAACCGCATCACGATCCGGCACCCCGAGGTCGAGGCATCAACCACCGTCGCCGCCTGAAACACCGGGTCGTTCGTGCCCAGGGCGATGGTCGCGGGGATATTGGTCGGCACGCGCGGCACGGCGCGCCGCTGCTGGCGCTCTGCGACCGAGCGCAACGCCGCGCCAACCAGCAAGAAGTTGTAAATGGCCCAACCGCCCACGACCATGATGATGCTGTGGTCGCCCGGGAACATCACCCAGCGGATCGCGGCGGCGACCACACCCAGCAGCGTCAGCACAAAAATGAGCACCAGCGGCTTGTAGATCGGCGACACGAAATCCTCTTCGAGGATCTCGTCCTTGGCCGTCACGTTGAACTTGGCGCCGCGCGGGTTCATCACCGTCTTGAAGATCGCCTTGGACAGATAGGGCGCCTGCGCCGTCTCATAGACCTCCGAGATCAGCGGCCAGCGCACCCGGCCATACAGCGCGTTCTGGATCATGAAGTTCACGGCCATGTAGCTGGTCATATACACCGCGACTTCCTCGATCGTGGCGACAAAGATCTGCAGCCCGAAGAACAGATACGCCAGCGGTGCCAGAATGAAGGTCATGCGCACCAGCGGGAACAGCCAGAACGTCATCGAATTGAGGTAACACAGCCGCTGCGTCAGGCTCAAACCCTTGCCCAACAACGGATTTTTCAGGATCAGCAGCTGCATCATGCCGGTCGCCCAGCGGCCGCGCTGCTCGATGAAGGACACGAAAGTCTCGGGTTGAAGCCCGGCGATCATCGCGTGATCGACATACAGCGACTTCCAGCCGTTGCGGTGGATTTCCAGCGCGGTTTCGGCATCCTCGGTGATCGTCTCACCGGCGAAACCGCCCGCCTCGTCCAGTGCCGCACGGCGCAGAACGGCGGCCGAGCCACAAAAGAACGCGCCGCCCCAACGGTCCAACCCGCGGTGGCTGAGGTGATAGAACATCTCGTTTTCCGGCGGACAATCGTCGCGCAGGCCGACATTTCGGTCGATCGGGTCCGGGTTCAGGAAGAAGTGCGGCGTCTGCACCAGAAACAGTTTCGGATCTTCGACAAAGAAACCCACCGTGCGCGCCAGGAAATCGCGGCTGGGAACGTGGTCGGCGTCAAACACCACGACCAGATCGCCGTCGGTCTTTTCCAGCGCCGCCGACATGTTGCCCGCCTTGGCGTGCTCGTTTCTTGCGCGCGTCGAATAGACGACATCCAATTCGGCACAAAGCGCAATCAGATCGCGACGGCGCTTGCGGGCGCGCTCGGCAAGCTCTTGATCCTCATGGTTGCACCGCTGATCGGTGCCGCCATCATCACACAAGATCACTTTGCGCTTTTCCGGCGGGTAATGCATGTTCTTGGCCGCCGACAGGGTCACCGACAGCATCTCGATGGGTTCGTTATACGACGGCACCAGGATATCGACCGTCGGCAGATCGCGCGCCGCCACCTTGGGCGGCAGGCCGCGCCGGATCGGGTCGGCGGTCATGAAGGCCGACAGGAAGAACACGCCGATCGCATAGGTCTCCACCGCCAGCAGCATGAACGCCGGGATGAACGAGATCAGATCGTCGAGGGGCGGCAGGGTCTCGGTCACGCGCCAGAACCAGTAGCGCATCACCAGGGTCGAGGCGATGGCCATCATCGCGAACCGTGCCACCATGTTGTCCATGGCAATGATCTTGAGCAACGCGACAACGATCACCGCCGCGATGCCCAGGGTTGCCTGCACTTGAATCGATGTCGGCACACTGACCAGCGCCGCCAAGAGCACCGTCAAGCACACCCACAAAAGCAAGTTCATGATCCCCGCCAGCGAGAGGGCTTTTGTCCCGATCAACTTGGCCATTGCTGCGTATCCTTGTTAAACTCTTTAAGTAAATTCTGACTTTTACTGATCGTCATGGGTTACGGCTGTGGCGCAGCGTATGGCGACAACGAGTGGATCCCGCTCTGCGCCGTCCCGCTCACCCCCAGCGCCCGCTCGCTCATCGGGGCCAGGGCATCCTGAACCGTGCCGTTCACACAATTGCGCATCACGACATCCAGCGCCCGCGTGCCGCGCGGCAAGGGCCGCGCCCCCACGCCAAGCCGGCGCATGACCAGAACGCAAACCGTGCCGGTGCCGATATTTTCGGTGCCATAGACAAAACTGCCCAGCGAATCCGTTCCCGAATTCAGACCCGACGCGCTCAAACGCTCGAACGGCGACGGCATTCCGCCGAACCGGGCCGACAGGTCATCAAAATCGAATTGATCCAGCCGCGAACTGTCCGAGGTCTGCGCCCGGACGTGCAACACATTGTCGCCGCTGACGGTTGTGTCATTTGGCAAGACGATCCGCTGTTCGATGGCACCGCCCAGATTGCGCTCGAAAACCACCAGCGCCTGAGGCGCGCTCACCATCGACCGCGAGGCGGGGACAACGGCGTATTGCACCGTGTTTTCCAATGTCTCGATGCCGGGATTGCGCTCGCTGCCGAGGAACCGATACAGCCCGGTCGAGGTCCGGTCACTGCTGGTTTGCGAGCACCCCGCCGCAAGCGTCAACGCCGCGACCGATGCCACAAGCCCTGCGCGAACGGCCCTGCGCCGCTTCTGGAATGAGGTTGATCCTTCTGGGGCTTTCGCCCGAAACGTGCCCATCATCGTGCCTGCTCTGCTTCCTGACCGGGGTCAGAGCAACCACACACTGATTCGAAAACGGGCCAGACTGACAAATGCCAGCTGGTTTGCTCCGTCACGCGAGCGGTGTTTCTGCTACTGCCTCAGTCTTTTCTTTTTTTTTTTCAGTCTAGAGAAATTGCACGAATCACGCAATCCACATTCTTTCCGGGCAAATCCAGACTGGAAAACCTGTGTCAATTGGGCAATTGGGCGGCACAATTTGGGGTACACCGCCACCTGGGCAGCATATGTTGTGTATCCACGATTCACCTTATCGCCGAAGCCCCTCAAAGAACTCGCGCAGCAGTTGCGCCGCCTCTTGTTCGTGAATCCCGTCATAGACCTCGGGCGCGTGGTGGCATTGCGGATGTGTGAACACCCGCGGCCCCTGCCCCACGCCGCCCGACTTCGGATCGGACGCCCCGTAATAGAGCCGGGAAATCCGCGCGAATCCAATGGCCGCGGCGCACATCGGGCATGGCTCCAGCGTCACCCAGAGCGCATGTCCCGGCAGCCGCTCGGACCCCAGCGCCGCGCAGGCCGCGCGCAGGGCCAGGATTTCGGCGTGCGCGGTCGGGTCGTTCAGTTCCCGCGTCCGGTTGCCCGCACGGGCCACGATCCGGCCCTGCGCATCCGCGATCACCGCGCCGACCGGCACCTCGCCGCGCCGTGCCGCGGCGCGCGCTTCGTCCAGTGCGATTGACATGGGGCTTGTGAACGGGTTCATGGGGGCTTTGATGCCCGTGTCCGTTCTGGCGCGCAAGTCCCGCGCAATCCCGCGACCGCCCTTCGTCCACAGCAGGTCCACCATGTCAAAGCCGCCAAAGCCAACCCCCACCGAAACCGTCAAGGACGGCGACCGGATCGCCAAGGTTCTGGCGCGCGCCGGGATCGCCTCGAGGCGCGGCGCCGAGATCGTCATCGCCGAGGGGCGCGTGGCGGTGAATGGCGTGCGCATCGACAGCCCGGCGTTGAACATCGCGCCGGGTGACAAGATCACCGTCGATGGCAAACCCCTGTCCAAGCCCGAGCCGACCCGCGTCTGGATGTATCACAAGCCGCTGGGCCTCGTGACCTCCGAGCGCGATGAAAAAGGCCGCGCCACGGTGTTTGACAACCTGCCCGAGGAAATGCCCCGCGTCATGTCGATTGGACGGCTCGACCTCAACTCCGAAGGCTTGCTGCTGCTGACCAACGATGGCGAGCTGAAACGGCGGCTCGAATTGCCGGCGACGGGCTGGTTGCGCAAATATCGCGTGCGCGTCAACGGCACCCCGACCGAGGCATCCGTCGCCCCGCTCAAGCGCGGCATCACCATTGACGGCGAGCGTTTCCAGCCGATGATGGTCACCATCGACAAGCAGCAGGGCGCGAATGCGTGGCTGACGATCGGCATCCGCGAGGGGCGCAACCGCGAGGTTCGGCGCGCGATGGACTCCATTGGCCTGACCGTCAACCGCTTGATCCGCGTCGCCTATGGTCCCTTCCAACTGGGCAACCTTGCCGCCGGGGCCGTCGAAGAACTGCGCCCCAAGGCCCTGCGCGACCAGTTGGGGTTGCAAGTCGATGAGGTCGCCGAGGGCCGCGCCGCGCCGATGACGCAGGTCAAACCGGCGGCAAAGCCCGCGCGCAAACCCTCCACCGGCAGCGCCGGCGCCCGCAAAGAACTGCGCACCGACACCCAGGACCCCGCCCGCAAAGCGCCCTCGGGCAAGGATGACGCGCCGGGCCGCAAATCCTGGGGCACCAAGTCTCACGGTGGCGGCCGCGCCGGTGCCGATGGCACGGCGACCAAACCCCGATCCTGGGGCACGAAATCGGCGCGCCCGCCGTCCTCTTCGCCTCGCAAGCCCGGCCCATCGCGTTAATCAGGTCGGTTCCCCGCTTTTCAAGCACCGGTAAACTGTCTTATAGTCTTGAACCGACTGTCAGGACGCCTGACACTCATCGCAACGCGCGCCCGCCGATGCGCAAGACAGGAATGTGCCCGTGACCTCGCGTGGACTGCAATACACAGCCTACATGCTCTTGATGGCCTTGATTCTCTACGCCCGGATTGTGGGGGGCTGACGCTATGGCAAAACGGTTCGGTGGTGCCTACAGCCCCGGTGGAAACCCACGCCCGACCGCTGGTCAGACCACGGCCAGCGCGAAGCCTCCAGCCATCAAACGGCTGAATCCGGTCGGCTTGCGTGTCAATCTGCTGTTTGTCGTCCCCTTTCTCTGGGCGTTCAGTGCGTTTTTCCGCAGTTCGGCGGGCATGGTTCAACATCTCGGCGTGTTCGGCCTGATGCTGTTCAGCGCCTGGTTGACGCGCGAAGGCGTGATCGCCCATGACGCCTATGATCAACGCCGCATTGCGCGCCGCCCGGCGATCCCGCGCAAGGTGTTCGGCTCGGTGATCATGGGTCTGGCGCTGGCGCTGGCCGGGTTTGGCAGCGACGCGAACCTCACCAACGCCCTGATCTTTGGCGTTCTGGGCGCAGGGCTTCACCTGGCCTCCTTTGGCCTCGACCCGATGGGCGACAAGGGCATGGAGGGCGTTGACGAGTTCCAGACCGACCGCGTCGCCCGCGCCGTTGACGAGGCCGAGGATTTGCTCGAGGCGATGTCCGACGCCATCAAACGCGCGCGCAATCGCCAGATCGAGACCCGCCTGGCCGATTTTCAGGCGCATGTCCGCACCTTGCTGAGCGCCGTGCAGGATGACCCCGCGCAATTGTCGGCGGTTCGGCGCTATATGGGCGTCTATTTGCGCGGCGCGCGGGATGCCACCGTGAAATTCGCCGATCTTTACGCCCGCACCCGCGACGAGACCGCGCGGCAGGAATACATTGACCTCCTTGATGACCTTCAAGAGAATTTCATGCTGCGCACAGAAACCTTAATTGACAGTAACCGTCAGGCGTTGGACATCGAAATGGATGTTCTGCGCGAGCGGCTTGAACGCGAAGGTCTGCGCCCTGCCGACCCCGACCCCCATTGATCGCATCTCGCAAGGCGAACGCACCAATGCCCGTGAAAGGAAATATTTATGTCTGATCAGGTCCGCAAACAGGCTGAAGAGCTGACCACCGCCATCGCCGAAGCGTCGCAATTGAACCTGCCCGAACCGGTTGGCGAACTCATCACCCTGGAACAAGCCGCCGAGCCCGAGGCGAACGCCATTCGCAGCCGCATGAACGAGATCGACATGGAGTCGACCAGCTCGATCATCGGCTTTGGCTCACGCGCGCAGCTTGAATTGCAGACCATCAGCCAGGCCATGCTGAACGACGTGCGCAACAAGGATGTCGGCCCCGCCGGTGACAGCCTGCGCCAGATCGTCACCACGATCCGCGGCTTTTCGGTCAGCGAACTCGACACCCGCCGCGAGCGCAGCTGGTGGGAGCGCCTGACCGGCAAAGCCGCGCCGCTGGCCAATTTCATGGCGCGGTATGAGACGGTTCAAGGCCAGATCGACAACATCTCCGAGAACCTGCTGAACCACGAAACCGTGCTGCTCAAGGACATCAAGTCCTTGGATCTGTTGTACGAAAAGACGCTGGATTTCTATAACGAGCTGGCGTTGTACATTGCCGCGGGTGAGGAGAAGATCAGGGAACTCGACAGCACGACGATCCCGGCCAAAGAGGTCGAGGTTCAGGCCGCCAGTGAAAACGACACGATCATCCGCGCCCAGGAATTGCGCGACCTGCGCGCCGCACGCGACGATCTGGAGCGCCGGGTCCACGATCTGAAACTGACGCGCCAGGTCACCATGCAGTCGCTGCCCTCGATCCGGCTGGTGCAGGAAAATGACAAATCACTGGTCACCAAGATCAACTCGACGCTGGTCAACACCGTGCCCCTTTGGGAAACGCAACTGGCGCAGTCGCTGACCATCCAGCGCTCGCGCGATGCCGCCAAGGCGATCCGCTCGGCGAACGATCTGACCAATGAATTGCTCAACAAGAACGCCGACAACCTGCGCCAGACCAACCGCGAGGTGCGCGAGCAGATGGAGCGCGGCGTCTTTGACATCGAGGCCGTGAAACACGCCAACGAGCAGTTGATCGCCACGATTTAGGACAGCTTGCAGATTGCCGATGCCGGCAAAGCCAAACGCGCCCAGGCCGAGGAGGAACTGCGGAAGATGGAAGCCGAGTTGCGCGATTCCCTGTCAGCGGCGAAGGCCCGTGAAACGCAACCGGCGGCTTGACCCGCGCCTGTATCGCACCAAAGCAAGCGTCACGGTGACGCTTGCCGCCGTCATGGGATTGGTCGGCTGCGCCTCGTTGCAGCCGGGCCAGCCCAGAGGCAGCTCGATTGCCGCGCCGCGCCGCCCGGCGGAAATCGTGACAACGGACCCGGCTTCGGTCGAATTGACCGCCTATTACACGCGCATTCAGGACGAGCGGGTCGCCAACCGCCTGATGCGCACCGACACGGGCGCGCAAGAGGTGCCGGTCACCGCCTCGCGCCTTGCGGAAACCTATATCCAGGTCGCCCTGCGCGAGGAACATGCGCGCGGACCCCTGGGCTTTGGCGGCGGCGCCGACAGTGTTCTGCGCCGGTGGGAGGCCCCGGTCGTCTACACGTTGGAATTCGGCCCCAGCGTCGGGCGCGAACGCCGGTTGCAAGATCACGCGCAGGTCGTGCGCTTGGCAAGCCGTCTGGCACAGGCTTCGGGCCACCCGATTTCCACCGCGCCGCTGGGGTCAACGCAGGGCAATTTTCACGTCCTTGTCCTCTCGGAAACCGAACGGCGCGCGGCGGGCCCCCGCATTCGCGCCATTGTGCCGGGCATTGACGATGCCGCTGTCACCTTGATCACCGAAATGCCACGCGAGACCTTCTGCCTGGTCATGGCGTTTTCGCGCGATGGCAGCGCCGTTTACTCCGAGGCCGTCGCCATTGTACGCGCCGAGCACCCCGACCTGACTCGGCTGGCCTGTTACCACGAGGAACTGACGCAGGGGCTTGGGTTGGCCTCGGACAGCAGCCAAGCGCGGCCTTCGATTTTCAATGATGATCAGGAATTTGCCCTGCTGACAGATCAAGATCTTTTGATGCTGAAAATGCACTATGACCCCCGTTTGCGCCCCGGAATGACCCGTTCTCAAGCCAGCACCCTCATCTTTACCATTGCCTCCGAGCTTGCTGCGGGCGAAAGTTGACCCCGAATGCTGCCGGGCGCGCCCCGTTCAAGACCGATTATTTGCAGGAGTCCCTTATGGTTTTCAACTTTCTCAAAGGTCAGTTCATTGACGTCATCGAATGGCTGGACGACAGCCGGGATACGTTGGTCTACCGTTTTGAACGCTACGGCAACAACATCATGATGGGCGCCAAACTCACGGTGCGCGAGGGGCAAGCGGCGGTGTTCATCCACGAAGGCCAGATGGCCGATGTGTTCGGTCCCGGCCTTTATGAGCTGGAAACCAATAACATGCCGTTAATGACGGCGCTGCAACATTGGGATCACGGCTTTGACTCGCCGTTCAAGTCGGAAATCTACTTCGTCAACACCCGGCGCTTTCCCGGCCTGAAATGGGGCACCCAGAACCCGATCATGCTGCGCGACCCGGAATTCGGTGCGCTGCGGTTGCGGGCCTTTGGCAGCTACACGATCCGCGTCACCGATCCGTCCAAATTCATGACCGAGATTGTCGGCACCGATGGCGAGTTCACCGAGGATGAAATCTCCGGCCAGATCCGCAATATCGTCGTGCAAAAAGTCAGTCAGGCGCTGGCCGCCAGCGGCATTCCCGCGTTGGATATGGCCGCGAACACCGGCGATCTGTCGAATATCGTCGGCACAGCGATCGAGCCGACCCTGACCGAGTACGGCCTGTCGATGCCGGAACTCTATATCGAAAACATTTCCCTGCCGCCCGAGGTCGAAAAAGTCCTCGACCAGCGCAGTTCGATGGGGATCGTCGGCGATCTCAACAAATACACCCAGTTTTCCGCCGCCCAAGCCATGCAAACCGCGGCCTCGGCGGGGGGCGACAGCGCGATGGGCGCGGGCATGGGCATGGGGATGGGCATGGGCATGGCGCAAACCATGGCCAACGCGATGTCCGGCAACGCCCAGCAACCCGCCGCGCAACCCGCCGCCGCAGCGCCACCACCCCCGCCTCCGCCACCCGCCGCGACCGTCTGGCATGTGGCCGTGAACGGTGAAACCAAAGGGCCCTTTGGCGCCGATGCGTTGCGTCAGATGCTGGCGCAAGGCAGTTTGACGCGCGAAACCCTGGTCTGGACCGCCGGTCAGGATGGCTGGAAAAAGGCCGGTGAGGTCTCCGGGCTTGCCAGCCTCTTTGCCTCCGTGCCGCCACCGCCGCCACCCGCGGGCTAAACCATGAGTACCGCCCAGACCCCTCCGCCGCAGCCCACCGACGCGCACCGTTTCCCCTGCGAGAATTGCGGCGCGCAATTGCGCTATGCGCCCGGGCAGCAACGGCTGACCTGCCAATATTGCGGCCACGAGCAAGAGATCCCGTTCAGCGACGAGCAGCGCAATCAGGCGTTGACCACGATGGACCTGCGCGAGGCTTTGGCCAACCATCTGCCGCCCGAGGCCATCGAAGAAACCCGCATTCTGAGCTGCGAAAACTGCGGCGCGCAGGTCGAATTCGACCCCGCGCAACACGCCGCGCAATGTCCATTCTGCAGCTCCCCCGTCGTCACCGACACCGGAACCCAGCGGCATATCAAACCCGCCGCCGTGCTGCCGTTCAAGATTTCGGAACGCGACGCCCATGACTCGATGCGCAAATGGCTGGGGCGCTTGTGGTTCGCGCCCTCCAAGCTCAAGCAATTCGCCCGTTCGGATGGCTCGCGGCTTGATGGTCTCTATGTGCCCTATTGGTCCTTCGATTCCGACACGCAATCGCAATATACCGGCGAGCGCGGGGACGCCTATTATGAGACCCGCACGGTGATGCGCGACGGAAAGCAGACCACCGAACAGGTCCGCAAGATCCGCTGGACCCGCGTGTCGGGCCGCGTCGCGCGCAAGTTCACGGATATGTTGATCATGGCCGCGCAATCCCTGCCGCGCCAATATGTTCGCGGGCTGGAACCGTGGATGCTGGCCGATCTCGCGCCCTACAACCCGCAATTCCTCTCGGGGTTTCGGGCCGAGGGCTATACCGTGGAGCTGCCCGACGGCCACGACTTGGCGCTCGAGCGCATGGATGACGTCATCAAACAGGACGTGCGGCGCAGCATCGGCGGTGATGAGCAGCGCGTGCATTCGGTCAACACAACCCATGCGGATGAGCGTTTCAAGCATCTTTTGCTGCCGATCTGGATGGCCGCCTATCAGTATCGCGGCAAAACCTTTCGCTTTGTGGTGAACGGGCAAACCGGCAAGGTGCAGGGCGAACGTCCGTGGTCGGTCTGGAAAATCGCCGGGGCCGTGACCTTGGCGGTGATCGCCGCCGCGGCCTATATCTACTTTTCGCAGGGCAAATAATGCGGGCATTGCTTCAACGGGTGACCGAGGCGTCGGTCTCGGTTGACGGCGCGGTTGTCGGCGCAACCGGGCCGGGGCTGCTGATCTTCGTGTGCGCGATGCAGGGCGACGACACGAAAAGCGCGCAGGATCTGGCGGCCAAGATCCTGAAATTGCGCATGTTTCGCGATGACGCGGGCAAAACCAACCGCAGCTTGGTCGATGTTGGCGGGGGCGTTCTGGTGGTCAGCCAGTTCACCTTGGCGGCCGATACCTCGCGCGGAAACCGCCCCGGCTTTTCCACCGCCGCGCCCCCCGACCTGGGCCGGGCCCTCTATGAGCAGTTTGCAGATGTGTTTGCCGCCCATGGCATTGCGACCGCGCGCGGGGTTTTTGGCGCAGAAATGCAGGTCGCGTTGGTCAATGATGGGCCGATGACGCTCTGGCTCGACGTATAACAGCGCGATCTGGTCGAAAATCCCGGTTGCTTTGGGCTGTGGTCTCGCCACACTATCGGGGCGCGAACCGATTGCGCCGCCCCCTGCCCGTCTTTCATTTTGGAGCCCCCTATGGATGCCGCTGATTTCACCCAGATTGAATACGAGACCCGCCTGTCGCGCATCCGGGCGGCGATGGAAGACGCCGATATAACGACGCTGATCATCACCGATCCGTCAAATATGGCCTGGGCGACGGGCTATGACGGTTGGTCCTTTTATGTGCATCAGGCCGTGGTGATCGGCCCGGCCGGTGCGCCGGTTTGGTGGGGCCGCGCGATGGATACGGCGGGCGCGCGCCGGACGGTCTGGATGTCGGACACAGAGATCGTTGGCTATGATGATACCTATGTCCAGAACCCCGTGAAGCACCCGATGGAGACCTTGGCGGCGCTCTTGGCCGAACGGGGCTGGGCGCGCGGGCGGGTCGGCGTGGAAATGGACAATTATTACTACTCCGCCAAAGCCCATGCCGTTTTGGCGCAGACCCTGTCGCTGGTGGACGCAACCGGCATGGTCAACTGGCAACGGGCCTGCAAATCCGACGCCGAAATCGAGCGGATCCGGCGCGCGGCGCGCATTGTCGAGGCGATGCATCAGACGATCCTTGATACCGCGCGCCCGGGATTGCCCAAGAACCAACTGGTCGCCGAGATCCTGCGCGCCGGGGCGTTGGGGGCGGCGGGCCATTGGGGCGACTATCCGGCGATCGTTCCCATGACCCCCTCGGGCATGGATGCGACCGCGCCGCATTTGACCTGGGATGATCGCCCCATGCAGGCCGGCGAGGCGCATTTCTTCGAGATCGCCGGGGTGTACAAACGCTATCACTGCCCGCAATCGCGCACCTTGTTCTTTGGCGAACCGCCCAAGACCTACCGTCGCGCCGAAGACGCCGTGCAAGAGGCAACCGCCGCCGCCTTGGCGCAGGCCCGCCCCGGCCACCTGTGTCAGGACATCGCCAATGCCTTCAATGAAGCCCTGAACGCAAAGGGGTTTCACAAAGACAGCCGCTGTGGCTATTCCATCGGCCTGAGCTATCCCCCGGATTGGGGCGAGCGCACCATGTCCTTGCGGCGCGGCGATATGACAGAGTTGAAACCGGGTATGGTGTTCCACTTCATGCCGGCGCTTTGGCTTGACGATGGCGGGATCGAGATCACCGAACCCATTTTGATCACCGACAGCGCGCCCGAAACGCTGTGTAACCTGCCCTCGGAATTGTTCGTGCGCGGCTAATCCATAGGCGTGCCCCCGATGATCAATTCCTCCAACGTGTCGTCTGGCATCACCAGGGTCAGGCGCGCGCGGCCCGCATGTTTCGACGCATACAGCGCCCGATCCGCCTGCGCCATCAGGCGATCCGCCTCCGCATAGCTTGTCGGTGCCGACGGTCCGATAACCGCGCCCATCGAGATGGCGACCTTGCAATGTAGCCCTTCAAACAGGATCGGGGCGCTCATGCGTTTGAAGATCTGCTCGCCGACGCGCTCCAGCGGGGCCCGGTCCTGGACGCCCGCAAGCAAGATCACGAACTCATCGCCGCCGACCCGAGCCACCAGATCGGCACCTCGCACGCTGGCGCGCAACGCGGCCGCGACCTGCATCAAGACGTGATCGCCGGCGGCGTGGCCCAGCGTATCATTGACCTGTTTGAAATAATCCAGGTCCAGGTGAATGAGCGCAAATCCGCCCCCGTCATGCATCAGGCTCGTCAGCGCACGCTCCATCGCGCGCCGGTTGCCCAAGCCGGTCAGGACATCGGTCAGCGCCTGTTCCTCGGCGCGCGCCTTGGCACCTTGCAAGCGATTGGCCATTTTGTTGACCTCGCCCATGACCGCGTTCTTTGCTTCGGCCAGGTACAACAGCTCAATTGCCAGATCCGTCGCCGCGAAATCCGTATCGGATAGCCCATGATCGCGCACCGCGTCGCGAACGGCATAGCCAAAGGACAGGTTCAACAGCACCCCATCGTCATCCATCAAGGGAACGGCCACGCCTTTGAACAGCGTGTAGGGCGGGATCCGCAGCGTCAGCCGCAGCCGCTGTGCGTTGGTCAAATCCGTGACCGTGGCTATCCTGCGGGGGCGGCGGACCTGGAACACATCGCCCAACGCCAGCCCCGTCACACTGGCGCCCATCAGTTTCAGCAGCGTCGGCCCCGCGCCGCGAATGCGCAAGTCCTGGTCCAGCCACAGAAACATCGGCATCATCTGCCCCAAGGCGGAAGGCCGCAGTCGAAAGCCAAAGGCCTGCGCATTCCCATCCATCACCGCACCTCGACCGCCAGATCAAAGCGGCGCCCCGCATGGAACGCAGGGTCGTGCACTTCGATAGAAATCACGGACTCCGTCGCATCCGCCGAGGTGCCAAGATGTTCCAAAACCGCCAGCGCGCCATAGTCATCGGCCAGTGCCCGCAGCACGCCCACCAGGACAAACCCAAAGCCAAAAGAGCAACCGCGACAGGTCAAGGTGAATTGCCCCGGCCCAACCTCATCAAGGGCAAGTTCGGGCAGCGCCAGTTCCGGCACGGCGAGACGGGAACGGCCCTGCAAATCGTCGAGCGAATAGAGGAAATCCGTGAAACTGACGCCGCCGAACCGCAGGAGGCGGCGCAGCGCTTCCAACCGTTCGTTCGAGATCAAATAGGTTCCCAAATCCTCCAACAGGCAGTCGCGTGGGCGTTTGAGCACGGCAACGGCCGCCGAAATCACGGCGTCTGTCAAACTGTCGTCATAGGTCTGCATCGCCTCGAAACCATCCGGCCCGAGTTGCTGTGCGACGCCCGATTGTTGCGCGATCTCCTGCCACGCCGCGCCACCGAAAGAATCGCACAAAAACGACTGGATCGATTTATTGATCAGACCATGCATTGCGACTCTCGCTGCTCACCTGCCTCCACCTTGGGGCAAAGGTCTTAACGATTGGCGAAGATCGTCAAATGAGCTGCAAGACTTCTGGTAAGTGGCTGATGTCAGAGCGAATTTGATCCGCAAAAGGGGCCAGATCCTCGGCCGTCGCGACCCCCGTCAACACCCCCAGCGTCGCCATTCCGGCGGCGCGCCCGGCCACCAGATCGTGCCGCGAATCACCGACCATCAGGATGTTGTGCGGCGGCACGCCACAATGGCGTGCAAAGGCCAGCAGCATGCCCGGTTCCGGCTTGCCGCCAAACCCCGAGTCAAACCCGGCGATGAAGTCAAAAAGCTCAATCACATCAGCCACATGGTCACGCGCGACAGATTCAAAATCATTGGTCGCAACGCCCAGTTTCAACCCCGCATCACGCAGCCCGGACAGCAAGGGGCGCAAGGGGGTCGCGGCCACCAGCGGCGCCTGCGAGGCGGCGCGGGCGATATGGGCCTCCAGGGACGCCGCGCTGTGGTCCGGCAACAACGCCGCCAGCATTTCCGCCACTTCGCGCCCGGTTCCGGCAATAACCTGCGAGTGCGGCCGAAATCGCCCGCTCTCAGCGTCGAACTCCAGGACATCGGCCATCTTCCGGGCCAGGGCAGACTGCCCGCCTGACAAATCCGTTAACAAATTGCGCGCCCAAGCGCCCCAGGTTGCCTGAAAATCAAACAAGGTCCCGTCTTTGTCGAACAGGATTGCGCGGATGTTTTTCATGGCTCAGGTCCAGTGCATATCAGCGCCGCCGGGCAAGGCTGCGCGCGCTTGCATCGGAATTTCCGGCGCAATTTCAAGGGATTGACACGCTTCCATCAACATTGCCTCGTCCAGCATCAGGAATTCGATCACGGCCAGCAGAAAGGACGTGTCTTGCAAACGGTCGCGCAGGCTGGCGGGGGACTCGCCCGACCATCCCAGAAACGCGCCAATCCGGGCGTTATCCTCGGCGAGCCACGCAAACACCTGCAATGCAAGGCTTTCGGCGGCGGATTGGCTCAGGCTCATGCGGACTCCTTTGGAGAATATTAACAACTTGAAACGTTTCGTTAACCAATTGGCGGTAAACCTTGAGCTACGACCGGGGCCTGGATCGATCAAGGGAAATGATTGGCTTCGGCGGGGTAAAAGGTGTTCGTACATGTCGCGAAAAATTCTCATCGTTGATGATCTGGCCACCAATCGGATCATTTTGAAGGTCAAGTTGAATGCGGCTTGCCATGAAACGATTCAAGCGGTCGATGGCGCAAGCGCGCTGAAACTGGCGCGCAGCGAGCAGCCGAAACTGATCCTGCTGGACATGATGTTGCCCGATATTTCCGGGATCGAGGTGTGTCGCAAGCTGCGTGCGGATGCCGCGACCATGCATATTCCCATCGTGATCATCACCGCCTCGGGCGATCGTCAGAGCCGCCTGAACGCGCTCGAGGCCGGCGCCGATGAATTTCTGACCAAGCCCTTGAACGAGGTTATCCTTCTGGCGCGGATCCGCAGCCTGTTGCGCGCGCATGAGACGGAATCAGAGCTGCGGTTACGGTCTGAAACCTGGGGCGAAATGTCGATGGCCGAGGGTGAAACCGTGTTCACCATGCCCGGCCATGTCGGGTTGGTCACCGGCGATCCGGCGATTGCAATGGGCTGGCGCAACGCCCTCGCCCCGCATCTGAAAGAACGGATCTCGATCCTGTCGCCCACCGCGGCGCTGACCAACAGCCCCAGCGGTGCGGTGCCGGATATTTATCTCGTGTCTTCCGATCTGGGGGCGCATGGCTCGGGCTTGCGGCTGATTGCCGACCTGCGCTCGCGGGTGCAAAGTCGCTATGCCGAGATCGCGCTGGTCCTGCCCGAGGCCGAGCCAGAGGCGGCGGCGATGGCCCTCGATGTCGGGGCGAATGATCTGTTGCCCTACCCGCTTGATCCGCAGGAAATCGCGCTCCGGGTGACGATGCATATTCAGCGCAAACGCCGGGCCGATCAGTTGCGCCGCGCGGTCAATCAAGGGCTGCGCATGGCGATCACCGACCCGCTGACCGGGTTGCACAACCGGCGCTATGCGCTGGCGCATCTGGATCGGATCGCCAAGCAGGCGCAGGACACCGGTCGCAGATTCGCGGTGATGCTGCTTGATCTGGATCGCTTCAAACTGGTGAATGACACCTATGGCCACGGCGCGGGCGACGCCGTTCTCGAGGCCGTCGCCGCGCGGTTGCGCGACAATCTGCGGCCAACCGATCTGCTGGCGCGGATTGGTGGCGAGGAATTCATGGTGGCCTTGCCAGAGATCACCCTGGGCACCGCCCGGATCGCCGCCGAGCGGCTCTGCCGGGTGATTGGCGACACGCCGATTGCCTTGCCCAATGGGCGCGGCAGCGTCACGGTGACGATTTCGGTGGGCTTGGCGCTGGGTCCGGATTTGTTCCCCGAGGCGTCACAGCCCGCCGATATCGCCCGCGACACGCTCTCGCGCGCCGATTCGGCGCTGATGGCGGCAAAGCATGACGGGCGCAATCAAGTCACCATCGCGTGCGCGGCGTGACCTCAATCGTCGTCGCCGCGGCCAAATCTGCCCGGCCCGCGATGGTGCCAGCTTTCTTCCAGCGTTTGCGCCATTTCGCGCCGTTGCGCCAATGTCAGCGCGGCAACCCGGTCTGAAAACGCGATCTGGGCGGCATTCAATCGCTGCGCCAGAAGTTCACGCTCGGCGCCCAGCAACGCCGCGAAGGCCGCGCCATCGAATGTCTCGGCGCGCAGCATCTCGATGATGCGTCCATTGACGGCCGCGATCCGTTCTCGCCGCTCCTGATGCGTCAGACGGTGCCCATGATCCCCGGGCAAGCCGCGCGCGCGCTCCATCGCCCGCAGATCCGCCCGCGCCTCGGCGGGCAGCGCACGCCACAGGCTGCGAAAATCGGGCTGTACATGGGCGGTGGACTCGAACCGCGAGACCCGCATCATGCCGCCCGCCAAGATCCCGATCAGCATCACGTTCAGCATCAGGGACACGACCAGCGCGATTCGCAAACCTCGACGGCTTTTCAACGACTTACCCTGTGTTGTCGGGCTGGAATTGGATGTCTGTGTCATAGCCGTCTCATTCTCCGTCGCCGCTCATCAAGACCAACAGATCGGCATCGCTCGCGTCCATCGGCCCCGCATCCACCCAGGTCGAGACCGTCGGGCTGACCGTCGCCGCCCCTTGCCAGAATTGCGTCACCAGATCGCCGGTCAAACCCGGGCCGGCAAAACCGATCCAGACACCCGCCACGCCGGCCGCGCCGACCCCAGCCAAGCCGGGCACGCCACCCAGATCCGCCAGGATCCCGCCCAGCCGCGCCAGCCAGCCGCGCGGCGCCTCGGCCGGCACCGCCGCCGCCGCATCCGCCAACAGCCGCAACCGCAACCCTTCGGGCACAGGATCAGGCTCGGCCAATCGCGCCTCGGAAAACAGCGCCTCAAGCGCAGCCTCGTCGCGTCGGTCGAATGGGTCGTTGTGCATCCGCTCTTGGCTCATCTGTCAAACCCCAGTTCTTCGCGGCGCCCTGACAACAGGTCCGCCAATCTGCGTTTTCCGCGCGCCGTCAAACTCTCGACGGCTTCAACCCCGATGCCCATCGTCGCGGCAATATCGGGGTTTGTCAGCCCCTCGAGATGCCGCAACACCACGGCGACCCGCTGTCGCTCGGGCAACAGCGCCAAGGCATCATCCAGGGCGCGCCGCCGGTCGGTGTCGATCATCCCCTCGACCACACCGGGCGCCGGGTCGTCAGGCTCATCAATCGTGTCCAGCCCGACGCTGCGCCGACGCCGCAAGCGGTCCGTGGCCAGGTTCGCCGTGACCCGGTGCAACCAGGTCGAGGGCTGCGCGCCCCCCGCCTGCCATTTCGGCGCGATCTGCCAGAGCCGCAACATCGCCTCTTGCGTGACGTCCTCGGCTTCGGCCTGATCTTGCAACAACCGCCGCGCCAGACGAAACACGCGCGGCGACAGCCGGTCCACCAACAGCGCCGCCGCCGCCGAGTCGCCCCCGGCGCTCAGCGCCAACAGGGCGTCATCGCTCAAAGCGTCGGTCGCTGTCATCGAGAGGGCTGTGTCCCTTGGCATGATACGTCGTCATTTGGGCCGCGTGGTGAGGTCGGCCGCCCCGTTGGGGTAGCGCCCGACCTCGGGTTTCACAAGATCAGTTGTCGTTGCGACCCATGCGGCCACCCATGCGGCGCTGCATATGCTCCTGCATCTGGGTCAGTTCCTCCGCGTCGATCTGGCCATCCTCATTTTGGTCCATACGCTCAAAGATCTGCGCGCTCCGGTCGCCCCGGTCCATGCGCCCCCAATCGCCGCGGCCCCGGTCATCATCCCCGCGACCCCAGCGGCCATGCCCGTGACCCTGCCCGTGACCATGCCAGCCTGCACGGTCGCCACGGTCGCCACGGTCGCCACGCTCTCCACGATCCTCGCGCCGTTGCTCACCCAAGGCGGTAAACCCCGCGATCAACTCGTCACGGGTCAAGGCCGCGTCGCCGTTTGCGTCACCGGCTTCGATCAGGGCATCGGCCCGCGTGCCCATGGCCTCGGCGCGACGCGCGGTCATCTGTTCGGTCACATAGCGGCTCCATTCCTCGGATGAAATGCCGCCGCTTGCATCCGCATCTGCGGTTGCGAAATCAATCTGTGGCGGCTGCTGACGCATGGGCGAGCCTTGTTGCGCCCAGCTGATCGCCGGGATCGCGGCCAGAACGACGGCAATCGCGGTCAGGGTCTTGGTCTTGGTGGTCATTTTAGCGCTCCATCTTGTCGTTGATGCCAGTAATACGGTGCAGCGCGGGCATTCCGTCGCAGGTCTTCGGAAAAACCTGAACTTGACGACAAGGGTGTGATAATGAACGTTCCAACGACATCTTTGAAGCGGCCGAACCGCCGTCTATACTCGCCCTTTGCAAATACGAGTCTGCCATGAGCATTACAAAATCTTCCTCGCTTCGCCCGGTTGATGATCGCCCGCTGAAGCCCGCGTTGCGGTTGGGATGGGCGCGCAAATGCCCGTCCTGCGGCAAGGGTCAGATGATGAAAGGTTACCTCAAGGTTGCCGATGCCTGCCCGGTGTGCAACGAGCCGCTGCACCATCACCGCGCCGATGATGGCCCGGCCTATCTGACGCTCCTGGTCGTCGGAAAATCCGTTATGGCCATGTATTTGGCCATTTATCTGGCGTTCGAGCCATCGCCCTGGGTGATGATTGCCCTGTGTTGGAGTGTGGCGCTTGTGGCGGCGCTCTGGCTGCTTCCGCGGTTCAAGGGCGGATTTGTCGCGCTGCAATGGTCGCGCCGCATGCATGGATTTGGCACCAAACCATGAGCCTCGACCCCGAAAATACCGGTGAGAACCGGCCGATCCGTGATGCCGCGACGATCGTTCTGGTGCGCGCGGGGCAGACGGACAATCCGCAGGTGCTGATGGGGATGCGCGGTGCCGGGGCTGCGTTCATGCCGTCGAAATATGTGTTTCCGGGCGGCGCGGTTGACCCGGATGACACGAACATCTGCCTGCGGCCCGGCGTCCCCGAGGATCAGCGCCGGTTGCTTGGTAAAAACCCCGTGACCGCCAAGCCGCCCTCGCCCGAGGCGATGATCAGCGCCGCGATCCGCGAGCTGTGGGAGGAGGCCGGACAAATCCTGGGCGTTCCGGGTGCATGGGACGGCCCGGTGCCCGACGATTGGGCGGATTTCGCCAAGGCCGGGCTTTGTCCGGCGGGCAACTCGATGCAATTCATCTTTCGTGCGGTGACGCCGCCGGGGCGCACGCGCCGTTTTGATGCGCGGTTTTTTCTGGCCCGCAGCGAGGATCTGGCGACCGACCCTGATGATTTTTCCCGCGCCACCGATGAACTCAGCCACTTGCATTGGATCGCCCTCAGCGAAGCCCGCACCCTCGATCTGCCCTTCGTCACCGAGGTTGTCCTCGCCGAGGCCGAGGCCGTGCTGCGCGCCGGTCGCGTCGACAGCGTGCCGTTTTTTGACAACTCCGGCCCGGAATCGACCTTCCGCCGGATCAGTTAAGACCCGGCGGATCGGTTACCAAACGGTAAACCCTGCAATCTAACGTCTTGATTTTGTTGGTCCCACGGGATGTCCCACGGGGGGACATCACCCGGATTGGCCCGGCGTTTTTTGCAACAGAGGCATCAACGAGGCCATATCCGGCCCATGATCCAATCCGGTCACCGCCTTCCGAAGCGGCATGAACAATCCCTTGCCTTTTCGACCCGTCGCCGCCTTCACCGCGCCCGTCCAGTCAGACCAGGAGGTCGCTCCATAAGGGGGCGGCGGCAGCAATTTGAAAGCCTCCGCCACGAAATCCGCATCCTCCGGCGCAACCATCGGAACCGCCCCGTCGCGGCACAAACTCCACCACTGATCCACATCATCCAGCCGCGTGATATTTTCCCGCGCGACCTCCCAGAACGCCGGCGCGATCGAATCCGGAACCCCCAGCGCCGCCAGTTTCCCGGCCACCGCCGCAAACGGCAGCCCCTGAACATGCCCGCGCGTGAGCGGCCACAGATCCTCGGCGTCGAATTTTGTCGGTGCCGACCCGAATTGCGACAGATCGAACCCCTCGGCGATCTCATCCAGCGTGGCCCGCAATTCCACCGGCTGCGACGATCCCAGCCGCGCCATCAACGACAGCAGCGCCATTCTTTCGACCCCCTGCGCGCGCAGATCCCGCAAACTCAGCGTCCCCAACCGTTTCGACAGCGCCTCGCCATGCGGGCCGGTCAGCAGTGAATGATGCGCGAAATCGGGAACCCTGCCGCCCATCGCCCGGATGATCTGAATTTGCGTCGCCGTATTCGTGACGTGATCCCCGCCGCGCACGATATTCGTAACCCCCATATCCATGTCATCAACCGACGAGGCAAAGGTATACAAGACCTGCCCGTCGCCCCGGATCAACACCGGGTCCGAGACCGAGGCCGCATCAATCGAGATGTCGCCCAGAATGCCGTCGGTCCATTCGATCCGCTCCAGATCCAGCTGAAACCGCCAATACCCGGCGCGATCCGCGCGCAGTTTTTCACGCGCCGCGTCATCCAACGCCATCGCCGCGCGATCATAAACCGGCGGCTTGCCCATGTTCAGCTGTTTCTTGCGCTTGAGGTCCAGTTCGGTCGGGCTCTCGAAACACTCATAGAACCGCCCCGCTGCCCGCAATTGATCCGCCATCTCGGCGTACCGATCCAGCCGCTCGGACTGACGCTCGACGCGGTCCCAGGTCAGCCCCAACCATTCGAGATCGGTCTTGATCCCGTCGACATATTCCTGCTTGGAACGCTCCTGATCCGTATCATCGAGGCGCAAGATGAACTCGCCGCCGGATTTGCGCGCAATCAGGTAATTGAACAGCGCGGTGCGCAGGTTGCCAATGTGCAGATAGCCAGTGGGCGACGGGGCGAAACGGGTGACGGTCATGCGCAAACTCCTGTTGCCGACGGTTTTTCACAGGTCGGCGATATTGTCCATATCACGCCACAAAGCGCATCATTCCGGCACTGTGTCGTCTGCCTCGGGTGCCTCGTCAATCCGTCCGCGAAAGCCCGTCGCGACGACGAATTTCTCGGAGCTGTCGGACCGACTGGCCGCCGGTTTCACGTTGTGAACCTTGGTGAAACGTTGCTTGAGGAGGTGCTGAAGCTCCCCCTCGGCCCCGCCCGCCAACACCTTGGCGACAAAAGTCCCGCCCGGGCGCAGCACGTCAAACGCGAAATGCGCCGCGTGTTCGCACAGGGTGATGATGCGCAAATGGTCGGTTTGCTTGTGCCCGGACGCCGACGCCGCCATGTCGGACATCACCACATCGGCGGTGCCATTCAGCCAGCCTTTGACCTTGTCGTCAGCGCCTTCATCCAGAAAATCAAGGACATGCACTTCGGCGCCTGCCACAGGCTCGACCTCTTGCAGGTCGATACCCAGAACATAACCGATGCGCTTGCCCGATTTTGCGCCCAGCGCATTCACCCGCTCGACGGCCACTTGCAACCAGCCACCCGGCGCGCAGCCCAGATCAACGATCCGCGCGCCCGGCACCAAGAACCGAAACTTGTCGTCGAGTTCGAGTATCTTGTATGCAGCACGCCCGCGCATCCCCTCTTTGCGCGCCCGCGCGACATAGGGGTCGTTCAACTGGCGCTCCAGCCAGCGAGTCGAGGACATCTTGCGGCCCTTGGCCGTTTTGACCTTCACCCGAAGATCGCGCTGTCCGCGCCCCGAGGTGCCTTTGGTGGGCGGATTCGCCATCGTGTTTCCTTACAAGTTTTGCAGCACACCGTCGTGGCTCATTTGCGCATAGAGCATCCCCTCGCGCAGGCCACGGTCGGCGACTGACATGACATCGGTGGGCCAGACCCGCATCAACGCCTGCAAAATTGCCGCCCCGGACATGATCAGCCCATGTCGGTCGCGGCCGATCCGCGGGTCGGTGCGCCGCCCCTCTGGCCCCAACGCCAGATAGTCGCGGATCACGGTGTCGATCTGCACCGACGTCATGGTCAGCCCGTCCACCTTGTTGCGGTCATAGCGGCGCAGACCCAAGAACGACGCGGCAACGGTGGTCACGGTGCCCGAGGTGCCGATGATCTGAAACCCCTTGCGGGGCGCCGGGTTCTGATAGGGGGTGAAACTGTGCAGCTGCTCTTCAAAATGCCAACTCATCAGGGCGAATCGCGCCGCATCACTGTCAACATCCGAGAAGAGTTCGCGCAGCGTTGCCACGCCCAGCGGCACCGAGATCCAGTCAACCACCCGGGCCTGATTGGGCAACAATGGCGCGCTCGGCTTGGCGTCCAGCCCCAGCTTCACGCTCAGGATCGCCTCGCGCCGCTTGTTGGGTGCCACGTCGGACAGGTCGATCCACACAAGCTCGGTCGAGCCGCCGCCGATGTCGATGACCAGCAGTTGCTCTGCCCCCTCGACGACCAAAGGCGCGCAGGAGATCACCGCCAGCCGCGCCTCTTCTTCGGTGGGAATGATTTCCAGCCGCAGCCCGGTTTCGCGCTGGATCTTGCGGATGAATTCAGACGAATTATGCGCCCGTCGGCACGCTTCGGTCGCGACCAGTCGCATTCGGACAACGTTGTGGTCATCAAGCTTGCGGCGGCAAATGCGCAGGGCCTGAACGGTACGCGCCATTGGCCCATGGCCAAGACGCCCCGTTGCCTCGAGGCCGGTGCCGAGTTCCACGGCACGCGAAAAGCTGTCAATCACCTCGAATTGCGGGCCCTTGGGGCGCGCAATGAGCATGCGACAACTGTTTGTTCCCAAATCGAGCGCGGCGTAAAGCCCCGCCCCCTTGGGCGATGTCTGGCGCCTTGGGTCTTTCCCGGAGGAAGCCCGCCCACGCTTGGGTGGCCTCGACGATGCCGGGTTCGCCGCCGCGCCTGCGGGACGTTCGGGCGTCATTGCCGCCCTCCATTTCGTGTTGCCCCTATCCTAGTGCCCGCGGACCTCCGGCGCAAGCCGCGATGCACGGGGTTGACCCGCTGTTAAAGGGCTGAGCATCGCAAGTTGACGCCGACCTCGCCATCTCGTTGCCGCGTCGTGCTGGCCGCGAATCAATATGAGCGGCGCCGGGCCCATGCACCGCGTCGCAAGGCCCCACACGCCCAGGATGAGCGGATTGCCGCCGGTTGCCGCCAGGGTGAAAACATCATCGACGCTTCCGTTGCGTCAACTCTGTCAACATATCCAGAGGGTTAAGCACTTGTTAGGAAAAAAACGCAAAATCCGTGACCGACCGCGGAACCAATGACAGCGCAAAGAGTTGATTTCTTGAAGCAAGTTGGCCGTGACATACTGTGCAAGCCGTTGATGATTTTTTACTGCCCGCAAATGCCCGTGTGACATCCCGAATGTCAACTTCCAGATGCTGAAAGGAGACTTCCCATGAAATTTTCACTGATGACAACTCTTGCTGCAGGCCTCGCCGCAGGCCTTGCGACTTCGGCTTTGGCGTCTGGTCCGGTTACCGTGTACGAACCACCCATCGTGCCCTTCGTGCCCGCAACCTATGATTGGAGCGGCTTTTATGCCGGCTTGCACGTTGGCACGCTGCTTGACAACAACAATTGGGCCGAGCGCTCGGGCCCGGTGGCGAACACGCCCGGTGATTGGGGCGGCACCCCGTGGGGCTTGACCGCTGGCTATAACATGCAAAGCGGTGCGATGGTTTATGGTGCCGCATTCGACTATACCGGCGGAACCTTGACCGCCAATTCAACCACCGGCGGGGGTTTCTTCTGCGTCGGCGGCACCTGTACAACCACTGTCGAAAACGGCTTTGCCATCCGTGGTCGCATCGGTCGCGCCTTTGATCGCACGTTGATCTACGCCACCGCAGGTTTGGCCTCGGGCGATGCGACGGGCTTTGCTGGTGTCACCACCGGTCAAGATCGGCTGACAGGCTGGACCGCGGGAATCGGCATTGAACATGCCGTCTCGGACGTGGTGTCGCTCAATCTTGAGTACCTGTACACCGACCTTGGCCGCCTGGAGTTGCCGACGGCTTGCGGTGTCAATTGTTACACCGACGTGAATTACGGCACGGTCCGGCTGGGCGTGAACTTCAACTTCTGACCCGGTTGACGTGCACAAGGTCTCGGCAAAAAACGACCATGGGTCACAGGCCCGTCCCACCTTGGGGCGGGCCTTTTTGCTGGGCATACCCGCATTCGTTCACGAAGTTCATGAAGAATATTCACCGCGCGCGCGCTGGCTCACGCGGCGGCAAGCCTGTATCCCATAGGCGGGTCGCAAGGTGACCCGCGCAGGTCGAAAACAACGCCTCAGACCATCGGGAAAACGGCGATGCAGAAACACGCGCATGAAACAGGAGCCCGCAATGTCAGATGCCACGCTGAACCCCGTCACCATCGTCTATTGGCGCGATATCCCCGCCCAGGTGATCGTCGGCAAAGGACGGCGCGCGGCCAAGGTGCAATTGCCCGAGCGGTTCGAGCAGGCGATTGACCGCTGCGCGATGAAAGTCGGCGCACGCGATACCAACTCATATCTGGCCGATTGGCGCAAAGCCGACCCCTATGATGTCGCTGGCGAGCAGGAACACGTCGCCCGCGCCGAGGCCAGCCGTCTGGAACAGGAATACGACACCGCAAGGATCAAAACGTTGATCGCCAATGACGGGCGGGACACGCGTGTGTAACCTGAGGGAGGTTCTGATGGCTTTGTTCAAATTTGGCCGCAAAGAGAGTGGCGCGCCGGTCACCGGTTCTGAAATGCTGATCCCGTTTCTTCAGGGGTTCTCGATCGAGGTGATGCCACGCACGGCGGAAAAGATCGACGATTTCGCCGCCATCCTGCCGGTGGGAACGCGTGTGTATATCGCCCATATCGACGGGACTCCGATTGACGAGATGGTCGCCACCGCCGCGCGCCTGCGCCGCGAAGGCTTTGAGCCGATGCCGCATTTCCCGGCGCGGATCATCAAGGACAAGGCCATGCTGACCGAATGGGTCACGCGCTACAAAGCCGAGGCCGATGTCAAACAAGGTCTGCTGCTGGCAGGCGGCGTGGACAAGCCGGTTGGCGATTTTCATTCCTCGATGCAATTGCTGGAAAGCGGCGCGTTTGACGGGTTCGAGCGCCTGCACGTCGCGGGCCATCCCGAAGGCAACAAGGACATCGACCCCGATGGCTCGGACAAGATGGTGATGGATGCGCTGCGCTGGAAACAGGATTTCAGCACCCGCACCGATGCCAAGATGGCGCTGGCAACCCAGTTCTGTTTCGAGGCCGCGCCGGTCATCGCCTGGGTCAACCGCTTGCAAGCCGAGGGCATCGACCTGCCGGTTCATATCGGCGTCGCGGGCCCGGCAAAACTGCAAACGCTGATCAAATTCTCGATCGCCTGCGGCGTGGGCGCGTCGTTGCGCGTGCTGCAAAAGCGGGCGATGGATGTCTCGAAACTGTTGCTGCCCTACGAGCCCGACGAGTTCGTGTCCGCCCTCGCCGCGCACAAGGCCGCCAACCCGTCGTTTGGCATCGAGGCCGTGCATTTCTTCCCGCTGGGCGGCATCAAGACCAACGCAACCTGGATTTCAAACCGCACCATCCCGATGGCAACCGCCGCGCAAGCGAACGGCTGACACGCATCCAAGGCGCCCGCGCTGGCAAAAACCGCAGCCTAGCCCGCTGCGATGGCGCCATTGACACTTTCGACCCACGCTCGAGGCACTCCTCAAGCACTCATCAGGAGTTCCACCATGACCCGCACCGTCCTCGAATCCGCCACAAAAACCGTGATCATCGGTTTTGACGAACCATTCTGCGTCATCGGCGAGCGCATCAACCCGACGGGCCGCAAGAAGCTGGCGGCCGAGTTGGAGATGGACAATTTCTCGACCGTGGAAATGGACGCGCTGGAGCAGGTCTTGTGCGGGGCGACGGTGCTGGATGTGAACTCGGGCGCGGTGTTCACCAATCGGATGGCCGCTGATCCGCGCTATGCCGACAACAACTTTGTCGAACCACCGCTGATGAAAGCACTGATCGAATGCGTGCAGGCGATCACTGACGTGCCGCTGTGCATCGACAGCTCGGTGCCCGGCGCGCTGGAAGCGGGGCTGAAAGCGGCCAATGGTCGCCCGTTGCTGAACTCGGTCACCGGCGAGGAAGAGCGGCTGGAATTGGTGCTGCCGCTGGTCAAGAAATACAACGTGCCGGTTGTGGCGATCTCGAACGACGACACCGGCATTTCCGAGGACCCGGACGTGCGCTTTGCGGTGGCGAAAAAGATTGTCCAGCGCGCGGCGGATTTCGGCATTCCGGCCCATGACATCGTCGTGGATCCCTTGGTCATGCCGATTGGCGCGATGTCCACGGCCGGAAAACAAGTGTTCGCACTGGTGCGCCGTTTGCGCGATGAGCTGGGCGTCAACACCACCTGCGGCGCGTCGAACATATCGTTCGGCTTGCCGAACCGTCACGGCGTGAACGCGGCGTTCTTGCCGATGGCCATTGGCGCGGGCATGACCTCGGCGATCATGAACCCGGTGCGGGCGCAAGAAATGGAAGCGATCCGCGCGGCCAATATGTTGATGGACCACGATCCGAACGGCGGCGAGTGGATCCGTTTGGCCAAGGTGCTGGAAGCGATGAAAGACGGGGCAAGTTTTGCCGAGGCCTCGAAAGCCGCCTCGTCGGCGGCCTCGGGCCGACGCGGCGGGCGCAAGGGTCGCGGCTGATTTCAGTCCGTGGTGACCGGTTTTGCGGGCGGCCTTCGGGTCGCCCTTTTCATATGATGACTTTCTGGCGCAGGAAATTACCGCACAGGTCATCAGTCTTGACGCAGATCAACGTGAGCCCCTAATCTCTGGCCTAAAGTCGCTTGCAGACGCGAACATGGATTGGAGAAACCCGATGTACAAGAATATCATTGTTGCCGTTGCTCTCAGCCACGGTGACGCTGGCAAGGGCCTGCTGGACAAAGCCGTTGACCTGCTGGACGAGGGTGGCGTCATCCGTCTTCTCACCGTCTTGGAAGATGTCCCCAGCTATGTCGCCGCCGAATTGCCGCGCGATCTGAATGACCGCCGCCAAGCCGAAGCCAAGGTCGAATTGAGCGTCTTGGTCGCAAGACAAGACGTGAACATCCAACCCGAGGTTCGCACCGGCGCACCGGCCGGCCAGATCCTGCAATGCGCCGAAGATACGGGCGCTGACTTGATCATGATCGCCTCGCACCGGCCCGGTCTGAGCGATTATTTCATCGGTTCGACGGCAGCGCGTGTGGTTCGCCACGCGCAGACTTCGGTCCTGATTTCGCGCTGACGTGCGACGCGCCAGCGTTGGCTGGCGCGCCCGCCTCTATTGAAAATACATGTTGAACCTGGCCCGCACCGCGCGGTCCAGAGCGGGGTCGATCTGGCAGGGTGCCTTGGCCAGAATATCCGCCGTGCGCCGCTTTGCGCCGTCCAGCAACCTTGGCCGCCCGGCCTCGTTCCATTCCTTGGGACTCATCCGGTTGCCGAGAGCGGGGTAGATATATTCGGTCTGCATCAGCTTGAGCGTCTGATCCGAGCCCAGATAGTGCCCCGGCCCACCCAGACAAACCTCTTTCATCACGTCGATGGACACGCTGTCCTCGGTCACGTCGATGCCGCGCACACAGCGCAACGCCTGCCCTAGCAGATCATCGCCAAGTGTCAGGGATTCAAAACAAAATCCCAGAAGCGAGGCGTGCATCCCGACCGCTTCATACACCATGTTCAGGCCAGACAACCCGGCCAGCGTGTTGGAAATCGCCATTTCCCAGCCCGCTTGCATATCGGGCAGTTTGCTGTCGGCAATCCCTGCCGCCGCCCCCCCCGGCAGGCCATAGAAACGGTGCATCTGCGCGCAGCCTGCGGTCAGCAAGGCTTGCTCGGCGCTGCCGCCGGACATCGCACCGGTCCGCAGATCGGACACAAACGGCCAGGTGCCAAACACCGCGGGATGGCCCGGCGCGATGCTGTTGACGTAGACCACGCCCGCCAGACATTCAGCCACCGCCTGCACGATCGTCGTGGCAATCGGTGCGGGCGAGGTCGCGCCTGCCTGCCCGGCTGACAGCAACAGGACCGGCATCCCCGCGCGGATACACGCCTCCATCGTGATGCAGCTTTCCTCGGCGAATTTCATTGGCGGCACGACGAAGCAGTTGGAATTGCTGACAAACGGCTGCTCGCGCCACGCAGCCTCAGAGCCCGCAACCATGTGCAACAACTCGAAACACGCCTCGACATGCGACGGATCCGAGAATGACGTCCCGACGTGTTTCGTGGTTCCCGCCAGCGCGCCGTAGAGCGTATTCAGGTCCATTTCGAGATTGTCGGTGACATCGCGCGCGACACAAATTCTCTGGAAGAAGTGCACGTTATCAAGGTGATGCACCAAGCGGGCGGCGTCATGCAGGTCTTGCGCCGTCGAGTCGCGGTACGCGCCGGTGTCGATATCGACGACATGAACTGCCGCCCCCGCCGTGCCATAGTGAACGCGCGTGCCCGACAGATGAAGGTGATGCTTGGGGTCGCGGCCATAAAGCGTGATGCCGCGAGACGCCTTGGTCAGCATATCCTCGACCAGCGCGCGCGGATACCGCAGGCGGCCGTCGTCGCCCAGAATGGCCCCGGCGGCGGTCATCGCGTCAATGCCCGATTGCGGCGCGTTGGCCAGACCAATGACCTCCAACGCGTCCAAGGCGGCCTCGTGGATGCGCAACACCGCGTCTTGCGACAGGGGGCTGTATTGTCCGCCGGAAATGCCCGCGCGCACCGGGCGCAAATCATCGGCCAGAGGCGCAGAGCGCACCGCAACCCGGGCCGCGCGTCCGCCGGATCGGCGCGCTCTTTGGGGCATCTGATCTTCAGCAGTCATCGCGTCTCTCCTCGATCAATCGTTTCAAAGGACGTCCTTCAGGGGCGCGCGCCCCTTTGTGCTATTGTTTCACGCGGGCGGATTTGGGATCATAAAGCGGTGCCAACGACGCCGTCGCCGGGACGCGCCGCCCGGCAATGTCGATGTCATACCGCGAGGCCAAAACCTCGGACGCCGATTGCCCGGCGCAGGGCACATAGCCCAGCGCCACCGACCCACCCAGATGGTGGCCGTAATTGCCGCTGGTGACCGTGCCGACGATCTCGCCATCGCGGCAAATGGGCTCGTTGTGATAGGCCATCGCGGCGGGGTCTTGCAGCAGGAACTGCACCATTCGCCGTTGCAACCCGGCCTCGCGTTTGGCCAGCACCGCGTCGCGGCCGATAAATTCGCCCTTGTCGGTTTTCACCGCAAAACCCAAGCCCGCCTCGAGCACATGATCCTCGTCGGTGATATCATGGCCGAAATGGCGAAAGCCCTTTTCGATGCGGCAGGAGTTGAGCGCATGGAGTCCGCAGAGTTTCAGGTCGGGCGCGGCCTCGATCAGGGTTTCAAACACATGCGCGGTCTGGTCGGTGCTGAGGTATAATTCCCAGCCCAATTCTCCGACATAGGTCACACGGTGCGCGCGGGCCAAGCCAAGGCCGAGCTCGATGTCTTGCGCCGTGCCAAAGGGAAAAGCGTCGTTGTCCAGCGCGGCGGGGGTGATGCGCGACAGGATGTTTCGCGCCTCAGGCCCCATCAGGCAGAGCACGGATTCGGCGGCCGTGACATCGGTGACGACCGCAAAATCATCGCCCAGCTGCCGCCGAAGCCATGCGAGATCGCGCTGCAAGGTGGCGCCTGGAACGACCAGAAAGAACACGGTTTCCGACAGGCGCGTGACCGTCAGATCGCTTTCAATGCCGCCGCGCGGGTTGAGCATCTGCGTGTAGACGATGCGCCCCGTCGCGACGTCGATATCGTTGGCGCAAACCCGCTGCAAGAACGCGCAGGCATCGCGGCCCTCGACGCGGATCTTGCCAAAGGAGGTCATGTCGAACACTCCGGCGGCGGTGCGCACCGCCAGATGTTCGGCCTTTTGGTTGTCGAACCAGTTTTGCGGCCCCCAGGAATAGCGGTACGCGCGCTCTTGCCCCTCGCGCGCGAACCAGTTTGCCCGTTCCCAGCCCGCGACCTCGCCGAACACCGCGCCGCGCGCCTTGAGATGCTCATGCAGCGGCGTGCGCCGAATGCCCCGCGCGGTTTCCACCTGACGGAACGGGAAATGGTCGGCATAGAGCAGGCCCAGCGTCTCGGTCACGCGCTCCTTGAGATAGCGTTTGTTGCGCTGGAACGGCTGCGCACGCCGGATATCCACCTCCCACAGGTCGAACGGAGGCTCACCCTCGATCATCCAATGCGCCAGCGCCATGCCCGCGCCGCCCGAGGACACGATGCCCACCGAGTTATAGCCCGCCGCGACCCAGTAATTGCCCATTTCCGGGGCCTCGCCCAGATAATAGCGATCATCGGGCGTAAAGCTTTCGGGACCGTTAAAGAACGTATGGACCCCGGCGGTTTCGAACAGCGGCATCCGGTTCATGGCCATGCCGAGAATTGGTTCGAAATGGTCGAAATCCTCGGGCAGGCTGTCGAAACAGAAATCCTCGGGAATGCCGGTCATGCCCCAGGGTTTGGCCTTGGGCTCGAACGCGCCCAGCATCATTTTTCCCGCGTCTTCCTTGTAATAGGCGCATTCATCGGGGACGCGCAGCACCGGCAGGCGGCCAAGGTCGGCAATCGGTTCGGTGACCAGATAAAAATGCTCGGCGGCGTGCAGCGGCAGGGTCACGCCCGAATTCGCCGCCAGATCGCGGCCCCACATGCCGCCGCAGTTGACCACATGGTCGCAGGTGATTGTGCCGACTGCGCCGCCCGCCTCATAGGTCACACCGGTCACGCGTTTGCCGTCGTCCAGCACGCGCAACACCTTGACGCCCTCGATCACCTGCGCGCCGTTCTGGCGCGCGCCCTTGGCGAGGGCCAGCGCGATATTGCCCGGGTCGCATTGCCCGTCCAAGGGCAGATGCACCGCGCCCACCACGTCGCCCACGTTGAGATGCGGGTACATCGCCTTGACCTCGGCCGGGGAAATCTCCTGGACGTCCACGTCAAACGCCCGGGCCAGCGCGGCGGAGCGGTAGATCTCCTCGCGACGGGCCTCGGTCAGGGCCACGGTGATGGAGCCGGTTTGCTTCATGCCGGTGGCAATACCGGTTTCGGCCTCGAGCTTCAGGTACAGGTCGGCCGAGTATTTCGCGAGGCGCGTCATGTTCAAAGACCCGCGCAACTGGCCGATCAACCCGGCCGCGTGCCAGGTCGTGCCGCAGGTCAGTTGCTTGCGCTCCAGCAAAACAATGTCGGTCCAGCCCGCCTTGGCCAGATGATAGGCCACCGAGCAGCCCGAAATGCCGCCGCCAATGATGACAACGCGTGCGTGCGAGGGAATTGACATGGGGGTCCTCAAACGATGGTATGGCCCGCCGCGCGCAGGCGGTTGGCGATTTCGGCAATATGGGCGGGGCCGGTTTCGCAGCAGCCGCCAACCAGCGTGGCGCCTTGGTCAACCCAGCCCATGACGTAATCGGCATAGCGCTGCGGCGTCAGTTCGGGGCGGGCTTGCAAGGCGTCAACCGTGGCGTTGTCCTTGAGGAAATCCGAGGTGATCTGCTGGAAACCGTTGGCATAAGCGCCGAAGGGTTTGCCGGTGGCGCGCAGGGGTGACATCGCCTGATCCATTGCCTCGGGGGCCGAGCAATTGGCCAGAATTGCATCGACGCGGTCGATCAGAGCGCCCAGCGCGGCAATCGGCTCGCCGGAGCGCAGCAGGGTGCCGTCGCGATCCTCAAGCGTGACGCTGAGCCACAGCGGCGTGTCGGGGGCCGCCTGCCGCGCGGCGTCAATCAGCGCGCTTGCGTGGGCGAGCGAGGCCACGGTCTCACCAAGCAGGACATCGACATGGGGCGCGATCAGCGCGGCCATCTCGGCGAACAGCGCGACAGCGGTGTCATGGGGCGGCATGGTTTCGGGGCGATACGAGGCCACCAAGGGCCCCATGGAACCGGCGATCAGGCCAGTGCCATGCGCGGCGCGCGCGGCTTTGGCCTCGGACAGCGCGCCGTCGATCAAGGCCTGATAGCGATGATCCAGCGCGAATTTCACCAGCCGGTCGTGGTGAATCGCATAGGTGTTGGTCGTGGCGAGGCTGGCCCCGGCGGCGAAATACTCGGCATGGATGGATTGCACCATGCCGGGATGGTCGATCATCACGCGGGTCGCCCACAGCGGATGCGGCGTGCCACCTGCGCGATGTGTCAATTCCTGGCCCATGCCGCCATCCAGAAGGGTGATCCGGGTCATGCGAAGGCTCCGATGCGGCACCCGGCGGACCCGCCCAAGGGGGTTTTCCACCCCCTTGGAACCCCCGAGGATATTTGAAGAACAAAGATGGCCATCATGCCCTGAGCCGTTCGTTGCCGGGGTCCCATAGGGGGCCGTCGGGTTGTACCGTGGCGGGGTAGCGCTGGCCGAAGATTTCGACCTCGATTGCCGTGCCCGGCTCGGTCAGGTCGTGGCGCAGCATGCCCAGCGCGATGCACTGCCCGGTGCGGTGGCCGAAATAGCCTGAGGTGGTCTCGCCGACGACCTGGCCGTTGTGCCAGAGCGTTGACATATAGGCCGGGTCACAATCGCCTGCGTCGATGGTCAGCAGCACGAAGCGTTTGCTGACGCCGGATTGCTTTTCGGCGGCAAGTGCGGCTTTGCCCCGGAAGTCCTTGGACCAGTCGATGAAGCGGTCCAACCCGCCTTGCAGCAGGGTGTAATCGGTGGAGAGATCGCCCTTCCACGCGCGATACCCTTTTTCGATACGCAGGGAATTGAGGGCAAACATGCCGAATGGGGTCGCGCCCGCGTCGAGGATCGCGGCGTAGATCGTGGGCATGTCTTTCGGGGTGGCGTGAACCTCCCAGCCCAGCTCACCGGCGAAGGACACGCGCAGCAGTTGCGCAGGCTTTCCGGCAACCTGCGCGGATTGATGCGTGAGCCAAGGCAACGTCAGGTCAGCGTCGGTCAGCTTTGTCAGCAAGGCGCGCGTCTGTGGCCCGGTGACGATGAGGGTTGAGAAGGCGTCGGTGTGATCGACCAGCGACAGGCCCGGCGCGAGGTCTTGCGCCAGCCATTCGAAATCATGCGCTTGTGCGGTGGCAGCGGTGATCAGCGTGAAATGATCCGGCGCATGGCGGATCACCGACATTTCGGTGACGATCCGGCCTTTGACATCGGGGAAATAGGCCAGCGAGATACGCCCGACGCGGGGCAATTTGCCCGAGATCCGCGCATCGAGCCACGCCGCCGCCCCGGCCCCGGTCAGATCGAACCGCGAGAAGCCGGGCAGATCGAGCACGCCGACCCCGTCGCGCACCGCCTCGCATTCGGCCTTTACCGCGTTGAACCACGGGCCTTCGCGGCGCCAGGTTTGTTGCGCAGCGCCGGAGGTGTCGTCGCCGGGGCGCGCGAACCAGTTGGCACGTTCCCAGCCGTTATAGGGGCCGAACTGCGCGCCCAACGCGATCAGGCGGTCATTGTTGGGCGAGAGTTTCTGGCCGCGCCCGGCGGGCCAGGCATAGTGCGGGAAATGGATGGCGTATTCGTGGCCGTAGACCTCCATCCCCTTGGCGACGCAGTAATCGTGGTCCTCATGCCCGGTGAAGCGGCGCGGATCGCAGGACCACATATCCCATTCCGTCGCGCCCTCGGTGATCCATTCGGCCAGCACCTTGCCCGCGCCGCCACCCTGGCAGATGCCGAAGGTAAAGACGCAGGCCTCGAACGCATTGGGCACGCCGGGCATCGGGCCGATCAGCGGGTTGCCGTCGGGCGTGTAGGGGATCGGGCCGTTGATGACCTTTTGCAGATTGGCCTTTTCCAGCAGCGGCACGCGGGCCATGGCGTCGGTGATGTGCCATTCCAGCCGGTCCAGATCATCGGGATAAAGCTGGAAGCTGAAGTCATCGGGCATCGGGTCATCGGGGGTTGCCCAATGCGCGCGGCAGGGGTTTTCATAGGGGCCAAGGTTGAAGCCGTGTTTTTCCTGCCGCAGGTAATAGCTGCTGTCCACGTCGCGCAGCAGTGGCAGTTTGCGCCCGGTTTCCTTGGACCAAGCCTCAAGCTCAGGGATGGTGTCGAACAGCAGGTACTGGTGGCTCATCACCATCATCGGCACGCGGCGGCCAAACATCGCGCCCACGCGGGCGGCGTAATAGCCAGCGGCGTTGACGACAACCTCGCAGCGCACCTCGCCCTTGGGGGTATCGAGCACCCATTCGCCATTCTCGCGCCGCGCGCTGGTGACCGGGCGGAAGCGGTCGATCCGAGCGCCCATGTCGCGGGCCCCCTTGGCCAGCGCCTGGGTCAGTTGCGCGGGGTCGATGTCGCCGTCGTTGGGGTCATAAAGCGCGCCCGTCAGATCGTGGGTTTCGAGAAACGGGTAGCGGGTCTTGATCTCGTCGGGGGCCATGATCGCAAGGTCCATGCCCTGATAGCGCCCCATCCCGACAACGCGCTGAAACTCACGCAGGCGTTCCTGGGTGTGACCCAGCCTGACCGACCCGGTGACGTGATAGTTCATCGGATAGTCAACGGCCTCGCCCAAGCCGCGATAGAGTTCGGCCGAATAGCGCTGCATGTTCATGATCGACCACGAGGACGAGAAGGTCGGCACATTGCCCGCCGCGTGCCATGTCGAACCGGCGGTCAGCTCGTTTTTCTCGAGCAACAGGCAATCTGTCCAGCCCGCTTTTGCCAAGTGATACAAGGCGGATGTGCCGACCACCCCGCCGCCAATGATGACCACCCGTGCCGAATCTGCCATGCCTGCCTCCGTCCTGCGTGCCGAACTATGGCCCAGCGCGAGCGCCGGTTGCAATTCGAATATTCGCGCATAATTGATCGGCTTATCCGATTAGCTGCTGGCTTGCCATTGCGACTCATTCGCAATAAGTCTCGGGGAACCAGCGGAGCCGCCAATGCGTTCAGCCATCCTTGCCGCCGCCTTCCTGACCATGTTTTCGCAGCCCTTGGCAGCGCAGCCCGTGATGCTGGCCACAGTCGGCATGATCGCAGACCCCGCCCGGCGTATCGCAGGCGAATGTGTGACGGTGCAGACCCTGATCGGCGCCGGGCTGGACCCGCATCTGTATCAAGCGCGTCCGTCGGACATTCGCCGGTTGCGGGCCGCGGATCGGATCATGGCGCTGGGTCTGAGCCTGGAAGGGCGATTGGCCGAAATCCTGGCGCGGGTCGGGGCCGCGATCATCGGTGACGCCATCCCGGCCGATCAATTGCTGATGCACAACGCCGCTCCGGATCCGCATTTGTGGATGGACCCCGCCCTGTGGGCCGAGACATTCCCGGCGATGGCCGAGGCGCTGACGGCCCTTGCGCCCGACTGTGCCGATGACATTCAACAGGCCTTGCTCCGTGAGGTTGCGCGCGCATTGGCGCTGGATGCCTGGGCGCGCGAAAGCCTGGCCTCGATCCCTGAAGCGCAGCGGGTCTTGTTAACGGCGCATGATGCCTTTACCTATTTTAGCCGGGCCTATGCCCTTGAGAATGAAGCGATTCAAGGGATTTCCACGGCATCAGAGCCGTCGATTTCGGGATATTGACCAGACCGCGCAACTGGCCGCGGAACGGCGGGTTCCGGCGGCCTTTGTTGAGACCACGCTGAACCCGCGCGCGGTTCAGGCGCTGATCGAGGCGACGCATGCGCGCGGGCATGACCTGGTGATCGGCGGGGCGTTGTATTCGGATGCACTGGGCGAGCCGGGATCGGGGGCCGACACCTGGCCGGGGATGATCGTATCAAATGTGCGCACGATCACCGAGGCACTGGGTGGCACCGTGGCACCGCTGCCGGACGGGCTTTTGCCATAGGCTTGGCGTTCCTCCGCTGTTGAAAAACAGAGGAGTATTTAGAGCAAGATGATGTCGCAGGGCGCGAGTCGCGGGGCGGGTTCAGGGCATGACTTCGAACCTGTCCACATCGACCATGCCAAGATCGGTGATTTTCAGATGCGGGATCACCGGAAGCGCCAGAAACGCCAGTTGCAAGAAGGGTTCCTCGAGGGTGACGCCCAGCGACCTGGCCGCGGCGCGCAGGTCAACCAAGGCGTCGCGCACGGTCTCGAAGGGTTCCAGCGACATGAGCCCCGCCACAGGGAGGGCCAGTTCGGCCAGGACCTTGCCGCCCTGCACCACGACGAACCCGCCTTCGATTTCGCCCAGGTGTTGAGCGGCCAGCGCCATGTCGGCGTAATCCATGCCGACCACGGCGATATTGTGGTGGTCGTGGCAGACGGTGGAGGCGATCGCGCCGGATTTGATCTGGAACCCACGCACGAAGCCGTTGGCAATATTGCCGTTCTTGCCGTGGCGCTCGATCACCGTGATGCGGGCGAGATCCCGCGCCGGGTCGGGGCGTTTGTCGCCATCGGTCGCCGGAATGGAGTCGCGCAGGTGCTCGGTCAGGATCTTGCCGGGCCAGATGCCGATCACCGAGGTATCAGCGTTGTTCCCGGCGTAGCGGAAGCTGGCGGCGGTCAGGGGGGGGGGACGTGAACCGAAGCGCGCGCGACAGCGTCGATTTTATTGCGGGCGTCAAAGGCTGCATCATTCGCCAGAACGCCGCCGCAGAACACCATTTCAGCCCGGCACTCGGTTGGATTGTCCAGCACCACGATATCCGCGCGTTTGCCCGGTGCGATCTGGCCACGGTCCTTGAGGCCAAACGCCTCGGCCGCGGACAGGGACGCAGCACGGTAGACCGACAGCGGGTCGCGGCCTTTTTCGATCAGGCGGCGAATCATGTAGTCCAGATGCCCGTGTTCGGCGATATCCAGCGGGTTGCGATCATCGGTGCACAGGCACAGATAGGCCGAGGTCGTGGGGGTCAGAACCTCGGCCAGCGCCTCGAGGTCTTTGGACACCGAGCCTTCACGGATCAGCACCCGCATGCCTTTTTGCAGCTTTTCCGTGGCCTCGGCGGCGCTGGTTGCCTCGTGTTCGGTGCGGATTCCGGCGCTGATATAGGCGTTCAGATCGCGGCCCGACAGCAAGGGGGCATGGCCGTCGATATGCCGCCCCTCGAAGGCGCGCAGCTTGTCCATGCAGCCCGGATCGCGGTGGATCACGCCGGGGTAGTTCATGAATTCGGCCAGCCCGATGACGCGTGGATGATCGGCCAGAGGGGCCAGATCGGCGGCGCTGAGGGTGGCACCTGCGGTTTCCATATGCGTCGAGGGCACGCAGGAGGACAGGTTCACGCGGATATCCATGACGGTGCGGGTGCTGGCGTCGAGGAAATAGCGGATGCCCGCAAGCCCGGCGACATTGGCGATCTCATGCGGGTCGCAGATCGCTGTGGTCACGCCGCGAGGCGCGACGCAGCGGTCAAATTCGAAGGGCGTGATGCAGGAGGATTCGATGTGCAGATGGGTGTCGATGAAGCCCGGCACCAGCAGTTTGCCGGTGACATCTATTTCGTGTTTTCCCGAATAATCGGCGCCGATCCCGACGATCCGGTCGCCACAAATTGCCACGTCGCCGGGGATTTTCGCGCCGGTGACCATGCACCAGACCGTGCCGCCCTTGAGGACCAGATCGGCCGGTTCATCCCCCCGGCCTTGTGCAATGCGCGCCTCAAGCATCGCCATCCACCCGGCGCAAACGCTGGATCAGCGACGAGGTATCCCAGCGCCCGCCGCCCATGTTCTGCACGTCCTTGTAAAACTGGTCGATCAGCGCCGTGATCGGCAGGGGCGCGCCGATTTCATCGGCGGTTTGCAGGCAGATCGCCAGATCCTTGCGCATCCAGTCCACCGCAAAGCCATGGTCGAACTTGCCGTCGAGCATCGTGGCGTGGCGGTTGACCATTTGCCACGAGCCCGCCGCACCGCCTTGGATAACCTCGACCACGGCCTTGCCATCCATCCCGGCCTTTTCGCCAAAGCGCAGCGCCTCGGACAGGCCCTGCACCAGACCCGCGATGCAAATCTGGTTCATCATCTTGGCAATCTGGCCCGCGCCGACCTCGCCCAGACGTTTGCAGATCTTGGCATAGGCATCGACCACCGGGGCGGCGCGGTCGTAATCTTCCGCATCGCCGCCGCACATCACCGACAACATGCCGTTCTCGGCCCCGGCCTGCCCGCCGGAAACGGGGGCATCGACGAACCCGATTCCCGCCGCCAAAGCCTCAGCGGCCAGGTCGCGGGTAATTTTGGCGGAAACCGTGGTGTGATCGACGAACACGGACCCCTTGGTCATGCCTGCGAAGGCCCCATCCGCGCCCCGGCACACCGAGGCCAGATCGTCATCATTGCCCACACAGGCCATCACGAATTCGGCACCCATTGCCGCCGCGCTCGGGGTTTGCGCGGCCGCGCCACCATGCTCGGCGGTCCATCTTTGCGCCTTGGCGAAGGTGCGGTTGTAGACCGTGACCTCATGCCCTGCCTTTGCAAGATGGCCCGCCATGGGATAGCCCATCACTCCAAGCCCCAAAAACGCCACCTTGGCCATGCTTCGCCCCTTTTGCTGTCGATGGTTTGAATTGCGCTCGCGCGCGACAGCCCATAGGAAACGAAGCACGTTCCAAGGTCAACATGACGAGGCCAATCCTGATGGTTACTCTGCTCCGCTGGTTGCTGCGAATTGCCACCGCCTCGGTGGTCCTGACGCTGGCGACGGTGGCGGGCGTCTATTATTTCGTGTCGCGCTCGGTGCCGGATTACGATCACACATGGCGGGTGCGCGGAATTTCGGACACCGTCGAGATCGCCCGCAACACCCATGCGGTGCCGCATATCTTTGGCCAGTCGGATGCGGATGTGTTCTTTGGCCTTGGCTTTGCCCATGCGCAGGACCGGTTGTGGCAGATGACCTTCATGCGCCGCGCCATTCAGGGCCGCCTGAGCGAAGTGTTCGGTGAACGCACCCTGCGTACCGATGAATTGATGCGCCGGCTTGACCTCTATGACCTCGCGCAACGGTCGGTTTCCGCGCAGGATGATGACACGATGGCCGCGCTGGAAGCCTATGCGCGCGGGGTGAACGCCTGGATCAATCAGGTCAATGACAGCGCCCTTGGCCGTGGTGCGCCCGAGTATTTCCTGTTCCCCGGAGAGGTTGGCCTGTGGCAGCCCGCCGATTCCATCGCGTTGATCAAGCTGATGGCCGTACAAATGGCCGGACATCTGGAAAACGAGGTGCAACGTGCGCGCTTGTCGGCGCTGTTGGGCGCGGAACGCACGAATGACTTGATGCCGATCGACACCAGTGAGGGCCTGAGCGCGCTGCCCGATTTCGCCAGCCTCTTTCCCGGCTTGACCGAGACGCAACTGGCCACCGCGTATCAGATGCCCGGCGACCTGCCCGGCGGGGATTTCTCGCCGTTCAACGCCTTCGAAATGGCAGGGGCGTCGAATGCCTGGGCGGCGGGGCCGTTGCGCTCGGCAAATGGTGGGACATTGCTGGCCAATGACCCGCATTTGGGCTTCACGGCTCCGGCGATCTGGTATCTGGCCCGCCTGAACCTGAGCACGGGTGCCGTGACGGGTGGCACGATTCCCGGCATCCCGGCGATCCTGGTCGGGCGATCCGAAAGCCTGGCCTGGGCGCTGACCTCGTCTTACCTGGATGATCAGGACGTGTTCCTTGAGGAACTCGACAGCGAAAACAACCAACGGTATCGCACGCCGACCGGCTGGGCCGAGTTCGAGACCCGGCGCTCGATCATTCAAGTCGCCGATTCCGATCCGGTGACAATCACCCTGCGCTGGTCCGAGAATGGTCCGATCCTGCCCGGTAGCCATTATTCCCTGGGCTCGGTGACGCCGCCCGGCCATGTCGCCGCGCTGTCCTGGACGGCCTTGTCCGCGTCTGACACCTCGATGACCGCCGCCATCGGTCTGATGCGCGCGCATTCGGTGGATCAGGCGCTGGCCGCCGCCGAAGCCTTTGTCGCGCCGTCGCAAAACCTGATGGTGATCGACCACGCGCATATCGCGATGCAGGTCATGGGCCAGATGCCACGCCGCGACAGCGCCCATCCGACCCAAGGCCGGATGCCGGCCCCCGGTTATGACCCCGATGCGCGCTGGCAGGGGATGCTGCCCTATTCCTCGAATCCGCGGTTCATTGATCCGCAAACCGGGCTGCTGGGCAACACCAACAACAAACCCCTCAACCGCCCGTTCCCGCTGCATGTCAGCTTTGACTGGGGCGACCGGGTGCGCATTCAGCGCTGGGTACGCCTGATGCGCCAGCGCAGCGTCCACACGCGCGAGAGCTTCATCGAGGCACAACTCGACACCGTCAGCCAGGCCGCGCGCACGCTGTTGCCGCTGGTCGGTGCCGAATTGTGGTTCCAGGACGAACCCGCCACCCCCGGCAGCGTCGAGGCGCAGCGCCAGATCGCGTTGCAACTGCTGGCCGACTGGAACGGCGAGATGAACGAGCACCTGCCCGAGCCGCTGATCTATGCGGCGTGGATGCGCGACCTGCAATTTCGCCTGATCCGGGATGAGTTGGGGCCACAGGTGGATATGTTCACGCACATGCAACCCGCCTTCATCGAGCGGGTGTTCCTGAACACCGATGGCGCCTCGCAATGGTGCGATGTCATCCAGTCGGCGGTGATCGAGACCTGCGTCGATATTGCGCGCACCGCGCTGGATGAGGCCATCGCGCAGCTGACGCGCAGCTTTGGCCCGGCGATTGAAAGCTGGCGCTGGGGCGAGGCGCATCAGGCGACCCATGATCACCCGGTTTTGGGCGACGTCGCGATTCTGCGATTGTTCGTGAACATCCGCCAATCGACCAGCGGCGGCGACAACACGCTGATGCGTGGCCTGACGCGCGGCGGCCCTCCGGGCGCGGCGGAACCGTTTCTTAACGTTCATGGCGCAGGATACCGTGGGGTCTATGATATGGCAGACCCGGAATCGAGCGTGTTCATCATCTCGACGGGGCAATCGGGCCACCCGTTGAGCCGCCATTATGATGATCTGGGCGTTCTCTGGCGACGCGGAGAGTATATCCCGATGACTCTGGACCCGGACCTCGCCCGCGCGGGAGGCGTTGGAATCACACGCCTTGAACCCCGCCCCTGAGCAGCGCATATTCAAGCGAACGACGAAAAGTGCGAGTACCGCGATGATTTATGAAACCGCCGCTGAATGGATGAGTGCGCCGCAGAAAAGCGTGCTGTTGTTTGGCATGTCCGGCCTTGGCAAGACGCGCACCTCCTCGCTGTTGCGCGAAAAGGGGTGGTTTCACTATTCCGTCGATTACCGCATCGGCACCCGTTACATGGGCGAGGCGATTGCCGACAATTTCAAACGCGAGGCGATGAAAGTCCCCTTGCTGCGCGATCTGTTGCTGTCGGATTCGGTGTGCATTTCGTCCAACATCACCTTTGACAACCTGTCGCCATTGTCGACCTATCTGGGCAAGCCGGGCGATCCGGCCAAGGGCGGGCTGCCGATCGAGGAATATCGCCACCGCCAGGCCCAGCACCGCGAGGCCGAGATTGCCGCCCTGCTGGACACGCCGCGGTTCATCGACCGTGCGCGTGAACTTTATGGCTACAAGAACTTCGTGTGCGACACCAGCGGCTCGATCTGCGAGGTGGTGAACCCCGATTACCCGGTCGATCCGGTGCTCAGCGTCCTGTCGCGCCATGTGTTGCTGGTCTGGATCGAAGGCTCCGAGGATCACACAGCCGAGTTGGTGCGCCGCTTTGATCGCGCGCCCAAGCCCATGTATTATCGTCCGGAATTCTTGTTGGATGCGTGGAACACCTATCTCGCGGAAAGTGGCCGAATGCCAGGAGCCGTCGATCCTGATGCCTTTGTGCGCTGGACCTATGCCCGCGCCTTGGCCCACCGCCAACCGCGCTATGCGTCAATGGCGGCCAATTGGGGGATGAAAGTGTCGGCCGATGATATGGCCCGCGTTCACACCCCGGAAGATTTCAACGCACTGATTGCCGATGGTCTGACCCGGCGCGCCGAAGCGGCGGCCTGACCCCCGCAAACGGCCAGTGACGGATCTGTCAAGGACGACCCATGCCCATCACGCTTCCTGCGAACCTGCCTGCTTTTGACGTTCTCTCCCGCGAAGGGGTGAACGTGATGGCCGATACCCGCGCCGCCGTGCAGGATATCCGGCCGCTGAAAATCGGGCTGCTGAACCTGATGCCCAAGAAGATCCAGACCGAGAACCAGTTCGCGCGGTTAATCGGCGCCACGCCGCTGCAAATCGATTTCCGGCTGATCCGCATGAGCGAGCACCAGACCCGCAACACCGCCGCCGAACATATGGCCGAGTTTTATCGCCCCTTCCAAGAGGTCAAGGACGAGAAATTCGACGGGTTGATCATCACCGGCGCCCCTATCGAGCATCTGCCCTTCGACGAAGTGACCTATTGGGACGAAATGCGCGAGGTCTTTGACTGGACGCAAACCCATGTGCAATCGACGCTGGGCGTCTGTTGGGGCGGCATGGCGATGATGCACCACTTCCACGGGCTGCCCAAACACATCCTTGATCACAAGGCGTTCGGCTGTTTCCGGCATCAGAACCTGAGCCCGGCCTCACCCTATCTGCGGGGGTTCTCGGATGATGTCCTGATCCCGGTCAGCCGCTGGACCGAAATGCGCCAGGCCGAGGTTGACGCGGCAGACGGGCTGGTCACCTTGCTGGGCTCCGCCGATGTGGGGCCATGTCTGGTCGAAGACGCCGCCCACCGCGCGCTCTATATCTTCAACCATTTCGAGTATGACTCGGGCACGCTGAAGGAAGAATATGACCGCGACGCCGAAGCGGGCAAAGCCATCACCGTGCCGGTCAATTACTATCCGGACGATGATCCGAAACGCAAGCCGACCAACCGCTGGCGCAGCCACGCGCATCTGCTCTATGGCAACTGGATCAACGAGATTTACCAATCCACGCCCTTCGACGCCTCGTTGATCGGGACCGGCAGCACAGGATAATCGCGGACCTCAGGGCGCGGCGGCGGGTGGCAAGACGGTATCAATCACCTGCGCCGCCGCCTGTGTCACCTGGTCCAGACGCGTGGCCAGCGCCGCCATGCTCTCCATGCCGGTCTCGCGCAGCACGAAGTTGCGTGCACCGTCCCCCATCGCGTCGGCGTCGGTCACGCGGTCGGCCAGCAAACGCTGCGCAATTTGCACCCGCCACAGCAAACGGTAGGCGGTCAGCAGAGTGGTTTCCTGCGCCGCATCAATCCGCCCGGCGCGGCGCCCGGAAAGGATCTGAGTCTCGGGCCGCCGGGTTGTCGCGGCGGTCTGCAAGGCAAACATTTGCCCAATCAACTCAATGTCTTGCAAGCGCCCCGCCCCGTCCTTGGCATCCAGCGCGCCCTGCCCCGGCTTGGCCGCCCGCAACCGCGCGCGCATGTCCGAGACATCCTGCGGAATGCTGTCGCCCTGCGACTTCTCGGCCAGCAGTTGCTGCCGGAAGGCGTCGATTTCCGCTACCAATTCAACGGCCCCGGCAATGGGTCTGGCACGGGTCAGCGCCAGATGTTCCCAGGTCCAGGCCTCGTCACGCTGATAGGTGCTGAACGCTTCCAGCGAGGTCGCCACCGGCCCCTGCCGCCCTGAGGGGCGCAACCGCATATCAACCTCATAGAGCCGCCCTTGTGACATCGGCGCCGACACCGCCGTCACCAAGGCCTGCGTGAGGCGCGCGAAATAGGGGCGCGCGGCCAAGGGGCGCGGGCCGTCGGATGACTCCTGGCCCGCGGCGTCATAGATCACGATCAGATCAAGGTCGGACCCGGCATTCAACCGCCCCGCCCCCAGCGATCCCATGCCCAGAACCGCGGCCCCACGACCGGGTGCTGGCCCATGTTTGCGGGCGAATTCCTCGACCACCAAAGGCCAGAGCCCCATCAAGACGACATCGGCCAGCTTGGCATATTGCGTCCCGGCCTCGAACCCGTCGATCAGCCCGCGCAAATGATGCACGCCAATGCGAAAATGCCATTCCTTGTGCCAGACCCGCGCCGCGTCCAGGCGGCTCTCATAGTCGTCCAGGGCCACCAGACGCGCATCGAGATCGGCGATCAACGCCCCCGGCGCGGGCCAGGCGGCGAAAAAGTCGCCGCCGATCACCGCATCGAACACCCCGGCGTTCCGGGCCAGATACTCGCCAAGGACCGGTGCCGTGGTCAGAATGTCGATCAAAAGATCAACCAGCGTCGGGTTGGCCTCGAACAGGGAAAACACCTGCACGCCTGCCGGAAGCCCCGACAGGAACCGATCAAAGGCCACGATGGCATCATCCGGCAACGGGGCCGCCAACAACCGCGACAACAGATCCGGTTGAAAACGCGTGAAAATATCCTGCGCCCGCTGCGATCGCAAAGACGGATAGGCGCGCCAGCCCCTGACAATGCTGCGTTGCTGGTCGCTCAGGGTGGGCATGGCAATCGCATCCGAGGGGGCGAAGAAATCCTCGGTCAATCCGGCCACCGCGTTCAGGCGGTCCAGCAGATCGCGCCGCCAGATTTCCGTGTCGCCCTCGCCCATGAAGCGCGCCAGCCGGTCGAACCCCTCTGGCGAGGTCGGCAGCAACTGCGTTTGCGCGTCGTTGATCATCTGCAACCGGTGCTCGACCTCGCGGTGCGCGCGGTAATGTTCGGTCAGGGTTTTCGCCGTGCTGTCGGGCACCCAATCCTTTTGCGCCAAGGCGGCCAATCCGCCCACGGTGTCACGGTGGCGCAAGTCCGGGTCGCGCCCGCCCGAGATCAATTGCCGAGTCTGGGTGAAAAATTCGATCTCGCGAATGCCACCGCGCCCCAGCTTCATGTTGTGTCCCTCCAGCACCAAGGCGCCGCCCAAACCCTTGTGCTCGCGAATGCGCAGCCGCATGTCATGCGCGTCCTGAATGGCCGCGTAATCCAGATGCCGCCGCCACACGAAAGGCCGCAACGTGTCAAGGAATTGCGCGCCCGCCACCAGATCACCGGCACAGGGGCGCGCCTTGATCCAGACGGCGCGCTCCCATGTCCGGCCAAGGCTTTCATAGTAGCGCTCGGCGGCGTCCATCGACATGCAGACCGGCGTCACCGAGGCATCGGGGCGCAGCCGCAGATCGGTGCGAAACACATACCCCTCTCCGGTGTGGTCGTTCAGCATCGCAGCGGCTTTGCGGGTTGCACGGATGAAGGATTGTCGTGCGTCGTGGCGTTCATCGTCGTCGAATTGCGTTTCGTCGAACAGGCAGATCAGGTCGATGTCCGAGGAATAATTCAGCTCATGCGCGCCCATCTTGCCCATGGCAAAGGCCACCATGCCCGCGCCGGTTTCCTCGTCGCCGGGCTGCGCGCCGGGCAGCTTTCCACGGCGGATTTCCTCGGCCAGATGGGTGGCCAGCGCGCGCTGCACGGCGGTGTCGGCCAGCCGGGTCAGCGCGGCGGTGACGGTTTCCAGCGGCCAGACGCCGCCAAGATCGGCCAGCGCGGCCAGCAGCGCAATCCGGCGTTTCGCGCGCCGCAGCGCAGAGCCGGTTACGGCGGGCGTATCGGGCACCAACGAGTCCAGCTCGGCGTCGAGCGCGGCTTCGGGCGACTGCGCCAGAGCCTCGCGCAGCCAAGGCTCTTCGCGCTCCATGATCCCCTTCAGAAACGGGCTGCACCCGGCCGTTCCCGCCAGAACCTCACGCAGTTCGGGCGCGAGATCGGCAAAACGAGCCTGCGAATCGGCACCCGCCTCCGGATCAAAGGCAAGAGGCGAGCGGGTGAGTCGGCGCGTGAAATCTGTCATGCGGCGATTGTCACACGCCCAGCGCAAAGGTCAACGCGATAGGACGCCGACCGCACGCCCTGACCACACGGCAGTCGCCAAATTCGCCACTTGCGTTTGCGCGAGGCCGTGACACACTGCGGCACGGAGGATTTTGACATGCGCAAATGGCTGAAACGACTTGGGTTTGTGGTGCTGGGGCTGGTGGTTCTTGTGGCTGCCGTGGCAATCTGGAAACGCGATGACCTGTCTCGGCTGATGGCGGTCAACAGCCTGTTTGCCGAGGACCGGATCGTTGGCAATTTCTCGTCGATGCGCAGCATGTTCCACAGTGTCGATATGGACGGCGGCGACCCGACGCCGCTGCCTGAGGGTGTGCCGCTGGCCCTGTCGGACGCGGCCCTGCCGCTCGACTTCGATACCTGGATTCAAGAGCGGCACATCACCGGCATGGTGGTTCTGAGCGGCGGTGCCATCGTGGCGGAAGGCTATTATCTGGGCACCGAGCAAGACGACCTGCGCGTGTCCTGGTCGGTTGCCAAAAGCGTCTTGTCACTGCTGGTCGGCCAGTTGCACGACGAGGGCGTGATCCCGGATCTGGATGCACAGGTCACGCAATTCGCCCCTGAGTTGCGGGGCTCGGCCTATGACGGGGCGACAATCCGCAATGTGTTGCGCATGGCCTCCGGCGTTGCCTTCAACGAGGATTATTTCGACTTCTGGTCCGATATCAACCGCATGGGTCGGGTTCTGGCGCTGGGCGGGTCGATGGATGGATTCGCGGCTGGACAATCGGCACGACGTGGCGCACCGGGGGCGGATTGGCAATATGTCTCGATCGACACGCATGTGTTGGGCATGGTGATCCGCGGTGCCACCGGGCGGTCCATCGCCGACCTGGTGCAGGAGCGTCTGTTCCGCCCTCTGGGTCTGGACCGTGATCCCTATTATATCACGGACGGCAGAGGCGTGGCCTTCGTGCTGGGCGGGCTGAACCTGACGACCCGCGACTATGCGCGGATCGGGCAATTGGTGGCCCAGAACGGCGAATGGCAAGGGCAGCAGATCGTCTCGGCGGACTGGATCGCGGAATCGACGGCGGCCAGCGCGCCGGGCGGGGTCGGCTATGGGTATCAATGGTGGCTGCCCGACGATGCCACCCCGGGCGAGGTCTATGCGCGCGGCGTATACGGTCAGTTCATCTGGATTGACCGCGCGCGCGACGTGGTGATCGCCGTCAACAGCGCCGACCGGGCATTCCGTGCCGAGGGCGTGCTGGACAGCAACATCGCCATGTTCCGCGCGATTGCACGTCTGGCCGAAAACACGCAAGACACGCCGCAAGTTCAACAACCTCAAGCAACGGAGCAAACCCCATGACTGACGCCCCGATCATCGCCCAGAAGGCCCCCTATGCGATCGAATGCGAAGCCGGAAAATCCTATTTCTGGTGCGCCTGCGGGAAATCGCAAAAACAGCCGTTCTGCGACGGCTCGCACAAGGGAAGCAGCTTTACACCGGTGAAATACGACGCGACGGAAAGCAAACGTGTGTTCTTTTGTGGCTGTAAACACTCGGCGAAATCCCCGCTCTGCGATGGATCTCACAAGACGCTGTAAGGAAACGCCATGCCTCCGAACCTCCAGCCAGAACCGTCGGTCAATGTCTTGGGCGAAGCGTTGCAAAGCTGCTCGACTGAGCCCATGACCGGGTTCTTTCGCAACGGCTGCTGTGACACCAACGCCGCGGATCATGGGGTGCACACGGTCTGCGCCATCATGACCGCCGAGTTTCTGGCGATGTCCAAATATCTGGGCAACGATCTGAGCACGCCACGCCCGGAATATGGCTTTGAAGGCCTGATGCCGGGCGATCAATGGTGCCTGTGCGCGGAACGGTTCCGGCAGGCCCATGATGAAGGCGCGGCACCTTTTGTACGGCTGGATGCGACGCATCGCAAAACGTTGGAAATCGTATCGCTTGAGGTCTTGCGCCAATATGCCGTAGATTAAGGGGCAAGGGCGCGGCAAAACGCCCACTTGCCTTTGCCCGATTTCGGACGAACTTTGCGCTTATGCTAGAACCTCGATTCCCCATCACCGCCGAACAGATCGACACAGTTGTGGCGGATTTTTACGCCAATATTCGCGTGCATCCGACGCTTGGTCCGGTGTTTGCCGCCCATGTCACCGATTGGCCCGAGCATGAGGCCAAGATCGCCCGGTTCTGGCGCAACGCGATCCTGTTCGAGCGGTCTTACAACGGCAACCCGATGGCGGCGCATCATGCGGCGGGCAACGTGCGCCCCGGCATGTTCGAACCGTGGCTGGCCTTGTTCGACACGGTTTTGCGTCGGAATTTGCCAGCGCAAACCGCAGCGTCTTGGTCCGCTCTTGTGCACAGGATCGGCTTTGCGCTGCGCTCGGGCCTGGTGGACAGTTCGACCAAGGGCCCACCGAGGCTGGTCTGACCGGTTTCGGTCACGCGGTCACCCCCTCACCTTGGCAAGGTCCCGGGGTGAAACCTGGGAAAGACAAGGCATGGAAAAACGGACCAAAGGAAACCCTTGGTCCGTCTTGGTCTTTACCGGCGGTTCAGGCGCAGCGGCTTTTTCGCAATGCCGCGCCGTGCCCGCTTTAAGTGTTGTTTAGTCCGTGCTCATCACGCCCTCATCACCCATGACGGTCTGGGCCTGCTCAGGGTTCATCGCGGTTTGGAACGCTGCCGAGCAGTCCAACGAGTCCTGGATCGACACGACGTTGTTGGAGGCGGAACGCTGGTTCTCGCCCGCGCTGATGTCAACCCGGCTTTCAAGGCAGGCGTGAAATTCAGCCGTCGAGGCTTCGATCAAGGCGTTTTGCTCGACGCGAATGTTCTGGCCGTGCGATTCTGCCAGAGCGCCAGTTGCAGGAACCAGTGACATGGAAGCGGCAACGACGGCGGCGGCGGTCATACGATTGAAGGTCATAGCGGGTAGTCCTCTCAGATATTCAACAGACACCAATTAGGTCTTCGATGTCGTGGAACGCGGTATTGCGTTCCTCTGATAAGACAACGGGAGGATTTCCGATTAGTTCCATTTAGGATGTATATTTTACGGTCGCCAATCGTCGGCGCGCCTTACAATGGCTGAATTAATCCTTCCATTTCAACACCTTGAAACGTTGTTCGAAAATGGCTTTCTTGCCAGCCCGAAACCCAGCCCAAACCACAATAACGCCACGCAAACCGGGCTTGCCCCTGAACGGTGACGTCTTGAACCGCGTTTTGTGGCACACCATGCGCCGCAATACAGTGATCGCGGCGACATGCGAAGGCCAGGTCCGGGACGCGAGATGCCCTCAGGTCTTGATGTCAAACCCGAGGTGCTTGGCGACGGTGAAGATATCCTTGTCGCCGCGTCCACACATGTTCATCACGATGATATGGTCGCGCGGCAGATCGGGCGCGATTTTCATCACATGGGCCAGGGCGTGGCTGGGCTCCAGCGCGGGAATGATCCCTTCCAGATGGCAGCTCAGTTGGAACGCCTCCAGCGCCTCCGAGTCGGTGATGCTGACATATTTGGCACGGCCAATATCATTGAGCCACGAATGCTCCGGCCCGATGCCCGGATAATCGAGGCCCGCCGAAATCGAGTGCCCTTCGAGGATCTGGCCATCGTCGTCTTGCAGCAAATAAGTGCGGTTGCCGTGCAGCACGCCGGGGCGACCGCCGGTCAGCGAGGCGCAATGCTCCATGCGTTCATCCACACCGCGCCCACCCGCCTCGACGCCGATGATGTTCACACTGGGATCGTCGAGGAACGGATAGAACAGCCCCATCGCATTCGAGCCGCCGCCAATCGCCGCGATGATGGTGTCAGGCAAACGCCCCTCGCCCTCTTGCTCGGCCAGTTGCCAGCGGGTTTCCTTGCCGATGATCGACTGAAAATCGCGCACCATTGCCGGATAGGGGTGCGGACCTGCCACCGTACCGATGCAATAAAACGTGTCGCGCACATTGGTCACCCAATCGCGCAGCGCGTCGTTCATCGCGTCTTTCAACGTGCCACGGCCTGAGGTCACCGGCACCACCTCGGCACCCAGCAGGCGCATGCGGAACACGTTGGGTGCCTGACGCTCCACGTCGGTGGCCCCCATGTAGACCACGCATTTCATCCCGAATTTGGCGCAGACCGTGGCAGTCGCTACGCCATGCTGCCCGGCGCCGGTTTCGGCGATGATCCGGGTCTTGCCCATGCGCCGCGCCAGGATGATCTGGCCCAGCACGTTGTTGATCTTGTGCGCGCCAGTGTGGTTCAACTCGTCGCGCTTGAGATAGATTTTCGCGCCGCCCAGATGCTCGGTCAGCCGGGCCGCGTGATACAATGGCGACGGACGGCCGACATAGTGCTTCCACAGGTCGTCCATCTCGGCCCAGAAACTGTCGTCGGTCTTGGCGAATTCGTATTGCGCCTCAAGATCGAGGATCAGCGGCATCAGCGTTTCAGACACGAAACGCCCGCCAAAAATGCCAAAGCGCCCGTTTTCGTCCGGACCGCTCTTGAAGGAATTGATCAGATCGTCGGGCATTTCGGCCTCCTTTTCAGTCCAGACTGCGTTTATAGCCAACATGCGACGCGGTAAAGCCAAGCGCTTCGTAAAACGCCTGCGCGCGGTCACGGGTCTTGTTGGTGGTCAGTTGCAACAACCCGCAGCCCGCCACACGCGCGCGAACCTCGGCATCGGCAAAGAGCGCCGCGCCCAGCCCCTGCCCGCGATAGGGTTGGGCAATGCGCACCGCCTCGATCTGGGCGCGACGCGTCGCATTCAGCGACAGGCCGGACAGGAACGACAGTTGATAGGTGCCGACGATCTGCCCGGCGACGTCCGCAACGATCAGATGGTTGTCGGTCTCGGCCTGCATCGCGTCGAAAGCCGCGAAATAGCGCTCCATGTCATCCGATTCGCGCCCTGCCCCCAAAATATCATCCCGCAACAAGGCGGCAATCGCGGGAACCTCGTCACGCGTTGCGGCGCGAAAGAGTGCGGTCATGATGTTGCGGCGGTCACGAAGGCGCGGATCAGGTCCGGATCCTTGACGCCCGGCGCGCTTTCAACACCCGAGGAAACATCAACCTGCGACGCGCCCGTCAAGGCGACCGCCTCGGCGACATTCCCCGGCGTCAAGCCCCCCGCCAGCATCCACGGCACCGGCCAGCGACGCCCAGCGATCACGCGCCAGTCAAAGGTCAGCCCGTTGCCGCCCGGCAGCACCGCGTCCTTGGGCGGTTTGGCATCGACCAACAACATATCGGCGACCCGGCCATACTCGGCCAGGGCGGGCAAATCCTCGGCACCGGCGACACCAACCGCCTTGATCAGCGGCAAGCCGTAGCGGGCGCGCAAATCCGCCAGACGTTCGGGGGTTTCCTTGCCGTGAAGCTGCAATATGTCTAACGGAACTTCGGCCAGAACCGCGTCAAACAACGCATCATCGGCGTTCACGAACAGCCCGACACGCGCCAGACCGACCGGAGCCGCCAAGGCGATGGCGCGGGCCTGTTCGGGGCTGACCGCGCGCGGGGATTTCGCGAAAAACACCAAGCCGGCATAGGCCGCGCCAGCATCGGCCACGACCTGCATGTCCTGCGGCTTGGTGAGGCCGCAGATCTTCACGCGCACGGGCTTTTGCGTCATCGCGGAGAATCCGCCTCGTCGAGGATCGCCAGAACTTGATCCTTGGGCTTTTCTGGCTTTGTGACCGCTGTCGTTGGGGTGGTTGTCGTTGCGGCACGCAATTGCGCAACCTCACGGCGCAGTGCCGCCGTCTCGACACGTTGGCCGTGCTCGCGCAGCCATTCCCAGATCAGGCCGATAACCAGACCGAGACCTGCCGCGCCACCGACTATGACGAACAACGGCAGCGTCACCGAGTACCCAAACCCGAGAAACGCGCTCATCGTGTCTGGCCAGACCGCCAAGGTCACCGACCCACGATTGGCCAGGGCCAACATGACGCAAAGCAACAGGATGACGGCCAAAAAAGCGTAGTGGATGTATTTCATAACGTCAGATCAAGGTTCCAAGCCGTTCAACCGATCACGCAGCAACTTGCCGGTTTTGAAGAACGGGACACATTTTTCTTCGACTTCGACGGTTTCGCCGGTTCGAGGGTTCCGCCCGGTTCTGGCATCCCGGCTCTTGATCGAGAATGCGCCAAAACCGCGCAACTCCACGCGCTCACCGCGAGAGAGCGCCTCGATGATCTCTTCGAAGAACGTATTGACGATACGCTCAACGTCACGCTGGTAGAGATGCGGATTGTCTTCGGCAAGTTTTTGGATCAGTTCCGATCGGATCATGACCTCCCCCCCAGGTGGCACAGTTGTGGAAAGAAGCGCCTTCTGTGGGCGCTGATGTTATGGTTTGACTATAGGCCTTCTTTTCCGGCGCACAATAAAAACCGCACGATTCTGAATGTTTGCGGGCACATGGCCGCTATTCGCGCGGGTGATTGGCGGGCTTTTCGCGCAAGACGTGTCACAAATCTGACATCCGCCCGTCGGACCCCGAATCACTTGACCGATGAAAAAGGCCCCGCAAACGCGGGGCCTTGTCTCAACTCAAGAGCTGCGGAGTTCAGTCCTTGTCGCGCAGTGCGGCACCCAGGATGTCGCCCAGCGAGGCGCCGGCATCCGACGAACCATACTGTTCCACGGCTTCTTTCTCTTCGGCGATTTCACGCGCCTTGATCGACAGACCCAGTTTGCGGGTCTTGCTATCAACCGAGGTCACCCGCACGTCAACCTTGTCACCCACGCCAAAGCGCTCTGGGCGCTGGTCGGCGCGGTCGCGGGCCAGATCCGAACGACGGATGAACGACTTCATGCCGTTGTATTCGACCTCGATACCGCCGTCTTCGATCGCAGTGACCGACACGGTGATGATCGAGCCGCGCTTCACGCCGTCGATCGCCTCGGAGAAGGTATCCGCACCAAGCGCTTTGACCGACAACGAAATCCGCTCGCGCTCGACGTCGACTTCCAGCACAGCCGCCTGAACGATGTCGCCCTTGCGGTAGTTCTGGATGGCTTCCTCGCCGCGGGTATCCCACGACAGATCCGAGAGGTGGACCATGCCGTCGATGTCGCCTTCGAGGCCGACGAACAGACCGAATTCGGTGATGTTCTTGACTTCGCCTTCGATGGTTGCACCAGCCGGGAACGATTCTGCGAACACTTCCCATGGGTTGCGCTGCGTCTGCTTGAGACCCAGGGAAACGCGACGCTTGGCGCTGTCGATTTCCAGAACCATGACTTCGACTTCTTGCGAGGTCGAGACGATCTTGCCGGGGTGCACGTTCTTCTTGGTCCAGCTCATTTCCGAGACGTGGACCAGACCCTCGACACCGGCTTCCAGCTCAACGAATGCGCCGTAGTCGGTGATGTTGGTCACGCGGCCTTTGTGGACCGACAACAAGGGATAATTGGCCTCGACCGCATCCCATGGATCGGCCTGCAACTGCTTGATGCCGAGGCTGATACGGTGGGTTTCCTTGTTGATCTTGATGACCTGAACCTTGAGGGTTTCGCCAATCGAGAGCACTTCGGAGGGGTGGTTGATGCGACGCCAGGCCATATCGGTGACGTGCAACAGACCGTCAACACCGCCCAAGTCAACAAATGCACCGTATTCGGTGATATTCTTGACCACACCATCCAGCACCTGACCTTCGGCCAGTTTGCCGATGACTTCGGCGCGCTGCTCGGCGCGGCTTTCTTCGAGGATCGCGCGACGCGACACCACGATATTGCCACGACGGCGATCCATTTTCAGGATCTGGAACGGCTGCTTGAGACCCATCAACGGGCCGGCATCGCGCACCGGGCGCACATCGACCTGGCTGCCGGGCAGGAACGCAACTGCGCCGCCCAGATCAACCGTAAAGCCGCCTTTGACACGGCCAAAGATCGCGCCATCGACGCGCAATTCGTCTTCGTAGGCCTTTTCCAGACGATCCCAGGCAGCTTCGCGGCGGGCTTTTTCACGGCTCACAACAGCTTCGCCGCGGGCGTTCTCGACGCGCTCAAGGTAGACTTCCACCTCGTCGCCGACTGCCACTTCGGGGGTCTCGCCAGGGTTGGCGAATTCTTTCAGATCAACGCGGCCTTCCATCTTGTAGCCGACGTCGATGATCGCTTGGCCCGCCTCGATGGCGATGACCTTGCCTTTGACGACACTGCCCTCTTGCGGGGTGTCGATTTCCAGAGACTCCTGAAGCAGGGCCTCGAATTCTTCCATAGTCGCGTTAGCGCTCATGCTGTTCAGTTCCTTCGGTTTCTGTTTTTCTGGCCTTGCGGTTGGTTCCGCCGGTCTTTCGCTGCCCATTTGACACAAGCCACATCACCACGGAGAATCCCCCATGCCCAGTGCAGCCATGCCTTGGGATGCGCGGCCTATAGCCTCTATCGGTCCGGCAAGCAAGCGTTCCCGCCTTATTCCCTTGAGGATTCGTCGGCGTTCGCGGCGTTTCTGGTGGCTTCCCTCGAAAATCGTCGCAGAATGCAAAGCCTGTGCTAACCTTGCCCATCGTCAATGGAGATCCGGCCTTGATTGTCACCAGCCCATATCCCGATGTTGCCCTGTCTGACCGCACCATTACAGAGCGCGTTTTTGCCGGCATCGATCCCGAGGCGACGATCCTGATCGACGGGCTGAGCGGACGCAGCCTGACCGGCGCACAGTTCATGGCGTCCGTCAAATCCTTGGCGGGTGGGCTGACGGAACGCGGCTATGCCCCCGGTGGATGCGTGGCGCTGATGGCCCCCAACATGCCGGAGTTTTGCGTGGCATTTCATGGCGCGGTCTGGGCCGGCGGAACCGTGACGACCATCAACCCCACCTATCCCGCGCCCGAGGTCAACCATCAGTTGCGGGATGCAGGTGCCGACCTCTTGATCACCGTCGCACCCTTGGCCGACATCGCCAAAGCGGCGATCAAGGGCACCCGGGTGCGCGATATCGTCATCATCGGCGACGCCCCCGACGGGACGATCCCGCTGTCGGATATGATGGGCACCCCCCTTGCAGCACAAGCCCCGGTTGACGTCGCCAATCATGTCGCGGTCCTGCCCTATTCCTCGGGCACCACGGGTCTGCCCAAGGGCGTGATGCTGACGCATCGGAATCTGGTGGTGAACATCGACCAAGTGCTGGCCGCCTCCCAACCCGACCCCGGCGAAGCCACAGTGTCGTTCTTGCCGTTCTTCCATATCTACGGGTTGCAGATCTTGATGAATGTCAATCTGGCGGCATCGGGTTGCACGATCACCATGCCGCGCTTTGACCTCGAACAATACCTGACGCTGTGCTGCCGTTACAAAACGCCCCGTCTGTGGATCGTGCCGCCCGTGGCGCTGGCGCTGGCCAAACATCCGCTGGTGGACCGCTTTGATCTGTCGTTCCTCACGCAAGTCAACTCCGCCGCCGCCCCGCTTGGCGCGGATGTCGCGCAGGCTCTGGCTGCGCGTCTTGGCACGGCCGTGACCCAGGGCTATGGCATGACGGAACTCTCGCCCGGAAGTCACATCTCGCGACCACCATTTGCCGTTGCCGGGGCGTCTGGCCGCACAGCGCCCAACACCCAATGCCGGATCGTCGATCCAGAGACGGGCAAGGACCTGCCAAAGGGTCAAGACGGCGAATTGTGGGTCAAGGGCCCACAGGTGATGAAAGGCTATCTGAACAACCCCAAGGCCACCGCCGAAACCATCGTCGAGGACGGCTGGCTGCGCACCGGGGATATCGCGCATTTCGATGACAATGGCTACCTGTTCGTCACCGACCGACTGAAAGAGCTGATCAAAGTCAAGGGCTTCCAGGTCGCACCAGCCGAACTCGAGGCGCTGCTGCTGACCCATCCTGACATCACCGACGTGGCCGTGATCGGTGTATCGGACCCCGAGTCCGGCGAAATCCCGATGGCGTTCATCGTTTCGCGAACACCGCCTGACCTGCACGATATCCGCACATTTCTGGAACCACAGATCGCGCCGTACAAACACATCCAGCGGCTGGAAATCGTCGCCGAGATTCCCAAATCCGCCTCTGGAAAAATCCTGCGCCGACTGCTGCGCGATCAGATCAAAGCCAGCGGCTGAGCTCAGCAATACCGCTCCGGCCCGATCCATTGCACCGCGTCATAGCGATCACCATGCGCCCAGCCGATAGGCAGCACCGCCGCGATCCGCGCCAGATCCTCGGCATCCAGCGTCAACTGCGCCCCCCGAATGGCCTCGCGAAAATGCGCGACATGCCGCGTGCCGGGGATCGGCAACACATGCTCCCCCTGCGCCAACAGCCACGCAATCGCCACCGCCGCGGCGGGCTCTCCCATCTCCGCCGCCAAGGCGCGAAACCCATCCGAGATCGTCAGATTGGCCTCATGATTCCCCGGCAAGAACCGCGGATTGCCCTTCAGGAAGGGAATCTGATCCAACCCACCCGGCCGCAACGGCCGATCCGTCAGAATTGACCGCCCCACCGGCGAAAACGCCACCAAAGCCGTGCCCAAGTCCGCACAGGCCTGCACCAGGCCCAACTCGGGCGACCGGGTTTGCAGACTGTATTCCGACTGCACCGCATCAATATGATGTACTGCCTCGGCCCGCCGCAACGACGCAGGCGCAATCTCGGAAAACCCGATGGCGCGCGTCTTGCCCTTGGCCTGCAAAAGGGCCAGGGTTTCAACAACCTCCTCGATGGGCCGCTGCGCCTCGCGCCGATGCACATAGAACAGATCGACATGATCCACGCCCAATCGCGCCAGGCTCTTGTCCAACTCACCCTCAAGATGCGCCGCAGAGTTGTCCAGCCTGCGCTTGCCATCAGCCCCCTTGGAAATCCCCGCCTTGGTGGCAATCACCAACCGATCCCGCGCCTCGGGCCGCGTCTTCAGATAGCTGCCGATCCACGCCTCTGAGCGACCGTTGCCATACACATTCGACGTATCCAGATGCGAGACCCCGGCCTCCAACATCAGATCCAGAATCGCATGCGACGCGGATTCACTTGTCGGGCCATAAAAATCCGAAAACGACATCGCCCCATACCCAAGAGCCGAAACCTCCGGACCCGATTTCCCAAGCCTGCGTGTTTTCATCCTGCGCCTCCAAAACGTTCACACAAACTGTGAAAGGCGCCCGACCAAAGGTCAATCCTGTCCCCACCGTCTTTGTTCCCGAAGTATCCTGGGGGGTGAATTGCCGAAGGCAAGAGGGGGGCAAAGCCCCCCTTCCCCGCGCCGTCAGGCGCTCAAATGTCTTGCGTTTGCAAAACGCTCCATGCGGTCACAGGGCGCTTACAGCTGCTCCATCACGGCATCCGACGCCTCGAAATTCGCCGTCACCGTTTGCACATCATCGTCGTCTTCCAAGGCGTCGATCAGCTTCATCAGCTTCTGCATCCCCTCGAGGTCCAACTCGGTGGTTGTCTGCGGTCGCCAGATCAGCTTGGCAGTCTCTGACTCGCCCAAGGTCGTCTCCAGCGCCGTCGAGACATCGTTCAGATCCTCGAACGCACACCAGATGACATGCCCGTCCTCGCCGCTTTCGACATCCTGGGCACCCGCCTCGATCGCCGCCTCCATCACGGTATCATCGTCGCCCACGCTCGCCGGATAGGCGATTTGCCCCATCCGCTCGAACATGAACCCGACCGAGCCCGTCTCGCCCAGGTTGCCGCCATATTTTGTGAACACGGCGCGCACGTTCGATGCGGTGCGGTTGCGGTTGTCGGTCATCGCCTCGACGATCACCGCCACACCGCCCGGGCCATAGCCCTCATAGCGGATTTCATCGTAATTCTCGGCGTCGCCGCCCATGGATTTCTTGATGGCGCGGTCGATCACGTCCTTGGGGACGGACACCGATTTGGCCTCTTTCACTGCCAGACGCAGGCGCGGATTCTTGTCCGGGTCCGGGTCACCCATCTTGGCGGCGACGGTGATCTCTTTCGCAAGTTTTGAAAACAGCTTCGAACGGGCAGCATCTTGCCGCCCCTTGCGATGCTGGATATTGGCCCATTTTGAGTGGCCTGCCATGGTGTTCTCCGAATGTCGTGGTCGCAAATCCTATAGTGCACCGCGGGGCGGACTGTCCAGTGTGCGCCGGTTTCGGGTCACATGTCGCGGCGTTTCCGCCGGCCATCGGCCTGCCGGACACCCCGCCACGCCGTTCAAGAAAAACGGCGCACCCCAAAGGATACGCCGCCTAACTGGATGAATTTTCAGCGCTTATGCCGCGCGGGCGACCAGAACATCACCAACTTGCTTTTGCGCATTGGCTTCATCGACACCCGATACGGCGGCCACTTCGCGCGTCAGGCGCTCCAGTGCGGCCTCATAAAGCTGGCGCTCAGAGTAGCTTTGCTCACGCTGATCATCGGTGCGGTGCAGGTCGCGCACCACTTCGGCAATCGACAACAGATCGCCCGAATTGATCTTTTGCTCGTATTCCTGCGCGCGGCGCGACCACATGGCCCGCTTCACCCGCGCCTTGCCCTTGAGCGTGGCCAGAGCCCGCGTCACCGTGTCAGGCGATGACAGACCGCGCATCCCCACCGATGTGGCTTTGTCGGTCGGCACCCGCAGCGTCATCTTGTCCTTCTCGAACGAGATCACAAACAGCTCAAGCTCAATACCGGCGATTTCGCGATCTTCGATCGAGACAATCTTGCCAACGCCATGTGCGGGATACACAACAAAATCATTGGGGCGAAACTCGGCTTTACGGGCTTTGCTCATGCGGCACGTCCTTCTCTGAAGGCCCGAATTCCAGCAACAGTGGCCCTGCGGAGAACGCCGGGTTCCCGCATATCCATGTCTCAGTCGCTAAAAAAACATCCCACAGGCGAGCAGCGCTGCGGATGCTGGGCAGTTATATGTTGTAATACAGTATGTAACATAAAAAAGGCCCGAATCAAAGCTCAGAATCACGCCATACGCTGCACGGCAGCGTGAATCACGGGCACGGCGCGGCCCTGATCAGCCCAAGTCGGTGGCTCAGTCGCCCTCGCCCGGCGCTTCCGAGAAGTACTTGGTCAGCTTGTCGGTTTCACCGTCCCGCTCGGTGGCCTCGGGCAACGGCTCTTTGCGCAGTGTGATCACAGGCCAGATCTCGGCATATTTCCGGTTCAGCTCTACCCAGGCTTCCATCGATGCCTCTGTATCCGGTCGAATTGCATCGGCAGGACACTCTGGCTCGCACACACCGCAGTCGATGCATTCATCCGGGTGAATCACCAGCATGTTTTCACCCTCGTAGAAGCAATCCACGGGGCATACCTCGACGCAGTCGGTGTATTTGCAGGCGATACAATTGTCGATCACGACATAGGTCATGGCATTGCTCGAGACTGTTGACTTGAAGCCGGACTTAACCCCGTTGGCCCCATCATTCAAGTCGCAGAGTCGTCAATGCGCGCACGCGCCGCATCAAAGTCACGCCGGGCCTTGCCGGTCGGACGACCACCCTTGCGCATCTCCGGTGTACCGGGCTCGATTTCCGGGCGTTCTGGCTGAAGGTCGCGGTACAGAGTCTGCGCCTCGGTCGCCGGTCCGCGACGGGTGCCAGGCGCCAAAATCTCGATGACCCGAACGCGGTCGCCCTGCGCAAAGGTCACCACATCACCCGCGCGCA